>NZ_CBRF02000001.1 GCF_000470315.2 Psychromonas sp. SP041
ATAAAGAAAAGTTGTCGGAACGCCGACACTATTTGGCACAGCCAATTTAATAAAAGTAACAGCTACGAATTGAACCACTAATGGAAAGTTGTCGGAAAACCGACAATATTTAGCGCAATCAATTTGTCCAATTGTCTGCTTTGATTTGACTGATTAAATAAAAGTTGTCGGAACACTTACACTATTTATGCCATTCTATTATATTTAATTCACTACTATGAGTTAATCCAATAAAGAATAGTTGTCGGAACGCGACACTATTTTGCACAATTAATTTGTGAAATTAACGACTACGAATTGAATCACTAATGAAAAACTGTCGGAACGCCGACACTATTTAGGCTATTCTATTTTATTAGATTCACTGCTTTGAATTGTTCCTGTAAAGAAAAGTTGTCGGAACACCGACACTATTTATGCCATTCTATTATATTTAATTCTCTACTTTGAGTTGATCCAATAAAGAATAATTGTCGGAACGCGACACCATTTTGCTCAATCAATTTGTGAAATTAACGACTACGAATTGAATCACTAATGAAAAACTGTCGGAACGCCGACACTATTTGGCACAGCCAATTTAAAAAAGTAACAGCTACGAATTGAGCCACTGATGGAAAGTTGTCGGAACACCGACACTATTTAGATCGTCCTATTTCATTTAATTCACTGCTCTTAGTTGAACCAATAAAGAAAAGTTGTCGGAACGCCGACACTATTTGGCACAACCAATTTAAAAAAGTAACAGCTACGAATTGAGCCACTGATGGAAAGTTGTCGGAACACCGACACTATTTAGACCGTCCTATTTCATTTAATTCACTGCTCTTAGTTGAACCAATAAAGAAAAGTTGTCGGAACGCCGACACTATTTTGCGCAATCAATTTGTGAAATTAACGACTCCGAATTGAATAGCTAATGAAAAACTGTCGGAAAGCCGACACTATTTAGACCGTTCTATTTCGTTTAATTAACTGCTCTTAGTTGATCCAATAAAGAAAAGTTGTCGGAACACCGACACTATTTATGCGATACTATTTTATTTAATTTACTACTTTGAATTGATTCACTCAGGTAAAGCTATCGATATGTTTTTTAACTTACACAGAGAAGGGGAGGGGGGTGAGTTGATTTCAATGATAGTTTAAATAATAGCGGGATTGTCGGTCCTCCGACACTTTGTCTTATCCAATATATTTAATAGCACCACGAAATTTAAATGCCTGGCCAAGAGTTGTCGGAAAGCCGACGCTATTTAGTGCAATCAGTTTGTTAAATCAACTGCTACAAATTGACTCATTAAAGAAAAGTTGTCGGAACACCGACACTGTTTAGCGCAATCAATTTGTGAAATTAACGACTACGAATTGAATCACTAATGAAAAACTGTCGGAACGCCGACACTATTTATGCCATTCTATTTTATTAGATTCACTGCTTTGAATTGTTCCTGTAAAGAAAAGTTGTCGGAACACCGACACTATTTAGCGCAATCAATTTGTGAAATTAACTACTACGAATTGAATCACTAATGAAAAACTGTCGGAACGCCGACACTATTTGGCACAGTCAATTTAATAAAAATAACAGCTACGAATTGAACCACTAATGGAAAGTTGTCGGAACACCGACACTATTTAGTCTATTAGGTTATGTTTAATTCACTTCTTTGAATTTACCCAACAAAGAAAAAGTTATCGGAACACTGGCAGGATTTACATATAGGATTCGCTTCTTTGAATTGATTAAGCAAGGTAATGGTATCGATATTTTTTTTGCTTAGACTGGTAAGGGGAGTAGAAAGATTTAAATGAGATTCTAAATAGTAGCGGAATTGTCGGTAATCCGACACTTTGCTTTATTCAATATCTGTAATAACACCGCGAGATTAGATTACCTGGATAAGAGTTCTCGGAACACCGACACTTTGTTTTATCCAATATCTGTAATTGCACCGCGTGATTAAAACACCAGGTCAAGAGTTGTCGGAAATCCGACACTATTTAGCACAATCAATTTGTAGAATTGTCTGCTTTGAATTGATTCATTAAAGTAAAGTTGTCGGAACACCGACACTTTGTTTTATTCAATATCTATAATTGCGCCGCGTGATTAAAACACCAGGTCAAGAATTGTCGGAAAGGCGAGTGTTAAAAGTTAGGAAACATATGCTTATTGATAGCTAATAATCAGTAGGTTTTCATTCTAAATTTAATATTATAAAAATGAAAAATAGAACATATTAATCAAACTATATAAAAAAAAGAAAATATAGCCCATAAAAGGGCTCTTTTTAGTGTTTTATTAACAAAAACTAATAATTAATCACTTATGAATTGACATGCTTTAAATCTCTATTATATATTGTTGAAAACAATAGGAGCATGTGATGGCAAAGGTAATTTTGGTTGGTGCAAATAAAGGCGGAGTAGGAAAATCTACAACGTGCATGAATTTAGCAGGATGTTTTGCAAATGAAGGTAAAAAAGTAGTAGTAATAGATACAGATGCAAACTACACAGAAAATGGAATTGTTCACGAGGGGCGACTTAGCTCTCAAAAATTCTTTCTTGCAAGACAAAATGCATATGAAGAACAACTTCCTTATATACAGTGCATTGTTATTCCACCAAACCAGAAATTAAATAGTCAAATAAAGAGCCTTAAAGAAGATGGGTATGATTACATTATAATCGATACTCCAGGGTTTAGTAATACTGCTTTCCAATCAGCAGCAATAGCAGCGGATAAAGTGTTAATTTTGACCGAGCCGGGCCGAGTTTCATATGATGCGAACCTTGCATTATCAAGTAAGCTAACAGCGCTTGAAGAAATGATCGCACTTGGCTATGAAGATTTTACAATAGATTGTTTATTGGTTGTAAATAGGTTCGATGCTCAAAAAAGGCCTGACCTAAAGCCACTTAAAAAGTTTTATGCTCTTAACTTGTCAAAGCAGTTCTCATTTTCTGTTAATACCCTTAATAGTGTGTCAGCAGTTACTAATGCGCAAAATGAATTTCTTTCTGTATTTGATGACAAGAAATATAAAGCAGCAAGAGCTATGTATTCTGTACTAATAAGTGAGCTGTTAAATGAGAAGAAGCCTAGATGGGAAAGAGGGCAGGAGCCAGATGAGAGCTTAGTGAAAATTATTAATGATCAAAGCATTGTAGATTAATAATTAAGGGGATAAATCATGCTAAAGAAAAAGACTGGTGTTTCATCGACCACAATCAACATGAATATGGGTGCTGGTACAGACGCTCCTCAAAGCAAAGAAAGATGTGAAATTCCTGCTGGGTTTGCCTCAAGTGCATTAGAGGCAGTTAATAGAGGTGTTTCTGCAGAAGCTCCAAGCTCAGTGAAACTTGAGCAAGAAGCAGTGTCTTTTGACGATAATAAGCCAGTAAAACAAGGCTTGGAAATAGAGTTAAGTTCTGGCGCTAAAACTAAATCAAATTTAGTAATAGTTGATCCAAATACTATTTCAATTGATTTTTCTGGCAATAAAAGAAATGTTACAGAAAAAAAAGTTAAAAGCTTAGTGCCTTTAATTATTGAGTCAAACGGAAATAGCGAACCTTACTATATTAGAGTTCACCCAGACCCTAATTCAAAGTTTAAATACCAAGCAATAACCGGCAAGAGAAGAACACTTGCAAGCAGACTGGCAAAAACACAGTCTTACTGCATGCTTATTGAAGCGTCATATGAAGATTCTGTAGTCTTAGCCTCACATGAAAATGAGGGAAGAGAGCCTTTTACCGTATTTGAAAGGGCTGATCAGATACAAGAATTGATTGATGTGGTTGGAAACAAAACAAAAGCAATTAAGATTTTTAATAGTGGTCATGGCTCTAACTTATCTAGAAGTCACTCTTATGATCTAGTGCTTCCAGCAAAGGTAAGCAAAGAGATTAGAGAGCTTATAGAGGACTCGAAAAGCATTACCATAGCTCAGGTCAAAAAACTTTTAAATCAAGTTAGTAGCCTTAATGAGGAGCTAGACGTTAACGAAAGAGCTAAGTTTCTTGCTGGAATAGGAAGAGAAGTTCCAATATTGACTTTGGCCTCACTTATTAAAGAGAAAGTTAGCAGTGTAACCGGTGTTAAAGAAGAGCTAAGTGAGCAGAACGAATCAAAAGAAATCACTGATATAGACGGTAAGGCAGTTGGTACATTTGATTACAAAAAAAGAACTCTTAAATTAAATAAGAGCCTGAACGATGAATTAATTAATGAGCTACTTGAAATAATTCAGTTGAAAATTACTGAAGTGTAAGCTTAATTGAAGTAGCCATCTATGAGGCTACTTCAATTGATGACCACTAACCGTTATTTAATATTTTTTGAAGCTCTTGAATTGAAGACTTAGCTCTAGAAATACTGTTAGATAAGTACAAAGAGTAGTTTGCTGTTACACCTCTACCATTGCCATTAAGAACAACAAATGATGTGAAATCTAGCTGTGTTTTCTCTAGCTCTCTAATAATTTGTTTTACTGTTGGCATTGCATTCTTATCATTTAGTACTGATTCAAAATCAATCTGAATGCCGCGCATGTAATGAATAAGTGCCCATGCTTCACCCTTAGCTTTCCAGAAAACGTTATCAATTTCTAACCATGGTGTCTTAGCGTATACAACGCTTTGAGAAGCGCTTGACTGTGATGCACTTGCATCATTTGCTAAGTCAGTATTTTCTCTAACATCACCTGAGCTTGCACTAAGTTGCTGAGTTAGATCACCCAGTCTTTGTGATACTTTATCAAAGTATTTCTCTAGGGAATCGGCTCTAGCAAAAAACTTAGCCTTGTTTTCTTGAGGAGTGGTAATGTCCTTAAGGTAATTTCTAGCATGCTTAACTGCTTTTTTATAATTCATTTCACTATCAGCAATCGGGTACCATGCTTCGTCAGAGAAATTAATTAGTGGCTGCATCTGCGTCAGGTCAGGATTAGCTCGGTCATTGGAGTTTCCGCGAGAGAATCTGTCTCTAAGCGCATAACCGATTTCTCTTGCCTGTGCGACAACACCTCTTTCAAATGATGGCATGTTGTCAAAGTTGCCAGCCTTAACCAGTAAGTCGTTAGCAGTATAGCCACCGTCCTTATTCAGAATTGCGTCAACAGTATATATAAATGCAGAAGTCGTTGCTTCACCAATAATGTCATTTGCATTACTCACACCTTCATTTTCCAATATCTCAGACACTTGAAGTGATTTGGGAGGAGTGCTGACGTAAGTAACCCATGCAAAATCCAAGATAACTAACAATGGGATAGATGCAATTAAAATCACTTTAACTGCTTTTTTGAGTAAGTTTGTTTCTTTAATTTGGTCCATTTAACAAAAGCCTTGTTTATAAAATTTAACTTAATATGCTAAATATAAAGATTAAAGTCAAGTTTAAAAGTTGCTCATACGTACCAAGCTCGTTCCCTTTTTTATATAATTTGTAATCTAATAAGTGTAAAATAAATTTAGATATAGCTATAGACAATTACCTAAGGCAGAAAAACAAAATATTAAGAATGATATCAGCTCAAAAACTTAATATGACTACATACGTAATAATGTCAAAATTATTTGGTTGCAAATTGAGCAAGCCATCTTTCTTTAATTGGTCTTTAGTTGTCAGATCCAAATATTAGGAAACATAAGAGGTTTTTATAAATATGACTAAGAGTAAAGTTACATTATTATCAAAAGCTTTTCATGCTGAGTATGGAGTGCAGCATGAAGGAGAAATATTAAAAAATTGGTGTGCAACAAAAGTTGATGATGAACTATATGACGTAACGAGAGCCGATACTTCTGTTATTAGGGTCAGGCTTGGCCAAAAAGTACGAGAAGTGGGGGAAGTAGGGCTAGACCTTTATGGGAACGTAACTGTTGGTCCACATACAATTTTAAAGGGACAAAATATAGATCACAGTATGACCGCTAAAAAAACACGACCTAAAGATGAATATATGATTTCTAGATTGGGAATGAATAAAACCAGAATTAAGGTGGGGCAACATCTAGATGGCACATTGTTGGTTCATGGTAAAGATGAGCACGGAAACCTCAAAATTGGTGACATTAGTATTCCTATTGAGAAGAAAATAAAAGAGTTAAAGATACTTGTATTTGATCAAAAAAATGAAAAGACACCTACTGGTTATAATGCTACTTTTAGTTTAATTGAACCAGGTAAAGAATCTAACAACAAAGACGGCATCTCAGGTGTATTTGTTCCTGCTAAAGGAAAAGGCCCTGCAAAATTTTGTGAAAACACTGAAGATGCGGGACTTATGACTACAGCAGTATTTTGGCCATCAACTAATAAATCTTTCCTAGTTGGAAGAATTAGAACTCTAGAACAAGCAAAAACTGAAAAGTTTCTGTTCGATAGTATTAAGCAGTACGAAAAAGAAGCGAGAGACTTCGAGATTGAACCATGTGACCATTTTGATTTGGTTAACTCTAAAAAACTTCTAACAGAAATTAATAATGAATGGACCTCATATCAATTTAGTGCGAACACTAATGTTGAAATGTTCGGGTTAGTAAATAAATTCAAAAGAAGTTATGAACCAAGTGGCCCAACATGTTAACTGTTAATTAGCTTTAACCAATCATTGTTTTGGTAGTTGGAACTCAAACTATCAAAACATAATGCCCCTTGATTCTATTAATTATGTTAAAAGTAATCATTCAACAAGAAGTTATTAAATAAAGAAATGTTATGTTTTTTACAGTATTTACTTGTTGATAAGTCATTTTCAATAGATCCTAATATTGATCTTATTAGTCACCTTTATTGATCTATTGATACCTAAAATGCACAAAGTTCCAAAATTAAAAATAGGCTTTGTGGATGAAGTTAAATATTTAGCTTATTATTAGTACCTGTTTTTGATCGCAAACGACCTATTTGTTAATAGTTTTGTGGATAACTTGTGAATGGAATTTTTGAATAGTACCTTTTAATGTTCGTTAATAGTTCCTAATTTGCCCCAACTATAGTTCCTGATAACGATCCGTTTTAGTGCCTAAGTTGATCCGTAATAGATCCTAACATGATCCAAAATTGCATATAAGACACTGTTATTATTGAATATAAAATAGTTCTCCTATCCTTATTTCCCTTTATTTCCTATCTAAATCCTAAAAACGTCTTTTCCTTAAAATAATAAAAAACTATTTATTATTTTATAAAACACCTGAAATTAAGAGCATACAAAAAATTAATAGCTGCAACAACAAATTACAGTCAGTTAACTAGCTTTGCGCAAATTAGGTTCTAAAAAAGTAACGCTCCAATGAATGGAATTTTGTTAGGTTTGGGCATTTTAGGTGCTATTCAACAAAGAGAAAAACAAATGATGCGCAAATTAGGCACTAAAAAAGGTCATTTAGAATAAAACACTTTTAATGAACAAAAAAATCAATTTAATGCTTAAGTTACTGTATTAAAACAATTAAACTTAAAGAATGCGCAATATAGGTAGTATTTAGTACTAAATAAAAGATCGAGTTATGCGCAATTTAGGTACTAATGACAAAGTGAACCGGTTTAAATTTCAACAAAGTACGTTAGATGCTAAAACTTTGTGCACTTTAGGTACTAATAGAATAGTTTTAACTGAATTTTTCATTATTTAAGTGTTAAAAAAAAAGAGAATGAGTCCAGTTTGTGCTTTTTAGGTATTAAAAACTGACTTATTGTAAAAAAGTTGTGCTCATTAGGTACTATTTTAAATTTATTAAATAGGTTTGTGCATTTTGGGCACTATTAAAACGAATTTATGGAAAATGTTGTGCTAATTAGGCACCAAAATCGGTAATCAGGAGATAACTTTGGGCTAATTGGGTACTAAGATTAAGCGTTAATAAGTTAGTTTGTGCATTTTAGGTGCTATTGAATCAATTAAGATAAGGGTTTTGTGCTAATTAGGTACTAAATTGCAATTACTTAATAAACCAAAGAAAAATTGGTAAAAGTTACTTAGGCGTTAATACTTTGTGCAAGTTAGGTAGTAAAATTAATGAGTTTATATAGTAGTTTGCGCAAGTTAGGCAGTAAAACTAATGAATTTAAATAATAGTTTGCGCTAATTAGGCAGTAAAATTAATGAATTTAAATATTGGTTTGTGCAAATTAGGTAGTAAAAGTAATAAATGACAAAGATAGTTTGTGCTAATTGGGTAGTAAAAAATAATAAGTACCAAAAAGTTTGTGCAATTTAGGTAGTAAATAACATGATCCTCAAATAGCTTGTGAAATTTAGGTGTTATTCAAGGATCTAATTTAATTTTGCTTGAAAAAAAGTGAAACACTAAAGAGAACATAAGTAAATCAAGGCAAAGAAGAAGGCCAAAGAGACCTGGATATAAACAAAAATAGCAGAGCTATTTAACAAATAAAGTTTGTCCAAATTAGGTATTAATAAGCTGAACGGTCGACATAAATATTTCAATATAAAAATCAATGGCTTAAAAAAACTATGCTCTAAATAGGCAGTATTATTTAACAGTTCAATTTGCACTAAAAATCGTATCGCAATACACGATACAGAATCAGATTTTAAGTATTGAATCAGAAAGTATGTGCAAATTAGGTACTAATGAAAAAACCGAAAGGTCATCAAGATCCTTTATTTTGATAAAGATCGTTAAAAGGTACTAATAAGATCAGTAAAAGGGACTATTCGACAATAGATCTATTCATCACAATGGGATAACCTCAACAAGATATTAACTGGTAGGAATCAATCAAATGAGTGAACACATAGATTTTTCAGATAACGGAGATGAATTTAGATTTAGCGATGATGAATCTAATTTTGATAAAAAAAAGTATGTTGAAAAAGATAATGCTCATAAAAATAATGATGGAACAACTACCAGTGAAGTAAGCAGTAGCACTGAACACAGCTCATACATCATTCAACTGACCGATAAAGAAAGAGAAGCCTTACAGATGGACTTGTTCAGTCTTGTCGATGAGGCGCAAGAAGAAAACAGCATACAAAGATACTCGAATGCAATAGGGGACATTGATATGGTCCCTCGCTATATACGAGGTAAGAATCCACCTTTGCTCGCTTCCGATGTGAAAGTTGATCAAGAGATTATTTGTAAGAATGAATACAAGGTTAACGGAAACGATCTTGTATGTGAGATTCACCCTGCAACCATAATGAGAAAAGAGGGTGAAAAAACGGTAAGTTACTTAATGTACCCAGGTGATAGGGAAGAAGTAATTGAAAGAGTCTTGTTTATGATCGCATCTAACAATGGTTTAGAAAAAAAAGCGATTCCAGGCAGTTCTCCTAGATACGGCGTTTACTTCTCATTGTATCAAATACGAGAAGAGCTCAAGAAAATCGGAAAGACAAAACCTTATGATGTAATTAGAGAATCTTTAATTGTGCTTAGGGATAGTAAAAACAGGATATCTCAAAGCAAAAATGGTAAAAGCATTACTATCACTAATGATGTAATAGCAGATGCTGCCTTAGAGACAACTGGTACAGGTCGAGCTAAAGATAGATGCTTCATTAGCTTTAGTGACTACGTAGTTGAGCAAATTTTTAAGCTGAACTATCAACAGTACAGTTTCGACTCTGTGCTTAGCCATAAGGGTGCTTTAGCTAGGTTTCTTCACAGCTACTTGTGTTGGAACTGGAGGAATTCTTATGAAGGGGCTACATATAAGATTGAGACAGAAAAGATAATGGCTTCATTTGGAAAAAGCCAATTAACGATGGCTCAAAAGAGAAGAGATATCAGGGAGGCTCTTGGATTGCTTGTGAAGAGCGGCCATATACCATCTGTCCCATATGCCAACAAAAATTGCTACACAATCACTGCGAAGAAAAAACTTGCTAGTGAAATAAAGCTATCAATGCAAAAGCAACTTGGATTAAAACGCATATCCGCTCAAATTGAAGAGGGCAAGAGAGATACATTGCCAGCAGCTAGAAGATTTAATGGAAGCCTTGTTAATAATAATAACGGTTAACGAAACAGCCTCTATTTAAGGCTGTTTCTGAGCTATCTTTTTCCGTTGCATGAATGCAGCCATGCCTGTTAATTGTTTCTTAGCTTCAGGCGCCTTAATCTCGACATCTCTGGTCACTGGCTCCTGTTCTGCTGTATCTAATTTATTCTCATCATTTAGATTACTTGGCTCCCATCGCTTAGGAAATTCGCTCTTATTCACTTTGTCAGTAGGTAGTGTTTCAGAGCTTTGGTCCTTCTTAGCTAGATTTCTATTTATATTGAAGTCAACATTAGAGTCCAACTTGCTTTCGTCTTTGAGAGGTACTATTTCGACTTGATTAAAGTGATCACTCATCATATCTTCAAAATCATCTAAAGGCCCAGTATCTAACTCAAAATCTAGGTTCGTATTTTGAGTATGTTCTATTTCAGGTCTCACCTCATCTTTTACCTGCGTCTCTGGATTCTCAATAATGTCCTGTGCAATATGTTCGAGGGCACTATCAACTTCAGATCCATTCAAGAGTTCAGAATGTGTTAAGTCAATATCTTCACGCTCTTTCTGAATGTTTTCTAAGTTGTCTTCACTACTCTCTTTTATGGGGTTATTAGGTTTTTCAGAAGATTCAAATTTTTCACCTGCAGCTATCTCGGTTACCAAAGACTCATCTTTTTTAATGTGAATTTCTTCATGATCGCTATTGGTATCTTGTTGTACTAACGGCATATTATCTATTAATGGCTGTTTTATTTCAGTGTCGCTCACACAAGATATAGTAGGTGCAGAATCACCATTAATTATCCATGATGACCTCAATGGAAGACGATTATAAGAAACCCCAATAGGCTTAGGATTTATGTTTTCATCAGAAATAGGGAATTGAGATAATTTAGCATCCTCATCTTCGAAGATTCCTGAGAACCGGCCTTTTATATCTAGTCTCTTAGGGCTTCCAAGTGAGTGAGAAGTTGTATAAACCCTGGAGAGTAAAGATTTGTCGTCATATGCAGTTATCTTTGCTGATATTTTAGTTAAAATAGGTTCAGAAATTTCAATCGCATGATTAGCATTATTAGAGTAAAACATTCTTCTCAGGAAGTCGTATTTGTATTTTTGTCCAAAATGCTTTTTGCCCAGCTTTCCCGTAATGATTTTTGAGAGAGGGCAAACTTCTAATGATTGAATTTCACTGCTAAAGTAATCAAACTTTAGAGTAGGAATAACTATGTTTATGAAATGATTCGTCATTTCAAAAAAAGTCTGATATCGCTCCTCTAAATTATTATATTTTGCAAAGAACTCCATATAACTTGAAGCAATTATTCTTCCTTTGTTATTGAGTGCTCTAATAAAAAAACCAGGCACCGCTCCAACAATGTTTTTATTTGAAAATGAATCGGTTGTTTTGCTTCTTAACTCATCGATTGAAGGCTCAATGTCTGACTTAATAAACTCATAATGGTAGTTTATTAAAGAAAAGTTGAAATTCGCTGGGTTAATGATTTCTTTTTCAATTTTTTCAATAGTGTCCTTATTATTTATTTCTTTTGCAGCAATTAACTTTTGATTTAGCGAGTTTATAAGTACTTCATTTTTCTTTATTTCAACTCTTCCAATTCCAAGAATAGGATCTGGAGACTCAGCATTTTGAGCAAGAACATTGGCCCATTTAGCAACATATGTGTCACATCCTAATGAGCCGACGCCATCATAAGTCGCCTTGCTGAACAACAAAACACCTTCTCTATTCATTGGAGAATTTTCAGGAGAAGCAAAGCATGATTGCTTTGCTTTAGCGTCTATTCTAGAGAATTCAATTATGCTCGGAGAATTCTCTTTTTGCTGAAATTCTTCAGGTATTCTCAATTTCACATTAATGAGACGACCATCATCAGTTACACCCTGGACGGAATGAAGGCTTTCACCTCCTCGTTTATTGTAGCTTCTAGGATAAAGTACAATATTTAGTCCGTAATTGTTTTTTGCATTGTTCATGAAAAAAGGCCTTAAAATGCAAGATTTGTTTCATGATTTACCTGTTCGACTTTCTTTTGTTGGTCATCGGTAATGCTAAATCCAATTTCTTGGAACATATCATATGCTTCGGATTTATTGTAAAAAGGACTTGATGGGTCAGCAACCATTTCTTTAATTTGACTTAAAGTAATAGAGAAATTATTGCTATCCATCATGTCTTCTTCAGCAAAGTTAATTGCGCGTTCACCAATCGCTTCCATTTCCTCTACAAAAGCTGCATTGGCATGTTTCTTTCCTCTAGCTACAGACACGGTTACTTGTTCTGCGGAAACGGTAAAGTCTTGCTCATCAATTTCTTCTATGCTCGGTGGGACCGGAAAATCTTTCTCAGAGGGAATGACACCAGACTTCAATATTTTAGATATTTGAGCGTTATAGTCATCGCTTTCAATTTTAAATTTCTGAATAGCGACTCTTCTTGCAGAAGCAAGTGCCTTTGAATTAACCGAGTTTTTTTCTTTACAGCTAATGTTAATGCCACCGATTCCCGTCTTTTGATCTACTTTATTCCAGTCTACTCCAGCTAAAGAGGCGAATCGAAGTAGTTGTGGTTTATATTTATCATCAAGGCTTTTAACCATAGACATCATTCTTTTTGTTAAGATGAATTTTGCTACAATTTCTTGGAAGCCTTTAGGCATTTCAGCAATATATTGGTAGTTCTTGCTGAATGGTCTATTAGGTAGTTCATTACTAAGAACAAATTTCCAATAGTAATCGCCAGCAGCAAGTACGTCGTTTGTCATTTCTTCTGTTACCACAAACTCATTAATGCCAACATCCCATAATTTAGTTGAGAATGGAGCGAGCACGGTGCGGTCTACTTTTATACCTGCAGCTTCCAAGTGGTATTTGTACTGTGCTAGTTGAGCTTTGTAGTGATCAGGAGCTATCGTGGACATTTCATCAAACACATCTTGGCTTGCAGGTGTTTTGAAGTCAACAAGGATAACTTCGCCTGTTATTCTAGAAAAATAGATACCATCAGGCGATGATTTCATCCAAGGATGCCCTTCAACGCCTGAAATATTCAATTTATCTAAAGCTGCGTAAGCTTCATTGTATGGAACAAGGTCTAAATGACTTAGTTTGTATTCAAATTTTCTTCTTGCAAAAACTTCAGTTTCAATGCCTCGTTCGGTGTCACCATTTGATGTTCCTGCTGTTGTTAAACAAAGTTTTTGACCTACAACATCTCTTGAAGTTGTTCCATGAGGGTAGAAGGCGCCCTTGTATTCAGTGTACAAAACAGACATGTCCGAACCACCGAATCCATTGTTTCTTCTAATGTGCCATCTTACATTTTTTTTAATTTTCTCTTCTAGCTGCAGGGGAGTGAGATCTTCTCCTTTAATTTTAATATTTATTTCAGATTCAATTATAGTTGACTCTACCCAGTCTGAAGCTATCTTTGTATTTATATGTGGGCATGACTCTAATAAATTTCTTAATAATTCATCTTTCATTTAATTGTTCCAAAATTTTAAATATATTCAATATATTATAACAATAATGATCTTAATGTCATAGTTCTTTGTAATAATCTCATCAAGAATGAACTAGACAAAAACAAAGTATTCTGTAATATTAAGTCCCTGTATTTGGAGGCTTTTAATTTTATGAGAAAAATATCCTATGAAGTAAATCCATCTAAAGTTTTCGAACAGGATGGATTTAAGAAATTAAGCCTAATAGAAAAAGGCGTGTATTTAGAGCTAGTGAACTATGCATGGAAAAGCGATGAACAATGTAAAATAATTATGGATATTCCGGCAATATCAGAAGTAGTAGGTTACCCAAAGTCAGAGTTATTAGAACTAATTAAAAAGCTTATCGAATCTAGCATTTGCTACATTGAAATGGGATTAATTGATTTAAACGACAGTCTTGTATTTAAAGATCAAGAAGAGCAAGTTTTTGAATTCCTAAACAAAAAACCTTGCGAGATAATTGACGTCAATAAAGTTCTAAGCAGAAAAGCAGACTCTGTTTCAAAAAGGATTGTTAATTGCGATAAAGCTGCACACCCAGAAATAATGTACCTCAAGGAAAGTGACAGAGATCTATCCTTTTATCAGGGATGGATGCCGTCAATTAACTTTAATACCTCAGGACAAGTTTATGTACTTCCTCCGAGTTTGCTCTCTAGCTTAGCTGATAAGTATTCCAATATTAATCTAAGAGAACACTTGTGCATGATATTTAATTGGAAGGCGATGAATGCGGATAAAAGAAAGCCTGTAGGGCTCATTGCCGACTTTATTTGTCGTTGGTGTGATAGAGCTAGCCTTAAGTCGGCTGTAACCGATGATGGGATGTCTGCTTTACTTGATAAAATTTCCGCACATTTATAGGTTTATTATGATAACAACAAATTACAAGACAATTGCCGCAAAGCAATTTCAAAACATGAACGTAAGCTATCCAGGATCGTTTTATCGAGGCAACTACTCAGAAACTCCAATGGCCATAGCAAACTGGATTAAGGCGCTTGTTAGTTCTGGAGTTCAGGAAGATGAAATAACACCTTTCGTACAGTACATGATTAATAGCTGTCAAAGGACAAAAAACATTGGGCCTAAGCCCAACGAAATTGAAGATATTTACAGAGAATTTAAAGCAATTTATTCAAAGGTTGAAAAAGAGCAATTAAGTGAATTGGATATTTCTATTGAAAGGGCTTATCGATATTTGAGCTTTAAGTATGAAAGACTGTTCAAAGGAGAGTTCTTTACAAAGGAAGAGCATTTTAAGTTATGGTTTGATGATTTAAAAATTTCAGGAGCATCTTCTCTGGGTATTGATAGGGCAGTAAAAGAAATCAAGGTTTCAACTGAGTTCGGGCAGTATCCACCTAATGTAGGTCAGTTTACAATGATGTCAATTGCCTACACTATTGATGAGAAGATGCCTATGGCCAGTGATGCGCTAAATATTGCAGTGGCCAATAAGAGTCTTGCTGGTTTTCATCCTATTATATCTCATGTCAGAGCCATTATTGGTTATGAAAATTTAACTCAAAACACTAGATATAAAGCAAAGTCATTTGAAAAAGAGTATCAAAATGCCTTAATGCAGGTTTTTAAAGGAGAGCTTGATCTTTCATCTCAATCTCAAGTTGCCGAGGGTTTATCTCGCGCCCCTGAACTTAGTAATGATGATGTTGCCAATGGGATATGGGGAATATTAAATAGTTAAATTAAGCGGCTATTCTAGCGTTTAGCCTCTTTTTGAGTTTATTTATGGCGTTAGATTCGCAAAGGGCAGCGCCTGAGGTAGAAATTGACATTATTTTCGCTATGGATTGTAGTGGCTCTTTTTTCTCATTAAACCACCTCATTTCAATAACATCTCTTTCTTTTCCTTTAAGGTGTTTTATTTCTTTCTCTAACTCCATTAGATTAATAACTCTTTCAGATATCATTTGAAGATTTGAAGATTCCGGCATTTGCATCCATTTTGATTTGTGTTCGACTTGTCCCTCTGGTGATATGTGAGAATCAGAGCCAAATACAAAATAGGATGCTTTTTTTATATCTTTTTCTTCAACATTTAAATTTTTAGACATCTTTATTATGGTGGCCGGCGTAACTTCGCTAGGAGAAGAAGCATACGAAAGCAGATTATTTACAGCTTTTATTTCTTTTTTGGTTGTAACAATCTTGACGAGCCTTTGATTGTTAATGCAATACTTTCTCATTGCACTTCTTATGAATGGGGTCATTAAGCAATTTGCATCTAATGATGGAAGCTCTTTCCATTTATCTTCATTCTCAATTACAGCTAACCAGCCTTCTTGTATTAGATCTTCTTTGGGTATATTCGCAAACTTATATTTTTTGGAGATTTTTTCTATTAGATGGCTGAATATCGAGATCATATTATAGTTTTGTCTTTGAAAAATAAAAAAACATAATATATTGAAATTTAATTGTTTAGTCAATGGCGTGTTGAGGCTGTTTGTTATTAATAGTATACTTGAAGCACTAAAAATAAAATAAGAACAAGTGACGATGATTGTTGGTAAAATTGAAGAGCGATTAGAAAAGTTGGAATGTTCTGATAAAGACCTATGCAAGATCGCAATGGATCTAATGATATATATTGACAGTTTATTGGGATTTCAATATATTAAGTCAAAATCTTTTGATGACCCGGTTTTCATGGAATATGCAAATACATCTCATTATGATGAAGTTGAAGCAAACTTAGATAGCGGTGTTATTCGACAGGGGATTGTTCAAATACTTAGTTCCCGTAGTGGTAATGTTAGATTTAAACTTAAAGTGCTGCAAATTTTAACTCATGTAGCTAGAGAAACATCTATAGGGAACGACACAAGGCTGATTCGTGATGTTGAATTCAATATATTTAATATGATGGTCAATAAATCAGTCAGTGATTTTAATTTGTTTTTAGAGGAAAAAAATAATGTTGATTAAGAATATGGGTACTTATAGAGTAAAAGGCTTTGATGTTACTGATGAAAAACTCAATGAAGCAGCAGAGCTAAATAAATTTGTGCAATGTAAGCCACACGAGGAATCTAAGTTTGGTTGGATTCCTCCTTTTGGTGCTGAGTCGAGTAATTTCGCGCCATCCGCGAACGGATTTATAGCGCTTTGTGTGCAGTTTGAAAAAAGACCTGTGTCAGCGAGTCAAGTTAAGATGATTCTTGATAAAGAAATTGCTGAACTTAAATTGAATAACCCTGACATTATCATTACAGGCAAAGTAAAAAAGAACATGCGCGATGACATTAAGTCTCAGTTGCAACCGAATGCTCCATCGAATGTAAGTGAAATTAAAGGCTTTATTGATGCTAAGCAGGGAATTATTTACATCGACGGTACGCCTGCAAAATGTGAAAAGTTTGTTGGTGCCCTTAAATTTCTTCTGCCGTCACTAGATTTAGATATCTTACCAATCCAAACAATGGATGAGCCAAAAACTGTTATGACTAGCTGGGTTGTGGAAGATAAATCTCCTGACCTTATTGAATTTGGTAATACATTCTCGTTGCGAGATGAAGATGATCTGTCTGAAATCACATACAAAAAAGTAGACAGCTTTTTAGATGAAAGTCTTAAAAAATACTTGAATGATAGTAAGCGAGTTATATCTTTAAAGGTTGAATATGATGCAAATACATCGTTTACGATTAGTGAAGACTTCCAAATTTCTGGTGTATCTTGGGGCGATGACGTTTTAGAAGAAGCGCAGTCTGATTACAGTGATATCCCTGGTGCGACTGTTGATGATATTGGTTCTGCCGAACTTGGCTGTGTTGCTCTAAAATCACGAGAAATATTAAATTATTTGCTTGAGTCTTGTTTTGGTGGTGAGAAATCAGTAGAAGATGAAGACGAAGAGGATGGTGAAGGCGACTTTAATGAGTAGCCTGAGTCAGTGTCTTTTTTCTGTAAATAATGTGGCGGACTACGAATTATTACTTGCCACTCTTAAAGACAATGAAAAAAACCTAAAGGCTAGCAGTTTAAGTGGAATACATTATGCTCAGTTTATTGGTTTTAATTTAAGACTTGAGAGATTGGTATCAATATTAAAGGTAAAAAACAGTGAGACATCTGACAGTTTTAATGAATGGCAGAAAAGTTGGATTAAGACGTTTTCACCATTAGTGTAAATACAAACCTCTTAGTTGAGGTTTTTATTTGTCCATAGTTACTGTTTTAGTGATATTAAGTGGACAGTCTTAGGACCTAAATATATACTTTTTACCCTTTATGCTTAATTTAAATAAACGGAATAGATTTGATGAAATCGTTATTGGTTGTATTTTCGGGGTTTTTATTGATGGGGGGAAGTGTTGTCGCATCAACAATTGATGATAATCCTTTTTTAAAACCCTCTGAAAGAATTATTTTAACTGAAGAAGAAAAAAATCCTGAGCTTAATGAAGATTGTCATGAGTTTAATGACGCATGTAGGGAAGCTATGTTAAATAGCCTGATGGTGGAATTAGAAAGAGAAGCTGTGCTTAAGCTTCCAGCACACTTACAGCCAGAAGTATTAGGAAAGTGGACTCGAAACCAGGTCGAAGAATCGGAGTACAAAGGCGAAACTAATGGAATTAAGATTTATTATAACAATAAACTTAAGCAATATATTTATCTTGATCTGTCAAAGGCAAAATCTAAGGGTTGATAATGAGTTTTAAATTTAAAAAAACATTGATTGCAGGATCAATTTTAATGTCTTTATTAAGCGGGTGTACATCTACCGTAATACCTAAAGATATTGACAAAGAATATGATGACTCGCTCAACAGCGATAAGTTGATAGAAGAATGGCAAAATTTAGAGCCTGCAATAACTTATGTGAATGACAGGTCTGACATAGTTCTGGAGCATCCAGGCGAAATTCCACAAGATGTGTATGATATTGAATTCTCAAGTGCAGCATCTGGAAACGCAACGATATCTAGCCTGGTTGGTCTACTCAAGCCACTTGGCGTTTTCTTGTCAATTCCAAACGAATCCATTGGTAACAAGCCATTGGTTATGTTTGAGTTCGAAGGAAAACTAGGTGATTATTTGCTAGCGCTTGGTTCTTCGTATGAGATAAGTTTCAATTGGCATAGAGGTAATATTATCTCGATAGATTCATCATCTACGTATATGGTCAGAATACCTCAAAACAAAGATCTTGCTACTGCGATTAAGAAGAACTTAGTTTCACTTGGTGCAAAAAACGCAGATATGTCACTACAAGCAGGATTAATAAGCTATAGCTCTGACTACAAGAGCCAGCAGCGAATTAGAGCGTTCATGAAATTTATTTCGGAGAATTCAGCGCTTGTTTCAATGCAGGTAGCAGTATTGACGGTATCGTTAGATAAAAGCACATCGACAGGTATAGACTGGAGTGAGTTGAGTTTTGGTCTCGGCAAAGCTTCTGTATACCAAACAGTATCGGGCATCGATATTGACTCGTCTGACGATGACGATGACGACGATGATGATGATGACGACGATGACGATGACGACGACTCAGTTGAAGCCTCTGACTTTCTTATGACGGGTTCAGGTGTGAGCAACCTTAATTCAATGACTAGCGTTGGTGGTAATAGTTCATCAGTGTTTATTTCTAACAACAACTTTTCCGTAAGTGCTGTTATTGATTACCTTAGCAGTTATGGTAATACTAAGACCAATCAAAGTGTCATAATGAAAACCATTTCAGGAAGAGATGTTGAGCTTAAGTCAGCAACAACAGTCCCTTATATTAGCTCAGTAGGCCTTACAACTTCTAGTGATTCAGATACATCATTGGGAACTGCAGACATTGAGACAGTAGATGTTGGCTTGAACCTACTATTGTCCCCGTACTATCAAGATTCAAACTCAACAGTCACGATTGATGTTGAGCTAAAATTGAGTGCACTTATGTCTTGGTATACATTGTCTGCAGGAGACCAGTTAGGCTCACTTACCTATCCAGAAGTTCAAGAGCAGGAGTTTACCGATTTAATCAGATTAAAAGCCGGCGACACTGCAATTATAGGTGGAATTACTTATGATAAAAGAGCTGATGATATTGATACTCCTTATTTCCTAGAGAATATTGGTGGAGGACATCAAGAACTTGATGTAACTAAAACGGCAATGATTATAATGATTAGGCCTTCTATAGTAGTGCTGAAGCCTATGGAAGCGGATTCTGTTAAAGTTTTGAACTAGTAAGGCTGCTTAATGAGTAAAGAGAAAATGCAAGAAAATGTCGAATTAAAGCCGGTAGAAAGCGATGCAAAGAAAGGCTTAAAAAAAACCAAGCCTTTCTTCAGCTTCATGAGAAAGAAGTCAGAGAACAAGCCCATTCTTTTACCGGATAACTTGCTTTTAGGGTTTCAAAGAGGTGTTTCTAAGCAAGACCTTCTTGTTTACCTGAGAAGTAAGTCGATGGAGATCGGAGACCCCGAATTAGCTAAAGTTCAGATCATCAAAAAGGACGGGGGTTTTTACTGGGAAATTCACGACTCAGGCAGTGGACATGGTGTGCTTCAAGATGTTTTACTTAACTTAGAGACAAAGCCACTTGTAAATATTCAAACCTCAAGAAAGATAGTTCAGGTTGTTTTAGGTAAAAACGATGAAGGCTTATCAAGTGCATTGTTAACGGAGAGATCACAAGAGGCTGCTACTCCTGAAATTAAATATAAAGATAAGATGTTCAGCATTAATAGCAAAGGAACCGGGCTTTTTGTATTTAGTATCGTTTTCGCGTCATTGGGTGTGCTAAGTCTGTTCCTTTCTGTATTGTTTAAGTATGGAATTCTAAATCAAGAAAATAAGTCTAGTGCTTATGTTCAAACAAGGGTTCCATATGAAAAAATAAGCGAGTTAAAAGAAATCCTTTTAAATGAGCAATTAGTCGCCTCTGGTACTTATGCAAAAAAAATAGCTTTATCTTCAGATAAAACTAGTTTTTTAATTAGCACGGGAAAGGAATCTCCAGTTGAAGTGTCTAGCGGAGTAGAGGGTCAAGATGAAGTGGCTGCACTTGCTAAAGAGCTTGGAATAAATGAAAAAGAGGTCGGCATAAAATGAATTACATGTCTAAGAGTGTAAAGCTGGCAATTAGCTATAGTCTTATTGTGATTGGCATAGCAGGAATGTGCGGATCTGGTTATATCTACCTTAAGCCTCTTAAGGATGAGGATACTGCAAAAACTAAAAAAAACTTAATTTCTGAGTGCAAGTCATCATCTAAAAGGTATGGACATACTGTTGTGCAGATTGGTGACAATATAGACTTTATTTCTAATGGTGTTAGTGACTGGAGCGAGAGGCTTTCTTCCATGTCGCTTATTGCCCTTCAGTGCAAAGGGTTCAAAATAGAGGAGTTTTGTATGGGGACGGAATGTAAGGACTCAAGAAATAAAGACTTTTCAGGAATTTACATGCAACTTAAATATAACCAGTGAATTTAGTTAAATTTAAAGAAAAAAGCCGCTATTAATTAGTGGCTTTTTTTTTATTTGTTTTGTTCCTATTTATTTAAATTTATTTGAAAATAAATTCCCTTAAAACATCGGAAGTTAGGTTTTTTGTGCCTTTTTTTTTAATTTAGCTATTGCCACTAAGCTCTTAAATACGTATATTAATTGCATACCCAGTGAGGCAGAGGGTTAGAGAGAGTTATTGATAACTTCTCTCTTAAAAGCTCGCAACAATTAAAACTTTCCAAAGAGAAAGTATGGTGAAATTGATTTTGAATATTTCATATAGTCGATTTGGCACATGAATATACATGTGTTTAAGCCAAGAGGAATAGTCCTCTCATAATTATAATAATAATAATAATAATAAATATAATTATAAATAATAATAATAATAATAATAATAATATTCGGAGCATTCAATGTTTAACTTAATCGTAACTCTTATCGCAATCGGCCTTGGCGCAATCGTAACAATCAACACTGTATTCTTTGGTGGTGACTCTTACTCAGAAGGTTCAACAGAAGCAATCGCAACTGCATACATTAACCAAGCTCAGCAAGTTAAAGGTAGTTTCACTCTTTATAAAGCGAAGTACGGCGCAGATGCAACTGATATTGATGCATTGATCGATGCTGATTACTTAGCAACATCTCCTCAAACTCCTGCTGGCGGTTCTTGGGCTCTTGCAAGTGATGGTGTTGATGATGTTATCGGTACTGTTTCTGAAATTGCAACAAACAGTGATGACGGCATCAGTGAAGAAGTTTGTGAACGTATCAATGAAAACGGTGGTGAAATTGTAGAATGTGGTTCTGTAACAGCTACTAGCACAACGTTTGATGATACTGTTGCAGCGACATTCACTGCTGGTGATGTAACTTATGATGAAGCGACTACTTCTTACGCCGCTGTAGTAGTTGTGCGTTAATCAGTAGTTTTATTGCAGTAAGATTTGGCCAACCTCTTTGAGGTTGGCCATTTTTTTTTGCTTAAAAAAGGAGAGCACAGATACAAGAGCACCTAATAATATTGGCCGTTAAATTAATTAGTGTTATAGTATGTGAAAATTAATTAAGGTTGTTTATCATGAAGTTTGCAAGTTCTCTATTTGGCGCAATGAATTCCAAGGTGGGTTCATATTTTGACTATCTTTTTGTATTAGTTGCCATCGGCTACAGTGTGTATGGTTTTTCGATATCCCAGGAAGCTCCTGACTTTTGGGATTGGGCTAATCTATTTTCAATTCCCGCTGCTATTCTGTTTTTATTTTATAAGCCCTCTGTACTGCTAGGAAAGACTCTTGGAGTCAAAGAAAAGAAAAGGAAGTAATAATGGGGAACCTGATACTGACATTCATTGGTCTTCTGGTGTTTACTTATTCCTGCTTTGCCGGAATAGGCTACATAAAAATAAGTGTATTTTATGAGATGATTGAAGAATACAAAATGAAGTCAGCGATCTCAATTGCCTCAACTTCAGTTTCCACTTTCGACCTAATATACTCAGAGTTTCCTGAATCACTATCGGAACTTACCGATGGTGATTATATGGAGGAAAACCTAGCTTTTTCAACAAACACATTAATTTATGAGTTTAGCTCAGATAGCGATTCTAAATTTTATTTTTGTTTCGGCGGTGAATCGGTAACAGAGTTTGAATACTTAGCATATGCAGAGCTCGCTGCTAATTATTACGATGGTAAATTGTCGATGGTCTCGGATTGCGATACTGGGAGTGCAGATGAAACACCTGTTGTATTTCCTGCCGAATTAACTTTTAGATTTGATTATAATTAAAGGAACACCCCCATGTTCGGTGTAATTCTAATTGGACTGATTATGTTAATAGTCCTCTCTGCTGGCTCATATTCTGTAATGATGTTGATGAGTAGCACAAACAATCTTATTTCAGCACAAACTGAAATACAAAATCAGAATAAAATTGAAGTTTCTCTTAATCATGCCCTAAGGCCTTATGGTGATAGTAGGGTGCTTGTAGCTCCTGTTGATCTGACCTCTACCGTAGAATATGAAGATGAAAGTTACTTAACGATTCCTAGTGCTCTTGGGTTTAGCTCACTTAATTCATGGAAAATGCCTTATATATACTGCCCAGTTTCTGGGGATTCTGAAGAAATATCTAGTGCTTCTTCATCAGAAGATGTTTCTTATGGAGAGAATTCGTACAGCGTCGTTACTTTTGATGACAATGTAGATGATGGGCTTGATTATGTTTTAGAGTCGAACTTAAGTTTGGCCGAAGATTTATCAGATAAGCACACCCTTGCAATCGTTATATCCCCAAGATTCTCTACAGACATACCTTCTTGCTCAGACGTATACCTTAAAGACAATGGAAAGTACCGCTTTAACGAAGTTGATGGGAAGAATTATTCTGGAATTATTACAGTTATTTCGAGAGATGAGTCGGTTAACTTCATGGGCATATCAAACTTTGTTTTAGATTTGAGTGATTTTGATTCGGACGCTTCATTTGATGCCTTAACTTCAAGTTGGGAATCTATGAAACCCCTTAGATACCTGGTCGACCTTGATGATGGAAATACGAGATCAATAACAGAAAGTCTTACATTCGAAAATAATACTCCTTCATTGGATAAGACAATCGTAATTGAAAATTCAGGAAGTGCTACTTCCTCGATTACTTCGAGCGATGAAGTTACTTTGACATTTAAAAACATGGTCGTCGATTTGTCGAACGTATCTTTTTCTAGTGAAATATCTTTAGTCTTTGAAGGATCTAAAATCACATTCGATGACGTTGATATATCAGGCAAGGTTAGTTTTATTAATTCTAAACTAAATGTTGTTTCAAGCAGTAGCATATCAGGTACTTCTTCATCGGGGATTTTAACGGTTCAGAATTCTGAAATAAACCAAGACTCAAGCTCTTTTACAGTAAGTAATAGTGCGAGTTATGAGGCAGTTGTATTAACTAATTCAAATTGGTTCGTTTCCAATGGTGATTTAAGTATTAGCTCTGCTTCTGGAGATGGTGATGATGTATTTGACCTAAGAGAAGGGTCTTCATTAGTTTTGAGTGATGGAGCAAGCCTTGCTTTCTCTGGTACGTCAGGAAAAGCAGATTCGTTTTTAAGTGTTGACGGAAGTTCTAGTTTTTCGCTTGATGACTCCAAGGTATCTGCTAGTGGCTCCTCTGACGCTTTTATTGATCTCAAAGGAACTATGTCTGGAAGTGATTCTACCGTGGTTACCTATGGATCCCTTAGCTATGGGGTTTATGTGAACTCTGGAATCTTGAAGTTATTTTCAGTTAGTTGGAGCAAGAGTTCTTCAGTTCAAGTTGGGCTTTATTTAAAAAATGGAGCGGTCTTAACTCTTCAGGATTCTCAGTTGGGTACAAGTTCAAGCGGTTTTGTTGTTGGTGTAAAAGATGTGTCGGCATCATCCGTATTTGGAACCGATTCTAATATTTATGCAACAACATGTTTAAGTGGTTATCTATTTGATGAGTTATCAAGCAGCAGTGAATCTACCCCAGAAGAGGATAGTACTCAAGAGTCTGCCAATAGAAGTGAATGGGAATGTGATTAATGAGTTATGAAAATATGACGATAGATGAAAGAATTGAAAGCTATCTAATCGAAAAAGGGATGGTTAATAAATTCGCAATAGAGGCCTCAAAAAGAGAGATAGAGGTAACTGGTGGAAAGCTTAGTGACTCACTGGTTAGAAATAGTTTTGTTAATCAGGAACACATAGTTGAAGCCGTTCTTAAGGTTACTGATGCTAATCTAATGAGCGAAGAGAAAATAGTTGAGCATATACCGCTGCAACTATTCAAAGATTACCATTTTAAGGTTGCTGCAGAAACAATAAAAGATGTCTTTATTTCTACAACGGGCGATGAGTTTAGATTAGCTAAAGTTATTAAAGAATATTATCCCGAACAATCTATTGTTTTTACCCCTGCAAACCCAGAAATGATTGATAATTATATTGCAAAAATAGAGATGATTCATGACTCTGATGCATCTGATCTTGAGAATTTAATTAGAAGAGGTATTTCCCTGTCTGCCTCGGATATTCATATACTCCAAAGGGAGTCAACTTACACCGTTTTTTATAGAATAGATGGTGTCGCTAGGCATGATAAAGAGGGGAAGCTTAAAGATTATTTAAGTATTTCAGCTCGAATTAAAGATAGATCATCTATGGATATGGCTGAAAAGAGAATACCCATGGATGGTGGATTTGATGTTGAGCACAATGGTCGAAAGATTTCTCTTCGAGTCGCTTCTGTTCCATTAACAAGCGAAAAAGAAAGTATCGTTATACGAATTATTGACCCAGAAAAATCTAACATTCCGCTTGGTGCACTAGGCATTACGGATGTAGCTAAATGGAGAAGAGGCTCAAGACGCCTAGAAGGTCTAAACCTTATTTGTGGAATGACCGGATCAGGAAAAACGACAACCCTTTCATCTACAATGAGAGAGCTTGATAGATTTGGCAAGGTAATTTATACGGCGGAAGATCCTGTTGAGCACAAAATCCCTTTTATTAGGCAACTAAACATTAATAATGACGTTGGCCTGGATTTTAATAGGGCATTAAAAGCATTTATGCGAGCGGATCCCGACATCATTATTCTTGGAGAAATTCGTGATGAAGAAACAGCTAGAAATGCTATTAAAGCGGCAGAAACTGGGCATCTTGTGTTCGCAACAATGCATACCGGTTCGATACTTGGATCAGTGAATAGACTACGTGACTTAGGCGTTCCATTATTTCAGTTGAAGACTGTTATACGTTCAGTTCTTGCACAGCAGTTAATACGTCTTGAGTGCGTTGCTTGTGATGGATTGGTTACTGAAAACAAAGAAGACTCTTGTCATATCTGTGGTGGCTCTGGCTATAAAGGCAGAACAATTGTATCAGAATGCCATTATTTTAAAGATGAGAAAGAGGTTGGCGATATTATGGAGAATAGGGAAGTAAAGTGGCCAACAATTCTTGAGGATGCTTTCAGTAAAGTATTAAGCGGTAAAACTAATGTAGGTGAATTAATCAGGATATTTGGTCCAGATGCAGAGGACATTATGAATGAAAGAAAAGAAGAATTAGAAAGCCTGGGACTGGTAGATAAAGTGGGTATTTCAAATGAAAACATTTAAGGTTATTACAGAGTCAAAAGGAAGAATGGAGAAAAGGACTATAGAGGCTTTGACTGAGATTGACGCAAGGCGTGAGGCTAAGACTTACGGCAGAGTTGTTAAAATATCAAAGTCTAGAAATTTCTTTTTTACCCCTCCTTTGGAGATTCAACACCGACAAGTCATCTTCCATCGCCTCGCGGCTATGTTAGGCTCGAAAGTAGGGACTGGTCGAGCATTAGGTCTTATGGAAGAGCACTTTGGCTCACCAATTGGTACGACTTGTAGAAAGCTTAGAAAACAGGTGGATGCAGGATATGGGTTAGATGTTGCAATGCAAAACCTAGGAGGGAAATATTTTCCACCTAATGTTGTTGCATTGATTCAGGCGGGATTTAAAGCCGGTAACTCTGCTGAAGCTTTATCTAATGCGGCCGATTTTGAAAGAGAAATGAGTGAGGTGCGGAAGGGAAGCATGCTTGATATTTATGTAAGTATCGGTACGTTTTTTATTGCATTCGCTGCTACGTTCGGTACGACTAGATATGCTGGGCCGATGATGGCTGAGTCTGAGTTGATGAAAATGAATAGTACGATAGAGCCGGATCCGCTTTATGGGTTTATTGCTACATTTTCTGAAATTACAATGTCATTTACTGCGTTAGTTTTTATCTCATTATTATTTTTAGGGACTGTTGGTAGATTTTTTAATCCCTCTATAGCGGATAGTCTGATTGTTAAGGTTCCTTTTTATAAAGATTTAATTTTAGCTAAAAACAACTACATAACGATGTACAGTTTATCTCTTCTGATAGGCTCGGGAGTACCCGTCAAGCAGGCACTGGAATTATCCTCTGAAGGAGCACCAAAAGGAAAAATGAAAGATGATCTTCTCGGAGCATTAAAGAATACCGAAAAGGGATTACCCTGGTCAAATGCAATGAGTAGCTTACATGCGACAGATAGAGCGGCGCTTGGTCAGTCTTTGAGCAGAGAGGGCGTTGTTCATGTGCTTAAAACATTATCAGTGCAATACAGAGCCCTATACTCATCAAGATTAGGCACACTAGGCCCTGCATTAAAATCTATTTCGGCTTTGTTTATGGTGTTAGCTGGCTCAGTGCTTTTTGGTCTAACTATTATGCCAATATTACAAATGGCAGCACAGGGCTTCTAGCTTCTGATTAATTTTTTATTTAGTAAATTTATTTAAGGGTTTTAGTATGAAAAAGTCGTTATTAATTGCGGTAAGTTTGACTGTTGGATTGAGTGTTAATGCACAGGCATTCAGCTTAAATTTTAATGAAAAAGAAAAAAAGTTAGATGATTTAGTTGAGAATGTAGTCGACAGGGACTTGTGGTTTGCTGACCAAGAAAACTCTATTGAAGATAAAGCTAAATTGATTCAAGATTATGTTAAAAATGAGCGTTATTCGGATTTAGGAAAAGCAGAAGATTTGATGATCGATACTATTAAAGCATCAGGAGAGCATTTTGGAGCATGGGAATCTCGAGATAGTGGCATTGAGTCTGAAGTAATGGCTAGTGATGATCTTATTTCATTGGAGCGAGTTCTCTTGGGTAAGGTTGAATTCAAAGAAGTTCCTGTAAAGTACACAGTTCAAAAGGACCCTTCAAGCGAGACTCGGGTTGTTACAGGAAACTACATTAGTCGGGGACTAATGAGAGACGGAAGAGCACCTGTTGGGCCTGATGGCTTACAGCTAGTCCTTTGTCGTTTATTTAATATGCCAGATGCTAAGTTCTATGAGTTGTCATCAACTCAGGCCGTTGGGTTTATAAATGCGAGCGAATCAAATATGAATTTTAATGAAGCCTGTATTACTTTTGAGCCTTTATTAAAGACATACTGGAAAAAAAGGCTATCAGATATTATTGATGAGCAGAACTCAATTAATTTGATTTTTTAGCATATATTAGATATAGTATGTTTTAATTTGCTGCTAATAATAAGTAAGGCTTTATGCTAAGTAATTTAGTATAGGCCTTATTTTTTTATTGGTTGAAAACTGATATCTAAGGATTTATATGAATAGAAACGTATTGACGGCCAATGTTAGAACATTATTAACTCATGATTTCTCAAATGGCGATTTTCTGATTAAAGTGTCTCCTAAAGGGCAAATCTCACATTATATTGTTGATGAGGTTATTTCTATCGAACGCTTTCGAGTAAGAACGTTATTGAGAGACGGTACGTTGTCAAATAGTTCAAGTATTGTGTCAGGAAGAGATATTCACTCTTTTGTTTCCAATTTTCCTATGAATAATTTGAAGCGCGGAAATTAATATGGGAACAAGCACCGCAAGTGATTCAGATTCAGAAGCGTTTTTTACAGAAGTTAAAAAAAGCTTGAAAAAGTTAGCTAAAAGACATGGATTTGAAGTGCCCGATTTTAATGCTTTAGTTAGTGGCGATGGTTCATTGTTTATGAATGTCACAGCCTATCCAGGGAAAGCTAAAGACCATTATGAAAAGATGTATCGTCAATATGCCCATGAGGTTGGAATGGATGTGTCTTGGATAGGAGCTGAAGTCTTCAGTAAAGATAAAACCAATAAATATATCCTTATTGGAATGGATCCTGATGGTGGGCCAGATTGTTTAAGAGTAAAGGATAAGAATGGAGTAGAATTTCATATGTCCCCATCAGGCTTTACTCATCTAATGCTTAAGTAGCTACCTACCTTGTTGATTAAACAGTCCTATGATCTAATCAATAGGACTGTTCTATTTGAATTTAATTAATTAAATTTTTGTACCAGATAGAAAGTACTTCGAGTACGTCCATATGAACTTCAGAAATAGGCCTATTCGCATTAATCACCTTGTATCTAACCGGGTCTGATTTAGCAATCTCTAAGTAGCCAGCTCTGCTCGTTCTGAAGAAATCTAGTTTTTGATTTTCAAATCTGTCTAGTGCTGAGCGGTTAATAGCTCTAGAAATACTAACTTCAGGAGGGCAATCAAGAATGATTGTTAGAGAAGGGGCATATTTGCCTACAATCATTTTTTCTAGCATTTCTATATTCCCTAGATCAAGGCCTCTGGCAAAGCCCTGGTAAGCAAAAGAGGACGTAGAAAACCTGTCAGTTGTAACAAAATGCCCCATGCTCAATGATGGCTTTATTTTGTTTTCTAAGAGCTGACTTCTTGCTGAGTACATTAGCAGCAGCTCAGTATTCTCAGCAAATATTTCGTTTTGAGATATTTCATTTGACTTGGTTATTTCTCTTATTTTTTCTGCTAAAGGGGTGCCACCAGGCTCCCTTGTGCTGATGACTATTTCATTTTTTTCTTGTAGAAATTTAATAACCTGAGAAATGGCAAGTCCTTTACCTGTTCCATCATTCCCTTCAATTTCAATAAATTTATTCATCATTTCAATTGTCCTGCGTTTTCTCTTATTGAGAAATGCCCATCGAAGGCGAATTGTCGTAGTGCTTTTCATTGTTTTCTACGAGGTTAATAATATCCTGGCCGTAAGACTTTACTTTCGAGTTTGTCATGCCCAACTGAGTTAACTCTTCTTTTGTTCTTGGCTTAACTGTAGCTATGAGCTTAGCTGTCGAATCTGAATAAATCATAAATGGTGCTTTCTCATGTTTTTCAGAAAGGCTCGTGCGCATTTGCACTACTTCTTTATAAAGCACATGATCTAATACGGTGCCATTGGTTTTGATTCGGTTCTCATCATTAACATCGCGGTCATCATTGCTCATGGTAATCGATTTGGCACCTTCACTAGACTTTACCATTGAAATCTTTGACTGTGCCGCAAGAGACTCGCCTTTTGGGGTGATAAGTATTGCGTCTTGTGATCTCGCTGACACATATAAGTATTCTGCATTAATTAATTCAGTGACAACTGATTCTACATCACTTTTAGACCAGTTTGATAATGACCCATATCCATTTAGACTATTTAGTCCTCTTTGGATGAAGAATTTGCTTTTTACACCTAGCAATAAATCATTAAAGTCATTTAAGGTAACTTTCTTAGTCAATTCGTTAGCTAAACCTAAAACTGAGCGAACAGCTTCATCAGGTATTAGCCCCTCAATTTGACCTCTTGCTAATTCGTTTGAATGGCATGTGCCGCAGTTTCCACAATGTTTTGACTCTGGTGTTTCGTCAAAGTAATCTAAGATAAACTCCCTTAGACATCTTTTAGTCTTTGAGAAACGGTCCATTACATTTAGAGCATCTAGAACGACACTTTTTCTTTGGTTTATTGCATCAAAGTTAAGTTGAACATTCTTATCTATTACTTCGATTGTAGGATTTGTTTCATTCACATCAAAATTATGGAGTTTAATTACATTCTGAGCTTCAAGTATTTTTAATATTGCATTAACTTGATAGTCTTTAATGTTGTCTGGAGAGATCATTGTAATTTCTTCAGGGGAAAAGTTAATTGGCATTCCATTATCGAAAGAAGTTAAAAACACCTGCACTGCTCTGATAGATTCTTTGGGAGGGAAGTTGCAGTTGATAAAGAACTCTTGGACAACACGATCCTTTTCATTGAAAAGCAAAATAGCTTTTGAATCTTTGCCGTCACGGCCTGCGCGGCCTGCTTCTTGGTAATAGTTTTCTATATTGCCAGGCATCGATGTGTGGATTACATATCTAACATTGTCTTTGTCGACACCCATGCCAAACGCATTTGTCGCAACAATAACTTTCAGTTCGTCATTAGCAAACTTATCTTGGACGCTGTTTTTAACGTCTGAATTTAGTCTTCCGTGATAAGATGCGGCAGAAATGTCATTTTGGACTAACTCTCTTGTGATTAATTCTACGGATTTAACTGTTGGGCAGTAAACTATAATTGAGCCATCAACAGTTTGTTTACAAATATCAACAAGATCATTTATCTTTTTATATGATTTTCTAGCGATAAATTCAATATTAGGACGATCGAAGCTCCCGACAATTTCAAAGTTATTTTGCATTCCCAATTCTGAGATAATGTCACTTCTAATTGCGCTAGTTGCTGTTGCTGTACATGCATAGCGCTGAATTCTACGGCCTTTTGCTTGCTCAACTTGTTCAATGACACCTTTTATTTTTCTGTAAGAAGGTCGGAAATTTTGCCCCCAAGTTGAAACACAGTGCGCTTCGTCTATAGCAAACATAGATATATTAGAGTTTATTAATGCTTCAATAAAAGCATCAGTGTTAAGTCTTTCTGGGGCTACATAAAAAACTTTAAACTGACCTGAAACCAATCCATTTATGTTTTGAATAGTTTGCTCAGCAGAGAGGCTTGAGTTTATGTAGGCAGATGGAACGCCTTTGCTAGTAAGGGCTTCCACTTGGTCTTTCATTAAGGCTATTAGGGGACTTACTACAATTGCCACTCCATCTTTACAGAGGGCAGGAATTTGATAGGTTATAGATTTGCCACCACCAGTTGCGCGAACGAATAGTCCATCTAATCCATTCACTATATTGTTAATGACTTCTTCTTGGCCTTCTCTGAAAGAGTCATATCCATAAACTTTTTTAAGTGCTTCTTTAGGAGATGTGAATGAATTAATCATATTTTATCGCGTCTTATTGGTTGATTTAAGAATTGGTTAATTATATCATTAAGGTTAAAATAAGTCGAAATAAATTAAACAAAAAGTGGTGTTACTATGTCAGATAAAGCCGACAATGTCGTTAGTATTGTTCATGATTCTACTCGTGTAAGTGAAGATTTTACTGGACTTAAGAGTTCTCTTGGTTTTCTCGATTGGACTCTACAGGTTCAAACTCTAATCAAGGCATCGGGACTTCCTGTGGGTGATGTTTTGCTCGAAAAAGAGGCCATTATTCCAGTTGGCAGTATGGCATTTGGGCTCGGGCATAAAAATCTAGCTGATTTCATAACTGGAAGTCATGAAAATTTAGGTGTCTCTTGGAGTTGGGATAAGTGGTTGGCCTATGCAACTGCATTTAGACACAAATCATTTTACGAAATTCACTTAAATGACCCTGAAGAGATAAATGCTCAATATAACGACATTAAGTTAATTTTAGGTCGTGACCCTATTAACTCAGCAGAGTTTCATGTTGCTAAAGAGCAAAATTTCAACAATCAAAAAAGTGAATTAATTAAAAGTCATGAATCAGTTAAGCTTGAGTTAAATAACAAGCTTTCAGCTATTGGCGTTGAAAAAAGCATTTTGCAAAATGAGCTTAATAAAGTTGGTCTCGAACTGAAAGCCGGCAATGCTGACAATCAGGCTTTAAAAGAAGAGCAGTTCGGTCTCCTTAAGAAGGTTGACTCTTTAGAGCAAGAGAAAAAGAACCTTTTTATCCACTATAGTGATATGGAAGCGCGATTTAAGAAAGAAGTTGAAGATATTAAAGTAGCTACCATGGAAGCTGCGGAGAGCGAGCACCTGGTTCATACAGCGGAGCTGAACTTAAAACACAAGATGGAAACTGAGTCTCTACAAAAAGGCTATATTTTTACTATCGAAGAAGAAAAAGCTAAGGCTAAAATAGCTTTAGGTGAATTAATTTCTGTCAAAAAAACCATGATTCCGAATGAGAAACATGATCAAATTGTCTCTGTTATTACTAGTGAAAATATAGAACTAAAAAAATCAATCGAAGAAGCCGTCAATACAATGGTTACTTACGAAACACATGGTGTTGTTGTTGCTGATCTTAAAGCAGAAAAAGAGCGCACTAGAGAATTGAGTTTCACAGCGCATGACGCGGAAACTAAGTTGTTAGAAGTTTCAGGTATGAATGAACAATCGCTAACCCAGGTAAGCACACTTCAAAAAATAGTTGAAAGTCAGTCTTCGCTTATTGAAAGTCTTAAGCAGGTTTCTATTGAAGATGCTTCTAGTCAAGATGTGTTTAGCCTTCAGTGTAAGATTGATAAGCTGGATTATTATGCTAAAACGTTTAAAGCACAAGCATTAGCTTGGAAAGAAAAATATGATGCTCAAATTGAGTGTATCGATCTTCTTAATAAACAGATTGAATTAATTTCAGGCCAATTAAAAAGCATAAAATTAAAGGTGAATGTTAGCAAGCTTGTTTACACTCTATCTGGTTTTGCGATCGGCTCTCTGGGTCTTTATGTTGCTTTATTGTCTATCGGGTTCTAGCTCTTAGTCTTTAGCAGTAGAAAAATGCGTCAATAGACGCATTTTTTTTACCCTATTTTCATTTCAGGCTCTTCTTGATTGATGCTCTTACTAAGAGAAAGTGATTTTTCGTTAAACACTTCATTAATTGCTCCTCTCAGTCCAGTTACTCGATTCTGCTTTCTAGTGTTTTCAATCGCGCTTTTAAGAGCGTCTTTGTCCCCAATCATAACAAGAAGTTTTTTGGCCCTAGTCATTCCTGTGTAGACCAACTGCTTAGTAAGCATCCTAGTACTTGATTTACTTATTGGCATGATTACAGCACTGTACTCAGAGCCTTGAGACTTGTGTATCGTTATCGCATTAGCACTTCTCATGTGCCCTAAATTTTTAATAGGTAAATCTTTAGTGTTTTCGTCAAACTTTATTCTGACGGTCTGAAGTTTCATGTTAAAAGAATTTATTGTTCCAACGTCACCATTACTTACGTTTAGTTTTTTGTTGTTGCGGATCTGCATAACCCTATCGCCAACTCGAAAGCTTTTTCCAAATGACTTAACTTCGAATTTATTGCTGCCTTCTTTTGGATTCATTATTTCATCTAAAGTCTTATTAAGAGAGTTTACGCCACACTCTGTTTCTTTTTGAGGTGAAAGGACCTGGATATCTTCAACGGGAATATTGAATTTTGCGGGAATAATAGAAGCTAATGCCTTTATTTTTTTCTTGATGTCCTCGTCATTGTCCGCATCAATCCAAATGAAGTCTGAGTTGTCATTACCACTGAAAATAGGCGCCTGACCAGCATTTACTCTTTGTGCATTGGTAACTATCTGACTTTCACTTCCAAAGCGAACAGGCTCTGTTAATTCAGATGTTATGATCTGCTTAGAATCAATGATATCCCTTAGCACTGCGCCGGAGCCAACTGACGGAAGCTGGTCAATGTCGCCGACCATGACAAGCCTGCAGCTTGAGGGTATAGACTCTAACAATGAGTAAAATGTATTGAGGTCAACCATTGTTGTTTCATCAATAATAACAGTGTCTGCTTTTAGAGCGTCGAACTGTCCTTTTCTAAAGCCGTCCTTAGGATTGTAATCCAGCAAGGAATGCACGGTATCTGCTGGTAAATTGGTAGACTGAGACATTCGAGTTGAAGCTTTTCCTGTAGGGGCCGCTAATACAAACTTGTGATTATTTCCTTCCGACTGTTTGATATTATCAATCACATACTTTACTACAGTTGTTTTACCTACACCCGGTCCTCCGGTAATAATAGATACCTTATTCATCAGAGTATTTTTAATTGCAGTTACTTGGCCTTCTTTTAAAAAACTCTCTTGAACATTATTTATTTTTCTTGCTTTTTTAAACGGAGTGGATTGTAATCTGAAAAGATGTTTTGCAATTGCTTTTTCTATTTCATGAATTTTATATGTAGTGAAAAATCTTTCCTTGTGATTATAAGTATATTCACCGCTTTCTATTTTTCCTTTTAAATATTCTTTAACTTCAGTTGGTCCAACACTTAACTCGCTCGCAGAAATATAAGCGAGCTTATCAATAGGGAAACCTGTATGTCCTTGTTCAAAGTGATTAGTCAGAATATGATCAAAACAGTAATCAAGTCTTGCTTTTGATGTGAATGACATGCCAATTTCAGATGCGACTGTATCAAGGCTTTTAAATCCCATGCCAGGCACATCTAGTAAACTATATGGCTCTACTGTCACGTAAGTCTTGGAAAGGCCTCCTCTCGCTTCCATAACATTGTGAGCTAGTTTTTCAGGTAATCCAACAGCTCTGAGATAGTTATAGGTTTTGGTCGTTATTTTCAGTCTGGCCATTTCTTTTTTGAGTTCAGCAAATCTCTTTTTTGTAATAAAGCCATCTTCAGTCAGGAGAGGGGACTGAGTCATTAAAAGTTTTAGGGAGTTGTCACCGTATTTTTTATATATTTTTAGTCTTAAGTTTTCCTCTATAGGTTTTAGCATATCAGAGTGGATAATTTCTTTAGGAAAACTTTGAGATAACGAGACCGTTGATAGTATCTGTTGAGCACTATACTGTTTTCCGAAAGTTTTGTGTGACTTGAAGTAACCTTCACATGTTAGCTGTTCACCTACTTTAGGGTTAAAGTAAGTGCCAAGAAGAGTAACCGTGTCTTTGCCGTTTTTTTCGGACTTAATGATCTCTTTTGATCGATCATCATCACCTTTTATGGTCACAATACAAAAGCCTCTATCTTTATTTGTGCTGTGTATTTTTGTGACTATTCCATTGAGTGAAATATTTGCCATATTATTTACTCTTGATTAAATTTCTTTTGACCGTTAGCATATTTTACACAATATTATGTGTGAGGTAACTTTATATGTCTCTTTTTAAAAAAAGCTTGATTGTATTTTCTCTTTTTTCTGTATTATCAAGTGCAGAAGAGGCAGATAGCCAAAAAAGTATCAATGAATTTCAAGGTGAAATCATCTTGGTGGAAAGTCTTAACAAAGTGTGGATTCAGCTTTCAAATGAAGATGTATACGGTGAGGTTTCGAAGAAGATTCCTCTTAGAAATAAACGAAATAAACATTTAGCTCTTCCTGTATTTATTTATGGGATAGATGATACAGAAATGAAAGATATTGAAGACAAGGAAGGCAGTAAGGAATATCAGGGCTTTGCTAATATGAGTCAATCTCTTGATGGTAAAGAGGCGACGGTTAAATGCTTTGAAAGAAGCGTTAGGGAGGGGATCCCCATCTGTACGGTTAGAGTAAATGGTGTGGACATTGCTGGAGAGATTATATTATATGGTTTTTCTGCTTTTTATGAGGGAAAGAAAAAATCACCAGGCTCTCTTGATGAACAATATCAGAATGCCGAAAATATAGCTAAAGAGAATAAAGCAGGTATTTGGGAACCGTATTACTCACTAAGATTTTAGGCGACTTTTCAAATGTAAATTTTATTAAGAACGACAAAATATTTATGTTCAATGCTGATACATAGCATTGTGCCCATTAATATTTCATACATATAAGAGAGATTTAACAAAAATGATTCAAAAGATTAAAGTGACTAAAAGAAATGGTGTTTTAGAAGACATCGATTATGAAAAAATTCATCGTGTAATTAGTTGGGCTGCGGAAGGGCTAAAGAACGTTTCTGTTTCAAACGTAGAATTGAAAGCGAACATTCAATTCTACGATGGGATTAGCACATGTAAAATACAAGAAACTATCATAAAAAGTGCTGCTGATTTAATTTCAGTAGATTGTCCAGATTATCAGTTTTTATCTGCTAATTTAGCGATTATTCACATCAGAAAACAAGCATTTGGTCGATACGAAGCGCCTAAGCTTTTAGACCATGTTAAAAAGCTTGTTGCCATGGGTAAATATGATAAAGAAATTCTAGAAAAATACACAGAAAGTGAGTTAAATGAAATTGATTCATTTATTGATCACAACCGTGACCATACTTTTTCATATGCTGCTGTAAAACAGCTTGAAGGAAAGTACTTAGTTCAAAATAGAGTTAAAAAAGAAATCTATGAAAGCCCTCAGTTTATCTTTGCTCTAGTATCGGCAATTCTTTTTGCAGAATACAAAAAACCAGAACGATTAATCAAAGTTCGTCAGTTTTATGATGCAACATCTAAGTTTAAGATTTCCTTGCCAACTCCCATTATGTCAGGCTTAAGAACGCCAAGTCGTCAGTTTAGTTCATGTGTTTTAATTGAATCAGGAGATAGTCTTAATTCTATTAACGCAACTTCTAGCAGTATTGTTCGCTATGTATCTCAGAGATCAGGAATTGGCATTAATGCTGGACGAATTAGAGCACTTGGTTCAGAGATTAGGGGAGGTGAAGCTTTCCACACTGGTGTAATTCCATTTTACAAATATTTCCAAGCAGCCGTAAAATGTTGTTATCAAGGTGGTGTTAGGGGAGGTGCTGCGACTGTTTTCTATCCTATCTGGCATCTGGAATCTCCTAGTCTGTTAGTGCTTAAAAACAACAGAGGGGTTGATGAGAATAGAGTAAGACATTTGGATTATGGGGTTCAAATCAATAAGACTATCTACAAGAGACTTCTTGACTTGAAAAATATCACATTGTTTAGCCCACATGATGTCCCAGATTTATATGATGCTTTTTTCGAAGACCAAGATTTATTCGAAGAGCTTTATGTGAAGTATGAGAACGACCCTACTATTCGTAAAGAATCAATCCCTGCTCTAGAGATTTTTTCTACACTTATGGGAGAAAGGTCAAGCACGGGCCGAATTTACATTCAGAATGTAGACCATTGTAATACCCATTCTCCTTTTGACCCTAAGCAAGCTCCTATTCGTCAATCAAACCTGTGTTTAGAGATTGCTTTACCTACTAAGCCACTTGATAATATTAATGATGTAGAAGGTGAGATTGCCCTATGTACTTTGTCGGCGATTAATTTAGGACAAATTGAAACGCTAGCTGATCTGGAAATATTATGTGAGTTATCAGTAAGAGCATTAGACTCGCTGTTAGATTATCAAGATTATCCAGTCGCCGCTGCAGAAGCATCGACAATGGCAAGAAGAACGTTAGGTATAGGAACAATTAATCTGGCTTATTACCTTGCTAAAAACAATGTTAAATATTCTGATGGCTCTGCAAATCAACTCGTTCACGAAACCTATGAAGCAATCCAGTACTATTTGCTAAAAGCATCTAATAAACTGGCTCAAGAGGTAGGTGCTTGTCCTAAGTTTAATGAAACCACTTATTCCCAAGGCCTACTGCCAATTGATACTTATAAAAAAGAAATTGATGCAGTTGGGAAATTTGAGCTGTTGCTTGATTGGGAAGCATTACGTGAAGACATTAAGTTGTATGGTTTAAGAAATTCAACACTAACAGCTTTGATGCCTTCTGAGACGAGCTCACAGATCTCTAATGCGACAAATGGTATTGAGCCACCAAGAGGTTTTGTTAGTGTAAAAGCATCAAAAGATGGGATATTAAAGCAAGTTGTTCCAGGCATTGAAAAATACAAAGATAACTACGAGCTTCTATGGTCAATTCCAAACAATAAGGGATACCTCGCACTAGTCGGGATTATGCAGAAATTCGTTGACCAGTCTATTTCGGCAAACACAAACTATGATCCGTCTTCTTTTGAGGACAATAAAGTGCCAATGAAACTTCTTCTAGGAGATTTAATTCTCGCGTATAAATATGGATTAAAAACACTTTATTACCATAACACTAGAGATCAAGGTGGCTCAAATGAAGAACCTGAAGAAGTATGTGAAGGCGGAGCATGTGTCATATAGATCGTGTGTTTTGTATAAAGTATGAAATAATAAAATTTAGGGAATGAGTTTTAAAGAATGTGTTAATTTAAAGTGGGTGCATTGCACCCACTTTTTTTTAATGAAAATTTGGTCTTAATATTTTTATAGAAAGTGTTTTTTATTGTTATTTTCAAAGAGGCATTTTGTTTGGATTTTGACCTGTTGTTGTCATGCCATTTGTAATTATTGTGTTATAATAAGTGAAATAAATTTAACTTTAAGAATTCTAATGAAAATAAAGCCTTTTCACCAAAGAAAGAAAATGTCACAAAATAGAATTCATAATAATGAAATTCTAAATAGTATTTATCAGAACAGAGGAATTAAAGAACCTTCTGAACTTATATATGACATGAGAAAATTAATTAATCCTTTTGAATTAAAAGGAATGAAAGATGCTGCACAACTTATTTCAAATCACATTGTTGCAGGATCAAAGATTTTAATCATAGGAGACTATGATTGTGATGGCGCAACTTCAACAAGTATTGGTGTAGAAGGGCTAACAATGCTCGGATCAAACAATGTTGACTTCTTGGTTCCTGACAGAGAAAAACATGGCTACGGGCTATCTAATGCGATCGTAGAAATTGCCGCAAAATCAAGGCCTGACCTTATTATCACTGTTGATAATGGGATTGCCGCATTCGAAGGTGCACATGCAGTTAGAAACCTTCCTTTTCCTTGTCAGCTACTTATCACAGATCATCATTTGCCAGCAGAATCTAATGAAGTGCCTTTGGCTGACGCTATTGTAAACCCTAGTCAACCAGGCTGTAACTTCCCTTCTAAGTCTATCGCAGGATGTGGTGTTATTTTCTATACCATTATTGCGGCAAGAGCAGCTATGAGACAGTCAAGCACGTTTGAAAAAATGGGTATAGCTGAACCTAAGTTGGAAAGGCTTCTTGATTTAGTTGCTCTGGGGACTGTTGCTGATGTTGTTAAACTTGATTACAACAATAGATTATTGGTAAATGCAGGACTAAAAATAATAAACGAAGGGCGAGGCAGACCTGGTATTAATGCGATCCTTCAAATAGCTAAAAAAGAAATAGGAAAAATCACAAGCCAAGACTTTGGTTTTGCTGTTGGTCCAAGAATAAATGCTGCTGGTCGATTAGATGATATGAGCATCGGCATCCAGTGTCTAATGGCTAAGGAAGATAATACTGCCTTAGCATTGGCTGAAAGGCTTGATAGTCTGAATGTAGCTCGTAAAGAGATCGAAAATGGAATGCTTGATGACGCTCTAGATTTTATTGATCACATAGAAGTCGATGCTAATGGTATATCACTTTACGATCCCTCTTGGCATGAAGGTGTTGTTGGAATATTAGCCTCTAGAGTTAAAGAACGGTTAGGTAGACCAACAATTTGTTTTACTGATACCGGTAGTTTCAAAGAAGCTAAAAATGACTTAAAAAATGCTGAAGGTCTCGGCGTACCGGCTTCGAACTTAATTGACATGAAAGACGCGATTGGAAAGTTGGATATTAAGGGTAGTGCTCGTTCAATACCTGGTATTCATTTAAAGCATATTCTTGATGAAATTAATAAAAAAAGACCAGATGTTTTATCTAAATTTGGTGGACATGCTATGGCTGCTGGCTTATCGGTGAAATCAGATAAGTACTCAGAATTCAAAGATATATTTGATCAGTTAATTTCAAGAGATATGACCGATGAAATGAAACTGGGTGCTGTCATTGTGGATGTGGAAGACATAGATCCAAGATGGATGACTTTAGAGTTAGCGGAGCTTATCGAGTCTCAGCCAGTTTGGGGGCAAGGTTTTGAATACCCTGTGTTTAGTCAAAAATTTAATGTTATCTCAAAACGTCCTGTTGGTGATGGCAGTCATTTAAGCATGGTCTTGCAACCTGTTGGCTCTGATATCGAAATTAAAGCTATCGCGTTTAGCTGTATTGATAGAGGCGTTATGCCTATTGAAAACTATGTAGAGGCTTCATTCAAATTAAGCGTTAACGAATTCAGAGGTCGAAAAAGTCTGCAGATTATGATTGAACACTTACAAGATCCACAACTCGCGGCATCTATGAAAATGATTGAAGAAAAAGAGAAGTCAGAAAACTTAAGTTTCCAAGAAGTTTCTGGTGTGTCAAAAAATCAAAAGCAATCTTCTTCTGATTCAAAATCAAACAAAGAGACACTTTCTGAGTTAAATTCAGAAATTAGTGAGCTAAATTTTTAACAAGAGGTTTAATTATGTCCTTTAGTATAATGACTCATTCAGAGAAGAAGCTTTTTTTTCTTATTCAAAGTGATGACCGAAGTTTGTTTTCAGATATTTATCTTAACGGAGATTTTGTCAACAGAGATATTGAAAACTCAAAAAATACAAGTTTGTTAGGCGAGGCAGTTAAGCGAAATGCACTCAAGATTGCAAACTTTATTATTGATCATGAGCCCGAAAGAATGAATAAGCCAGATAGCTCTGGAAACTTACCTTTGTCGCATTTACCTTTACTGGACAATAAAGAAGATATGATAGATCTATTTGAAAGAAAAGGTTTTGATTTCTCTAAAGGTGTGGGAGCCAAAGGTAATATTTTGCATATAGTTGCTTTAGATGCAGAAGTAGGATTATTTAAATCTTTGGTAGAAAAGGGCGCTAGGCCGACAGAAGTAAATAATTCAAAAGAAAAACCTCAAGATATTGCTAAGCGATGGGGAAATCTAGTTATAGATTCTTATATTGAAAAAAATCACACTGATAATGAACCAAGTTCATTTGACTTATAATTTAAAATTAATATAATTTGTAGAAAACAGGTAAATGAAAATGAAAAAAACTATTTTAGGGGCCTTAATCGCCTTATCGTTAAGCTCAACAGTTTTTGCAAGTACTTATACGTGGAAAGAGCCTAAGCTAGATTTTGAAAGTGACAGACAAATTGCTCTCACTTATATTAACAATGCATCAGAAAAGGCTGGTGGTCTTGAAAGAATGCTTGAAGACTCTGACTCATTGAATTCTGAAGCAAAATTTAACGCGGCTCAAATGTATATCCATGGCATTAATTTTGATAAAGATATAGATAAAGGCATTGATTTATTGAAGTCATCTGCCGACCTGGGCTTTCCATTGGCGGAACTGCAATATGGCAAGTTGTTAATGGGCCTATACCCTTCTGTCTCAGAAGATGAAGTAGAGCGTAATGACCGTGAAGGCCTGAAGTACATCAAGAAAGCAGCCATAAACGAACTGGGTGAGGCGCAGCATATTCTTGGCTCTCACTATGCTGTTGGTGAATTAGTGCCTGAAGATCGAGATTTGGCCATGTTCTGGCTAGCTAAATCATCAAACAACTCTTACGCTCTTGCCTTTGAGGTAAGAAAACAGTTTACGAAGGAGAGAAGAAAAAACAAGAGCTCTTTTGAGTATGTACAGTCAAGAGCGATCGGCGGCAATGTGGAATACGTGGTAATGCTATCAGACTTTTATTTAGAGGGATGGGTTGTCCAGCGAGACCGTACTAAAGCAGTAAGACTTTTGAAATCTGCAGCCAGTTTGGGTTCTCAGACTGCAAAAGATAAGTTAGACGAGCTAGGTGTTGTTAAATAACCCTTTTCCAATGTTTTCGTTTGAACAGGGTAGCGAAAGCTACCCTGTCTTCTAACTATCCGAATAGTCCTAAAGAAGCGATATTTTGCTTTTCTCTAATGTAGTTTCTAACCTCTCTACTATTTGTAATGTGATCGGTTCCATTTTTAAAGTGTTCGGACAATACTTCTTTAGGCAAAAAAGGTGGCATGCCTGTTACTACATAGACATCTTCTCCGAATAGGTTATCTTCAACCAAAACCAACCTTACCGCAAATACATTGGGAACAAGAAATGACTTGTTCAATTGGCCTCTTTCATTAAATTCTTCTTTAGGCGCCAATGGAGAGCCCGGTATGACGTCTATAAACTTTTGATTCAAAACACTTCTTGCTGCTCTAAATGGGCGAGTTACTGATTCGGGATCAATATATCGTTGAGGTAGGGCTATAAAGTCTTCTATTGCAACTCTAGTAAGAAGAAACTTTCCATGCTTGTTCACGAGACTCAGTCGATCAAATGTATTTTTCATTGAGGTTTGATAAACAGCAAACGGCTTTTCTTTTTCAGACAGCAAAGGCTTAACCCAATCATCTTCATTTTCAGCAACGATTCGAGAGGCTGCACCATAAAAATAGGTCGAAGACATAACTAGGCTTTGACTACATAATGAACTTCTATGATCGTTTTGAAACTCATTGAAACGAACAAGAAAACTCTGAGAGGCCACTAGAAGAATCTCGGTGATATTAGCCCCTTTTTTTGTCCCAAATATGTTAAAAAAGTCAGGGGATATAGCCGCGACTTGAGCCAGAGCTTCAGCGCTTGCTAGAATATGCTCTTCTGTTTCAGAAAATTCTGGAATAGGAAATGTAACTTCGATAACAATTGGAGACTCAGTTACTTCTGACCGAGGATAATTTCTCGTTTCTTCTAGGTATGTTGATAAAATCGCTTTAGCATAAACGGAAACGACCGTTTCATTTGGTGTTACTTTTATTAGGCTTTTATCTGTATAGGTTAATAGCTTGTTAAATTGAATGTGGTTTGTCATCATTTGTCCTCTGAAAATTTAGATTTCTCTTATATTTTAAGTCAAAAAAATACCTCATTAATATGAGGTATCGTATGTAAAAAGTAAATAACTAATTGCCCTTACATAGAAGGAGAAGTTTCATAGTTATTTTGAACTGGCGCTATTTCAGCATGATCCTCTTTTTGGTTTTTACGATTCATATCTCGCACTTGAGCAGGAGAGGGCTTTTCAACGCTAGGGTTGTGACAAATGCCCCATCTGAAATTATTGGTCTTGGCTTTCGCATGACCAATTTTAATTGAAGACAAAAAGAACGACTTGTTCTGTGGGGTATTCATTTCTTTAGGGATAACATTATCTAAATTGTTAACAATTAAATCCTTTGCAACCTCAAGCGTTTTATATAGATTTTTGTCGTAAAGCATTTGTGTCGCATGACCATGAATGCAATAAAATACAAATTGGCCAACTGAATTTATATTCATTTTGTCGCCATTTATTTCGTGCTCTTTATCATAGACTGACTTTACAAACGGGATGAGCTTACCTGTTTTTATGAATTCTTTAATCGAATCGATATTTCTGCCCCTGATTACATTTCTTGAGTAATCGACATTATTGTTAAGTCTTATGTCTAGCTTTCTTGCTATTTCATCTTTATCACTAAAACTTGTTATTTCGTTAGGAAAATCCCAGTCTTCAGTGATTGCAATAACTTCAACTTTAGCAACAATTTCTTTTATGTGAGCTCTTAAATTCGTATAAATAGGCTCGTCACCATAAACAATTTCAGGTGCGTATTTATTTACAGCGGAGCTAATTATTTCAGGGATTTCCTTTCTGGTATCCCCAGAAGGATCTGTAAGGGGCTTGCTTCCGTATTCAGTAGATGCTTTATAAATAAACTGAACTACGTTGAAAAAATCCGCTTTAGCTCCCCATTTCCCAACTGCGCTACCACATACTTTTAAAGCAAAATCGTGTCTGTTGTCATTGTCAGAAAGAATGGGGATGAATTTTGCGAAAGATTCTTTCATGCCCTCATAAGAGTAATCGATAGTCATACTTTTGGCGTCATGAATATTTCTTTTTTCGCCAGTAAAGTGAGTTCTTACATTGCTTTTAGGGATTGACGGTGTGTTTTTTTCTCTAAATTCAGCCAATGCTTCAGGACTTAATCCTGACTCATATTTGCTCCTAATGTTATTGATGTCGTTTACAGATATTTTGTTGCCATCTTGGTGCTTAAAGTATGGAGCTAATCCGGCGTTTGGGCTGTGGCTTGGAAAGTAGAATACGCGAGATAAATTGCCACAACTTCTATCTGCATCAATTGGAGCGATAAGTGACTTAAAGTAATCCGGCCATTCGCTTCCTGAGATCGGCTCATCTAATCGAAGCACGATTCTGAACTTGTATGGCTTATCTACAGTATAGCTGTGGGTAGAGTAGATAACATGCTCAAAGTCTTTATAGATTTCTTCTGCTTTTTCTTTTGAGCCAGGCTCATCCAGGTCAAGAACAACTACTGATATACTTTCAACATTTAAATCGTTTCGGTAAGATGGTTTTTCATCATTATCAGACAAAACCCAGTCATCAGGGCTTTTAAACTGTGCAGGAATAAAACAGGCGCCTTCTTTATTGTTTCTGATGTTATGGTTTCTCAAAATATCGACTAAAGAGCCCCAAGAAACATCCATGAGTCCATTGCTGATATTAATATCATTAACGTCATCAAGAGAGACAAGGCTTAAACTTTCCCCATTTGTACCAAGCATTTTAAATCTCCAATTAAAAATATAACTTATTATACTATAAATTGTTTATGTTGCGAATACTTTGAATTACCTTAGTTGGTTTGACACTACAATTCAGTTTGGTTATATTAAGTCTTTTTGTTATGGCTACTTAGCTATGCTGTTTGTCCCCTGGAGATATCATGTTGGATTTTTTGTGTACGACCATTATATTTGTGTTTAGTATATTGGTTCTTGTCGGTATTCACGAGTTTGGTCACTACCTCGCAGCAAGACTCTCTGGAGTGCGTGTGCTTCAGTACTCGATTGGTTTCGGTAAAGCTTTACTTAGCTGGACAAGCCCTAGAAGCAGTATAACTTACAACCTAAGAATGCTTCCTTTGGGTGGGTATGTTAAATTGCTAATGAGAGATGATACTAAAGATAAAGAATCGCTTTATTTTGGAGAGAAAAAAGGTGTTTTCGAAGATGCGCCTTTATTCAATAAAGCGATGATTGTTCTGTGTGGTCCAGTTGCTAATGGATTGCTTGCGATAGTACTATTAACTTACATTGGACTGGGCACTTATGTGTCATCACCTGCCATCATTGGTAAGACAGAAGGTATTGCTAAAGAAGTAGGCTTTGAGAAGTTTGATGTAATAAAGCAAATCAATGGAAATGAAGTGGAAACGTGGACAGATTTTGTACTCGAGCTTTCTGTTGCAACAGGTAAAGATGAAAATATATTTCTTGTAAAAAGAGATGATAATCTCATTGAAGTAAATGCAGATTTGTCTTCGTATAAAATTCATAAAACAAAGAAAGAAGAACCTAACTTTGCAAATGAGCTAGGTTTTCATTACTTATTAGAGATAGGTAATACGATTAGCTTTGTTAGTGAAAATAGCGAAGCAGAAAAAGCAGGATTATTGGTAAACGATATTGTTTTATCTCTAAACGGAACTGAATTTAATTATGTGGCCGATTTTGATAGGTTGGTTAATCTTAAAAAGGGAGCCATCAATACATTTGTTGTTGAGAGAGGCGAGAAAGAGTTAACAAAGTCATTAATCACGCCAGAATCTGGGGGATTTGGTATTGTACTTACGTTTGATGTGCCTGCTAATATTTTGAGTGAGGTGATCAACGTTGAAGAGATTCGTTTGTATGAGTCATTCTTAAATTCGTTGGAAAAAACATATGACTTTTCTAAATTTACTCTTAAGTTTATTTGGAAAGTAATTGTAAATGAAACAGAGCCATCTGTTTTATCTGGGCCAGTTTCAATGGCTCAGGAAACAGCAAGTGGCTTTGAAGGCGGGATTAACTCTTACTTTTTTGTCATTGCACTACTTAGTATTAATTTAATGGTTTTGAATCTCCTGCCACTTCCGGTGCTTGATGGCGGACATTTACTTATATTTTTAATAGAAAAAATTACCGGGCCAATTAATGAGAAATTTTTACGGATTTTAACAATTTATTTTATCATTTTATTTGCCACAACGATGACACTTATCTCTATCTACGACACATATCAAGTCTTGAGTTAGAAACAGACTTAAATGAATCTCCCGACTGAGGATGAAGCTTGAGTCATCGCTCGTCGGGTTATTGTAATCAAATTAATAAAACAGGAGCAGAAAGAGTTATTGGCAGCAATAGTCATATCTCTTTTTTAACATTATGAATAATCCAAATCCAAAACCAAATACACAAAATAAGATCAGGCCTATTATCATTGGTGGTTCATTAGCTATCGTTGCTGTAACTGCAGCAGTAGTCGGTAATTTGTTTGTGAATTCGCTAAACTTAAATAATCAGGCAATTGATATTGTTTTGCCAGATTCTATGAGTAATGTCTTAAATAAAAAGCCTGTTTCAAAAGAATTAATAGATAAGATTAAAAGTGCTTTGGAAGGGAAAGTTTACGGTGAAATTTTTCATGTTTATGAAACAAGCATTCCTAATATTAAAGAAGTCTTTGGTAGCAAAGGTATTTTCTATGTAACTGACGATGCTAGCTCTGTGTTTTTTGGGGATCTGGTGAATGTCGATACTAACGTGAGTGAAACGATGGTTTCTCGTGAGTTAATTGAGCAAAAGAAAAGGCTGATAAGTGCCTTAAATACGACATTCACAGTAAGTGAGAGACATGGGCCAGTTCATAAAGATGTCACTTACAGTCCACGAGAAGGACTTCCTAAAAAAATTGATAATAATCATTCTGAGAGTCTTTCTGCGGGTCTTGAGTCAAGAAAACATGAAAGTCATCGCACATATGAAGATTCTCACTCTGAGTCTGCTGGTGAGCATAATCAACTTAAAAGTTCTCTTTTGAGCCCTGCAAATAATAAACTTGCAAGAGATGCGAGCAGAAGAATAATGGGCCAACCTGAAAGTGTGTTATCTGATGCAAACAAGACAATTATTGCTGAATCATCAGAAGACACAAAATCTAAGTTGGATGCCCTTCGTAAAAAATGGAAAGATAGAATAGAGCAGAAAATGTCTAAATCTGGAAGTGAAGTTATTAACTCTCATTCAGCATTTTCTGGTTCAAATGAGTCTCAATCTAAAAGAAGCATTGATATGAGCAAGCTGCAAACGGGCGGTGCATTTGTTAGCTATAAAGGAAATAAAAAAAGCAAAATCGGATACAGCACTAAGGGTAAAAAATTAAGTAAGTCAGAAACCAAAGCACAGATCAGTGAAATGTACTCGAGACTAGATAGCCTTGGAGAAAGATGGTCTGTTGTATACCCTGCTATAGGCGAAGAGAAGGTGGGTGTTATGGTATTTAGTGATCCTACTTGTCCGTACTGTCAGAAACTTCACAAGTCAATTCCTACCTTAAACAAAGCCGGAGTAAAGGTAACCATCTTAATGTACCCAAGAGCATTGGCTTTAGAGAAGACGAGACCGATTCCCGCAAAAGAAGTTATCAGCTCTCTTTACAGTGCCTGGTGTTCAAAAGACCCTGCTGAAGCTATGACGAAGCTCTATGCAGGAAAAAGCATCCCCATTCAAGATGATTGTTCAATTGCTGAAGAGCAGGGGCGAGTAGACTTGCCTGCAGCTTATCAATATTTCTTAGGTAAGTTGTTTAACTTAAAAGGAACACCGTTATCTTTTACAAGTGAAGGGAATATTGTGAGAGGCTTTAGTAATAGTGATAAGTACCTGAATAATATTGGTCTATCAAAAGATGATAGGAATAAAGTGCATACAGAGCTAAAAGTGTTGCGATGATCTAGAATTCCCTTCCTGCTTGTTTATAGGGGAGGGAGTTTAATCGTTGAGGCCATTTGGTGTTCCTTATTTTGAAGAAACAAAAACATATGTCCTGTACAAAGTTGACTAGAAAAACTAACATTTAAGAACTAACATCAGAAATAGGTAATGGAAACACATGGTTCAAAAAAATACTCCGCAACATAATGCTAACCAATTACAAAACAAAAAACGTCATGGGACGCCTACGTATAGCTCTGTCCGGTTTAAGGATAAGGATCGTTTAGATGAAATAGAAAAAACGATTAAGCTTTTTGGAGGTACGAAAGAAGAGTCGTTAATTGCAGCCTACAAACTACTAAATGAAAGCCTGCAAAACAAGTGATTACACTTGATGTATAGGCGCGCCTATATTATAATTATTAGCAAGTTAGTTAAGCGGACATGCAAGGAAAAATAATTATGAGCAGACTTAGAAAGGCTAAAGAGCAGGCTGTAGAATTGTTTATAGCTGTGCTATCAAACGATAGCGACGAAGATAAAAATACTGCTATCAATGATGCAAATGAAATTTTGGCTAAGCCATTTGTGCAAAAATATTTTGATAAAGAAATGTTGAGCGTTATTGATTTTTTTATTGATTCTCCGTGTGTGCCTTTTGCTCAATATTGCCAAAACATAAAGTTTCGATGCGAGGGTGACTCTAAGAAAATCATAAGTGATTATGAAGAAAATGAAGTTACATTAGCTGAGCAAGTGTCTCATGATCTCTCTTTTACTTGTTACTACCTGTTTCATCCATTAAATGGAAAAGTTAAAGTACAAAGATGGACGACTGATAACGGCTGCACAAGTGACTTCGTTGTAGATACAATTTCATGTGCAATCAAAGAAATTGGCGCGGGTGGATTGGCTTTTGTACCAGAAACACGCCGCTCCCAACTTGAAGAGTTATTCTTGGAGTCAGAAGCGCGTTATCAATCTAATCGTGCGGCTTATGAAGCTCGATTTTTAGCTGCCTGATTTAACAGGAGGACAAACAATCAAAATGTAAACCCATCATCGCCAGAGGATGATCTAATTCTTTCGTTCATTAGTTCGTTATTTAGAATATCATCTTCTGAAAGTGAGACGACTCTCAACTTAGCAGCAAGGCTAGGAAGTACAGGTGTAAATTCGACTTCTTTTTTGCCTTCAATATTGACCGTCGTTTCTTCAATATTACTTTTGTATATCCCCATTTCTTTTTGCTTAGCAATAAGTTTTGAGTAGACGTCAGTTAATATTGAAGCATCGATTAAAGCGCCATGCAAATTCCTTGAAGACGTATCAACATCAAGTCTTTTAGCAAGCCCGTCCAGATTATTTCTTCGTCCAGGAAACAAATTGCCCGCTAACTTCAATGAGTCTGAGATCTTAACTTGAGGGCTTATCTCAGGAATGCCTATTCTTCTACATTCAGCATCTAAATGACCAAAGTCAAAAGGAGCGCTATGTGCAACAATATGAGCGCCTTGAACAAAGTTGGTTAGTTCAGCCGAAATGTCTTTGAACACTTTGCCTTCACTTAATATAACTAAGTTCTCTCTATCCATCCCATGTACTTTTTCTGCTTCTTCATCAACTTCTCTTTCAGGATCAAGATAGACATGAAAGTTGTTACCTGTTCTACTGCCATTTATTGTTTCAATAATGCCTATTTCAATTATCTTATGGCCAGACTCATAAGACAAGCCGGTTGTCTCAGTATCAAGCATAAGAACTCTGTTGGCAGCAATAGATTCTGTTTCTGTGTTGTTTTCTTCAGACATGTTTTCCCCGATTAAAAAGTAAATCACCCTAATGTAGAAAAGGGTGATTTATAGAATTTGGATATATTATATATAATGAAAAAGCTTAAGTCATATTGGACTGTTATTAATGTCGAATGAATGATTTTCAGCATATTGTTCAATCGATATTGAAGGTTCATACCCAATAGATGGTGGGGGTTGGTGTGTTTCGTTTACAGGATTAATGTCTTTAGCTCTAACAAGACTTTCAAATCTTGAGCTACTGCCGTTAAAGCCTAGCCTAACCGTCCCTAATGCACCAGCTCGTTGTTTACCAATGATTATCTCTGCAATGCCTTTATCTTGAGAGTCCTCATTGTATATTTCATCCCTATAAAGAAACAAAATCACATCAGCATCTTGCTCGATAGCACCAGACTCCTTAAGATCAGAGTTAACAGGTCTTTTGTCCACACGCTGTTCTAGATTACGATTTAGCTGTGAAAGAGCAACCACGGGAACACCAAGCTCTTTAGATAGTTTCTTTAAGTTGCTTGTGATGTGAGAAATAACTAGAGCACGGTTCTCTTCACTGATTTTAGTATCTTTGGCATTCATAAGTTGAATGTAGTCGACCATAATCATTTTTAATGGTGTGACTTTATGGACTTTTGCCGCTGTCATTCTTAATTCTGTTACGTTTAATGATGATCGCGGGTCAATATTTATTTTTAAGTTGGAAATATCATCATAACTAGCTTTAAGGTTAGCCATGGACATTTCAGTGAAACTGGCCTTTTTAAGATTCGTTTGAGACTCACCTGTAAATCTTGATAGTGATCTTATAGCTAAGTCCGAGTCTTGCATCTCCATTGAGAACATTAAGCAATGACCATCATCAGCAGCCGCTATGTTTTCCATTATATTGAATGCAAAAGTAGTCTTACCCATAGCTGGTCTAGCTGCAACAATTATTAAGTTGGCAGGAATTAGGCCATTGATCATATCGTCTAATTCTTCGTAACCAGTTTTGTGGCCAAATTCTTTTATGCCTGTTTTAGCTTGCTCCATGATTTTTTTAGTAACTTCAGGGATTAACTCTTTATATGATACAACTGTATCTTTCTGAGAGCTTATCTCTAAAATATTATCACACTGAGTTGAGATTGAATGAAGTAGCTCCGCAGGAGATTCAAATCCACCAATAGCTATTTTCGATCTTGCATCATTAAGCATTAATTCAATTTCATTAATAGTAATGCTATTTTTTATTATCTGTATATGAGATTCAAATGCAGTGATATTAGACACTTCAATACAATCATTAATGAGACTCGATAAATTTTCATCTTTTAATTTTGTGTTTGATAGGATAGAAATTCTATCAAACATGTATCCAGCTTCCTCTAGCTTACATATCGTCTTATATATTTCCTTTAATTGTATATTGTGTATGTGTTTTTCATTAATGTTCGCTTTTAATTCATTTAAAAGTGTTGGCTCGCAGATAACTGAGCCAATCACTGCCTTTAAGGCAACTGTCATGTCATTCATTTTAAACCTCTTGGAAAGTAAAGTTAATATATCACTAAATAGTTTCCTGTCAATGTTGAGGTGTACCGAATGGTAATCGTTTTTTATTGCCGATAGTGTTAATCGTAGATATAATATGTCTATATTTTTTTGATAGGCGAACCACAAATGTTACCCAACGAATTTGTTCACTTGAATGTTCACACTGAGTATTCTTTAAAAGACTCATTGATTAGAGTTCCTAAACTTATTAGTAGTGTGAAAAGTAAGGGAATGAATGCCGTTGCCGTATCTGATAGCTGTAATATGTTTGCCACAATTAAGCACTATAAAAAATCTATTTCTAGTGGCGTTAAACCTATTATTGCCATGGAAGTTAATATTAACATGAAAGACCAGGCGGACAATCAGATCGGCAAAATGATATTGATTGCAAAAAATAACGTCGGTTATAAAAATTTAACCCAGCTTATTAGTGATGCATATGAAAACGGCAACATTAATACTGGAAGAAACCCTATTATTTCAATCGATGAGCTGAGTCAGCTATCCGAAGGAGTTATTGCACTTTCAGGCGCTAGGCATGGCTCGATCGGAAAGCTGTTATTGAGCGGGGATTTAGACATCGCTAGAATGCGAACAGAGCGAATGAAATCTATCTTTGGGGATCGGTTCTTTCTTGAATTACAGCGAACAGGGCATGAACTCGATGATAAACATGTCCACGCAGCCGTTAGGTTGGCTTCTCAAGCAAATATCCCTGTAGTTGCGACAAATGGGGCTCTTTTCTTAGAGCATAATGAGTTTAGAACTCACCAAATAAGAACAGCTATTGCAGAAAGTAAGTCACTAACTCAAATCGCCGATTATAATATTAATGGACACATGCCTGATCAGTACTTAAAAAGTCCAGATGAAATGGCTAATCTATTTTCTGATATCCCCTCAGCTATACAAAATACAGTTGCTATCGCTAAACAATGTAGTGTTGAGATTGTATTAGGAAAGTATTTCCTACCTGATTTTCCAGATGCTAAAGCCGCTAACATGACCGAGGCTGAATTCTTAACCAAAGAGTCATATCAAGGCTTGGAGTCTAGGCTCGAAGAACTATTTGACCGTAATGCAAGCAATTATTCAGAGAAGAGAAAAGAATATTTCGAGCGATTAGACGTTGAGTTAAAAACAGTTATAAAGATGGGATTCCCTGGATACTTTTTGATTGTTTCAGACTTTATTCAGTGGTCAAGAGTAAATGAAATTCCTGTTGGACCAGGCCGTGGTTCAGGCGCTGGGTCACTCATCGCTTATGCTCTAAAAATTACTGATTTAGATCCATTGGAATACACTTTGCTTTTTGAAAGGTTTCTTAACCCTGAACGTGTATCAATGCCCGATTTTGATATAGATTTCTGTATGGATCGCCGTGAAGAGGTTATTAAGTACAATTCAATTAAGTATGGTCAGGACGCGGTATCCCAAATCATTACTTATGGAACAATGGCCGCAAAAATGGTTGTGAGAGACGTTTCTAGAGCGCTTGGTTTCCCGTTCTCTGTTGGTGGCAGGATATCTAACTTTATTCCTAATACACCAGGTATAAAGCTCGCAGAGGCGATTGAGTTAAATCCAGACTTTAAGTTAGCGATTGAAACTGATAATGACATAAAGACAATCATATCTCATTCATTATTAATGGAAGGACTTGTTAGGCAAACAGGTAAGCATGCTGGTGGTGTTGTAATATCAAAAGGACCTCTAACTGGATTTACTCCAACTTATAATGAGTTTAGTAAGCAGGGAGAGGTAATAAATAAGGTATCTCAATTTGATAAAAATGATGTAGAGGATGCAGGCCTTGTAAAGTTCGACTTTTTAGGACTTAAAACATTAACGATAATACAAAACACAATAAATTTAGTAAACAAAGATAAAGCAAAGCAAAATCTTCCTTTAATTGATATTAGGAAGATAAAACTCGATGAGCCAGAAGTGTACAGAATGTTCCAAGAAGGGCGTACAAGTGCGGTATTCCAAGTAGAAAGTAAAGGGATGAAAGACCTTAATGTAAGACTTAAGCCTGACTGTTTTGAGGATTTAATCTCACTAATTGCACTTTTTCGTCCAGGGCCATTAGAATCGGGAATGGTTGATAACTTTATTAACAGAAAGCACGGTAGAGAGGAAATATCATACCCTGATGCGACTTATCAGCATGAATGTTTGAAAGAAATATTAGAATCGACTTATGGGGTAATTCTTTTTCAAGAACAAGTTATGAAAATAGCCCAAGTTATGGCTGGGTATACATTGGGCGAAGCCGACATGCTCCGTCGCGCTATGGGTAAAAAGAAATTAGAAGACATGATGCTTCAGCGAGACATATTCAAGCAAGGAGCGAAGAAAAACGGAATAAGTTCAGAATTATCTATGAAGATATTTGATCTTGTAGAGAAATTTGCAGGTTATGGTTTTAATAAGTCTCACTCAGCAGCTTATGCTCGTATATCCTATGAAACAGCATGGCTTAAGCACTTTTATCCATCATACTTCATGTCCGCCGTTTTATCTGCCGACATGGGTAATACTGAAAAAATTGTTGCCTATGTTAATGAGTGTCGAAGCATGGGGATTGAGATCCTTCCTCCAGATGTAAATATCTCATTGAAATCATTTACTCCCAAGAATGACAATCAAATTGTTTTTGGGCTTGGAGGTATTAAAGGGATTGGAGACTCTGCTATAGCTCAAATTATAGACAAGCGTGATGAAGAAGGAGGGTACAAGAACCTATTCGACTTTTGCATTAGTGCACGGCCTAATAAAAGGGTTTTAGAAGCGGGTGTTTATGCAGGCTTGTTTGACAATATTGGCCCTAGCCGTGCAATTATGATGGAAACGATACCTAGTGCAATAGATGTCGCTAAGTTTATCGCAAAGAAGAACTTATCGAATTCGACTCAGATGGGTATGTTTGGTGAACTAGCCGAAGATGAATCAGTTGTTAAGTACAAAGAGGCTAAAGAGTGGAATGACCTTGAACGATTAAGTGGAGAAAGACAAAAGCTAGGGATGTATTTGACTGGCCACCCAATTGATTTTTACGAGAAGGAATTATCGCCGATTGTTTCAGGTAAGTTGATAGACCTTATGGGTTCGGACATGGAAGACGGTAACGATGAGAAAGGAGAAGAATCTGCGGAAGAAAACGTAAAAGTTAAATGGGAAAATAAGAAAGTTACCATTGCAGCAATAATTGTTGATATGGAAATAAAAAGTGGAGCGAAAGGTCAAACTGCGTATCTTAAAATTGATGACAAATCAAAACAAACCGACTTGGTTATCTATAATAAATTTTACCATGAATGTCAGCATTTATTGGAAGTTGATAAAGCGCTAATCATTGAAGGTACCCTTAGAATGGATAACCGTTCTAAGAAAGTACGAATGTTTGCTAATAGTGTTAAGTCCGTGGACATGGTTAGGGAGCGAATGGCTGAAACCATTCATATAGACCTGGACTTAAGCCAATTCAATACGACAAGTCAACGAAGTCGGTTAAATGACTTAATAAAAAGCCTGCCAGAGGGGTATGCTAGATTAGAGGCTTCATTTGTTGATAATGAAGGTGTCAATCAGACCAAAGTACTTGGATCAAACAGATTTAAAATAACAGATGATTTGATCGGAGAGCTGCAGGATATTTTTGGCAAAAATAACATTAATATCAAGTACAAAGAAAAGTCGGCAACAGGGGCGTATATAACCCCTAAGGTGAGCAAAGAGCAAAAAGAGGCATTGATTTCAGAAGGCCAAAGGACTTTTGAGGATCGTTCTGTGAGAATGGCTGAAATGTTTAATATTGCAGAAGCAGAAATGGATTTTGGTCGATAGAAGTAAATATGTTGCCCATCTGAATTTGATGGGCAACAAGCTCGAACTGAGTCTATAATACGTTAATCATTAGATACTTGCGTTGACAAGTATGTCCCTTGCGCGGTCCAAAAAGGCGTATTTAAAATCAGTATTTTGATTGTTTTGTTTGGCATGTTTTTTAGTTAAGTTTCTGCATTTTCTTAACAGCATGTCACATATCTCAAATTTTTCTTCGTCGCCAACAACGGAAGATACGCGAACATTCATCAGATCAATAAGAATAACGCCTTCTTCATTTTGTTCATCTGCTATTTCTTTAAAAATTCTGAGGATCAATCTAATGTCGCCATCTGTTAATCTGGCTAGCGGAACTAAGCCAAGTATTCTTAATTTTTTAATGCTTTCGCCTGTGACAGAATCTTTCTTTTTTTCAAGGTAACTATGAAAGTCCATTGATGCTAGATTTGAGTCTATTCTTCGGTAATCAGTTGTTCCTAAACTTATCCCTTTCATGTTGATTTCATACTGAACTTCATCTTTTATTTTTAATATTTCCTTTTCAACAAAAGATTTTGAAGGAACAAATGATTTCTTGTCACAATCTTTCAGGAACGACCTTAGTTTTTTATTAAAGCTTCGGTGCATTTCGTTATCATGAGAGGTTGTTTTTTTCTTATATCGGTAGCCTTCATAATGCATCTCTAAAACTTCATGAAGCCTGTTTGATTTTTTTTTAGCGGTGGTATTAGCAGAGCTTTTAGATTTGTTTTTTTTGGACATGATGCTTACCTGTTGTATATATAATATGCGTCTTTTAGCCTCGAGTGTCAAAATGTGCTTTTGCGGTAATATAAGGTGCGTTTGTGGCTACGCAGTAAATTGACGTATAAGCTTAAAGTAGATATATTTTATACAAATAAAAATAAATGCCAATAACTATTTAAAAAATTATTTCTCTTGGCAAATAATAATAATAAAGCTGAGGCTAATATGGTTAATCAAAAAACCCTAAATTTGAATGAAGTTATTTCTAGATACGTAGACTTAATTGATACAGGCAATAATTCTAAAAGAAACAATGAAATTGCCAAAAGATATTTCGGTTTTGATGGGAAAGGTGGCTCATCAATGCAAGTCGCGGGTGAACCGTACAGCCTTACCAGAGAAAGTGTAAGACAGATTACAAACAAAGTTGCGCAAAAGCTTAGAGATACGTTTGTCGTCCCAAAAGAACTTTATTTGGCAGCTTCTATCGTTGATTCAAAAACACCTGCATCATCTTCACTATTAGAAACGGTTTTAGTTGACGAAGGCATTATTTCAGAAAATTACATGCTTGAAGGCATTTTAAGTATCATTGATATCATGGATATGAAGGATCTTAAAATAAAATCAGGTATCGCTATTAAGCATAATGGCTGTCGATTTATTGTTGGTAAAGAAAACATTAATCTTGCTCAAGAAATTGAAAGCATTGCAATCACATTGATCTCTCATAATGGTGCGACTTCTATAGAAGAAATTGGAAAAGAGATAAAAGGCTTAAGCAAAAAAATTAAGTTGGATTTTGTTAAAGATGTTGCTAACAGTATTAGCGAAACGCTTTGGCTTGATGTTGAATCAGATTGGTTCTACTTCAGTGAAAGGGGCAGAAATAGATTCTTTAGACGTTTGGAACAGATTTTCTCGGTTTACTCTAAAGTAAATGTAAGTGATCTTCAAAAAGCGATAAAAAGAAGCTGGAAGAAAAACTTTGATGAAAACAAGACTAGACTGCTAAGCAAGAAAGTAATGCTTGATTTGGTAAGCTCTTCTCCTGACTATGAAGTGTCTGGTAATGTTATTGCTTGCAATAAAGATTTTAGTGCGGAAAAGCATGTAAAACATTTTGATTTAATTATTTTTAATGAAATTAAAGCAACAGAAAATCATGAAATTAGAGAGAAAATTCTCGAAGACGCAGTTGTTAGCGATGTTAATGACAAGTGGAGCTTTTCAGTAGCATTGAATTACTCGCCGCTTATCATTCAGCCAGAAAAAGATGGTAAAAAGAAAAGAGGTTGTTACAAGCTTCTTGGCGAAGTTAAATAAATATTGAAATTGATATTGAAATTAAAAAGTCCCTTAGCGATAAGGGACTTTTTGTTTGTATTAACTTAAACTGCTTCCACAGCCACAGCTCGTAGTTGCATTGGGGTTATTGATTACAAATTGTCTATGCATTAATTGTTCTTCAAAGTCCACTGACGCGCCATCAAGGTACTGGTAACTAAGCGAGTCTACGCAGATTTTTACGCCTTCTCTTTCAATGACTAAATCTTCATCTGAAACATTTTCCTCAAAAGAAAATCCGTACTGAAAACCACTGCATCCTCCACCCTGAACAAAAACTCTTACTGCAGTTGTATCAGCTTCATCTTCCAATAGATTCTTTAGTTCCTTTACTGCATTATCTGTAATAGTGATAGATGTATCAAAGCTTACGTTTTCTTCTTCTTTCATTTTAAATGCCTTATGTTGGGCCAATATGGCCCATAATTATTGTTATGTATTATTAGAAATCGAATGAATGGTGCCGAAAGTTCTAGGTATCTTTTTACCTTTTCGTCCTCTCGTTCCAACAAATGGCGAAATCTTAGCAGACGTCCATCGTTCCTCTTTATCTGACCCATAAATCACGATCGACTCACCCTCCATATACGGAGTATAAGAACTAACCTTATCGTCAGGTGACAGTGAAATTAATTTATTTCCCTTACCCTTTTTCAGTAATGGTAAGTCTGAAGATGGGAAACATAGTAGATGTCCCATTTCTGTAATAACTGCAATCATGTCAAATTTCATGATCGGTTTTAAAGGGAGAATCTGTGTTTTACTGTCAGTAAAAATCACCTTGCCTTTTTTTTGCTTTGTATAAAAAGAAGCATGTTCACAAATAAACCCGTATCCATTTTCAGAAGCAATAACCATGTCGTCTTTTATGTCTGAAGAGAAAACTGATACAAATCTAGTATTTGGCATCGGTGAAATAAATTTTGTAATCGGGTCACCAAGAGACCGTGCAGAAGGAAATTCTTTGTTTTGAATAGAGAAACTTTTACCACTATTATCTATAAAAATAGAATCTTTATTCGAGTCAGTTTTAATTTCAAGTGAAAAAGAGTCGCCCGTTTTATATTGAAGTGTCGATGGATTAATTTCATGACCTTTACCAGAACGAACCCATCCTTTTTCAGATAATATAACTGTAACCGGCTCACTTGGCGTTAATAGACTTTCATCGAGCTTCTGTGGCAATGGATTTTCGATAATTTCTGTCTTTCTTTCGGTCCCGTGCTCTTTAATGACAGTATCCATATCTTTTTTTATTTCACGATCAATAGATTTCGGAGATGACACTGTTTTGTTAAGTTTAACCATCTCTTTTTCTAATTCAGATTTCTCTTTATTTAATGTAAATTCTTCAAGTTTGGCTAACTGCCTTAATTTTGTGTCCAAAATATAATCAGCCTGAATTTCTGTTAATCCAAATTCAGATATTAGATCAGCCTTAGGTGTGTCAGAACTTCTTATAATACTAATTACTTTATCAATATTAAGGAACGCGATAAGTAGACCTTCAACCAAGTGAAGTCGCGAAGTAACTTTTCTTAGTCTAAAATTAATTCTTTTCTTAATTGATTCATGACGGAAAATACACCACTCTTTGATAATCTTGTGAATATTCTTTTGCTCTGGCTTGCCGTCCAGGCCAATTAATCTAAAGTTCGCTTTTAAACTAACTTCCAAGTCTGTTTCTGAAAATAAGTGCTCAGCAACTTTATGAATATCTACTTTAGAATTCTTCTTAACACATATAACAAGTCTTACCGGGTTCATATGATCAGATTCATCACGTATGTCATCAACCATAAGTAATTTTTTTGCATTCATCAAACCAGCAATAGATTCTATTACCTTCGTACCTTGAACTTTGTATGGAATCTCAGTGAAGATAATGTCATTCCCTTCAATATGGTATTTAGCGCGAGCTCTAATCGACCCAGAGCCCGTTTGATACATCTTGAGTATATCTTGCTTGCTGCTTACGATAATTCCACCTGAAGCTAAATCAGGGCCCTTTAGCTTCTCCACTAGTTCTGGAATGCCAATGTCAGGATTATCAATATAAGCTTTAGTCGCTTCAACGACTTCAACTATATTATGCGAAGGAATATCTGTGGCCATGCCAACAGCAATACCTGTTGTAGTGTTTAATAGTATATTTGGAACCTGAGACGGCAAATACATAGGCTCTGTAAGTGTTCCATCGAAATTAGATATAAATGGAACTGTATCCTGCTTAATCTCTTTCATTAAAGACTCAGCATAAGACGTTAATTTCGCCTCTGTATATCGCATTGCTGCAAAGGACTTTGGATCATCTTGACTTCCCCAGTTACCTTGGCCATCAATAAGAGTATTAAGATAGTTGAAAGGCTGGGCCATGATTACCATCGCCTCATAACACGCGGTATCACCATGAGGATGGAATTTACCTAATACATCACCGATTGTTCTCGCAGACTTCTTGTGTTTTGAACTAGAACCTATTCCAAGCTCACTCATTGCATACAAAATCCGTCTTTGTACGGGTTTTAACCCATCTTGAATGCGGGGTATTGCTCTGTCCAAAATAACGTACATTGAATAATTGAGATATGCTTCAGGTGCAAACGTCGTTAAGTCTGTTGGAATAATGTTTTTAAAGTCACTCATTTTTGTTCCTTAATTATAATTCATCTCTAACCAACAAGCCGCCTTCAGTCTCAATCCATTCTCGTCTTAAGCTTGCTGTTTTTTTGCTAAGGAGAATATTCATTTTAAATTCGGCTGCTTCATGATCTAATACTTCAATCTTGAGGAGTCTTCTGCATTCAGGATCCATGACCGTTTCTCTTAGTTGAGATGGGTTCATTTCACCAAGACCTTTAAACCGTTGGGTATGAATAGTGCCACGCTTCTTGTTTAATTTTTTTAATACTTCCTTTTTCTCTTTTTCATCTAGTACATAATGTACACTTTTACCCTGATCAATTCGGTAAAGTGGCGGCAAAGCAATATAAAAATGCCCATTATCAATAACTGGTCTAAAGTGCTTGTAAATAAGCCCACAAATCAAAGTTGCAATATGAAGTCCATCAGAGTCCGCGTCAGCGAGAACACATATTTTCCCATATCTCAATTTCGACAAATCATCGGAACCTGGCTCAACACCGATGGCAATAGATAAGTTGCTTATTTCTTCTGATGATAAAATAGTGTCGCCATCAACTTCCCATGTGTTTAAGATTTTGCCTCGTAGTGGCATGATCGCCTGATAGTTTCTATCTCTTGATTGTTTAGCAGAACCACCAGCAGAATCTCCTTCAACAAGATAGAGTTCAGTTTGGTCTATGTCAGAAGAAACACAGTCAGTTAGTTTACCCGGTAAAACAGGGCCAGAACCAATCTTCTTGCGCACTACCTTTTTCTTTTTACCAATTCTTGCTGACGCTCTGGAAATGACCATTTCTGCTATCGCAGTAGCAACATCGACATTCGAGTGAAAGTAGGTATCTAAATAATCTTTAATTGAGCTAGAAAGGTCTTGAGAAAAGTCTCTGTTTACTAGTTTTTCTTTGGTTTGACCTGCAAAACTAGGCTCTTTAATCTTCAAAGAAATAATGTAATGGCAACGATCAAATGCATCATCTGCAGTAATTGTCATTTTTTGCTTCATCAAATTATGATGCTCAATAAAATCTCTAATGGAAGCAACAGCCGCCGATTTAATTGATGCTACGTGAGTACCGCCCAAAGGAGTTGGAATTAAGTTTACATAACTTTCATTGATAATATTTTCCGAGTCGGCAGACCAAGCAAGAGCAAGACTTGCTTTACATGTAGCGGTATCCGCAATCGCGATAATAGGTTTATTATCTGGTAGTGTTTCAAGTCCATTCATGTGGCCTATCATGTAATCTTCAAGACCATTTTCATATTTCCATTCAACAGTCGTGCCTTTTACATCATCGTTAAATACGACCAATAAGCCTGGGCACAACACTGCCTTGCTTTTAAGTAGTTTTTCTAGCTTTGATGAAGAAAATTTTGGTGTATCAAAGTACTTTGGATCTGGAGAAAATTTAACCTTGCTGCCGGAGTCTTTACTTTTAATGTTTCTTGAACTTAATTTATCATGAACGTCACCATTTTCGAATGCAATATGATGCTCTTGACCTAGTCGTTTAACCCAAACATCTACTCGTGTTGATAGGGCGTTTACGACAGAGATGCCAACGCCATGTAGGCCACCAGAATGTTCATAATTCTTCCCGCTAAACTTACCGCCAGAATGTAAAACAGTGAACAACACTTCAATAGCTGGGATATTCATTTCTTTGTGAATATCCACAGGAATACCACGACCATTGTCTTCAACTTCTAATGACTGATCTTTGTTTAGGGTTACAGTTATTTTATTGGCGTGTCCTGCTAATGCTTCATCTACCGCATTATCGATAACCTCTTGCCCCAAGTGATTTGGTTTATCTGTTTCAGTATACATTCCAGGTCTTTTCTTTACTGGATCTAAACCACTTAGTACTTCAATTGATGATGAGTCATAGTTGCTCATATTCTTCCTGATTTATGCTAAATTAATTATTTTTTCAATGGTAAATCAATTGATTTAAATTGTCAATTTGGGGTATTTAGGTTATAATATATAGTATATTAACATCTACTATATTATATAAGGAAATGTCGTGATAAGACCAATTGCTATCGCTTTATCTATGTCTATTTTTGCATATTCTGCAACTGCGTCCGTTGATGTGAGTGAAGAAGATTTTTCTCAGGAAGAGCGAGATATGCTAATCGATTCAGTGATACCGACCGGGCTATCTGACATTTGGAGTGATCCTACAATACAGTCTTGCTGGAAGTCTGCAGTTAATGGAAATGACTCTTCCTTAGCATCATTATTCTTAATTATGGATAGTAGAACAGTGATTGATGAAATGGCAAAAAGAAGAGAGCAAAATGTCGCTGCTGCATCCATTTCAAAAGAAGCATACGAGAAATCAAGAAGCTCCTTTACTATTGATGATTTAAATAAAGTACGAGAAGCAACTCAGGTGCTTCCTATTGCATTAGATTACTGTAATAACTTAGAACAAAATACTAACAAATAGCTGGTGGTCGATATGTCAGATGAATTATTTAGCAGCAGATTTCTTAACTCAATGAAGAAACTAGGCATTGAAAGCATTGATGAATTACTCCTTTATCTACCTGATAAATACAAAGACTTCAGAATGCCTGATCCAAAAGGTATAGCTTCTGCAAAAGAGAGTGGTAAAAAGACGTACCTAAAGCTTAAGTTGGTTAGAAATCCAGAAATTGAAGTGGCGCGTGGAAAGCCTGGTAGAGTAAAATTACAACTTACTGATGGCATTATTAACGCTAGTGCGATGATATTTGGCGGAACACAGGAATGGACAAGGTATAAAGCAGGGGATCTTGTTTTTGTAACTGCGACGTACTCTGAATACAATGATTGGCCTCAATTGCAAAAAATTGATTTAATTCCGCCGCATCATCAAGGACGAATTGTACCTTTTTATTTAGGCAAGAAGGGCGTCGTATCTCCAATCACCGTTGGCGAAAAAGTTGCAATTGCTTTAAGAAGTAATATAAAGAAAACGGTATCTGGCGTTTGCAAGAAAATTGGTGCTACTGAACAGAACATCATAGAGAATGCATCTCCTGACATGAGCTCAATATCTCAGATACTTTATGCATTGCATAGACCAAAGTCTATTACAGAAGTCGAGGTGGCGTCTAAAGCAGTAAGAATGATCAATGCTTATCATGCTATTTTAATGAGCATGACGAAAAAAGATAAAAAGCCTATTCCTAGATCAAAAATTGAATACAGTGTTGATGCTATTAAAGCACAACTATCAAATCTTCCTTTTGAACTAACCCATGATCAGAAATCAGCCATATGGGATGTTACTAAGGATCTTAAGGCAGAGATGCCAATGAACAGGCTTCTTTCAGGCGATGTGGGTTGTGGAAAGACTTTATCTTATGCTATTCCTGCTGTGTGCTCATATTTGGCAGGTAAGAACGTAACGATTATGATGCCAAACATGCTACTTGCCGTACAGGTTGCAAATGAAATCGAAGAATCGTTCCCAGATGCAGATGTTACTTTGATTCTTGGTGGTAGCAAAAGAATTAAAGGCAAGCTTGGGAAGAAAACTATTATTGTTGGAACGACTGCAATATTGTTTTGGTTAAAAGATATTGACTATAAGTACAAAACTGACTTATTGATTATTGATGAGCAACAAAAGTTAGGTCAGAACCAAAAGAACATTTTGATTTCAAAACACACCAATGTTTTAGAAGCGACAGCTACCGCTATACCAAAAACCGTTGCGGCAGTAGTGTATGGAAACAAGAAAATATCGTTAATTGAAGAGTGCCCTGTAGAAAAGGAAATAAAAACTATCGTTACCGGTTCTGACCAACGACAGGCCGTTTTTGATAAACTAATTGCAATTACTGAGACAGGCGCTCAGGTAGCGGTACTATATCCATTAAGAAAGTCTGATTTAACACAGTTTGATTTATACATTCCTTACGGATTCGAACATGCGTCTGGTCTTACCGAAATGGCTTTGGTTGATATTATAAACGAATCTGACTCAGAGTACTTATCTTCCGGTGATATAAACTTAGATGAATATAGTGAAGACCTTTCCATTGAAAGAGGTGGGAGGCTCCTGAGATACCGCTCGACATCGGCCAAGAATAAAAAACTAATTGGTAAATTAGCTGAGTATGAAAGTTTCGGATTAATTTGTATCGGAGAATCAGGAAACTCAGAGGAAGCCGAAAAGTGTAAGAGAAGCGTGGAATCTGCAGCCAAACACTGGGAGAAGTACTTTCCTGGTCAAGTAGTTATGATCCATGGTGGTTTGACTACAAAAGAAAAGATAGATGCAATTGAAACGGCTAAAAGTGGTCAATGTAAGGTAATCGTTACATCATCAGTTATTGAAATTGGACTTACTATGCCAGATCTAAGGGGCCTTTTGATTCTTGAGTCAGATAACTATGGTGCATCAACCCTGCATCAGTTCAGGGGCCGCTTGGCTAGGAAGGGAGGAAAGGGCTTATTTATTATGTCAGTTAACTGCCCTATGTCCGAGCTTAGTGAAGAGTCAGCCGCACGACTTAGTTTATTAGTTAAATATAATAAAGGCTCATTAATCGCTGAAAATAACATGAAACAGAAGGGTTTTGGCGACCTTTCAGGTGCTACAGCTAAGCAGGCGGGCTTCTTTGATGGTATATTTAAAGGAATAAAGATGACGCCACAAGATGTGGATGAGTTATTGCTAAATAGTATATCAAATAAATAAAACACTTACATAACAGTATCTTAAGCCGCCTATGCTCACGTATAGGCGGCTTTTTTGTGTTTATTTAAATATATTAAGTACATATAAATTGACAAAATATTAAATAAAAGTAATAAAAATATTGACATATATTAACAAAAGTCTATAGTTTGAATCACAAGAGCAAAATGTTATAAACAAAAAGTAGTTAAGAAACTTAGGGGTCGAATATGGTAGTCCGAACAAATCCAGTTGTTAAATTAGCACGAGACATTATCTCAACAGATAAAGAGTTAAAAACTCTTGAAAATGAATTGTCTTCGGAATTATCACTTTCTTCTCCTGAATCACCAACAACTCGTGACATTGAGCTATTAAAGATTGCTAAAAAAAGATTTGATTTGAATGATGAAATCAATCCAATCTTAAAAGAGATTCATCCTTTATCTCGTAAAAAAGGAATGAGCTCAGAAGAACAGTCTCATTTAAAAGAGTTGCAAGCTCGCAGAGATGAAATATTTGCAACGCTTAAGCAGATGCCTGCACTGGGTAAAACTCATAGCGAATGGGAAGCTCTTGGGGCAAACGAAACAAGAAGTCTAGGCCGACCAGGTGTTTCTCTTGAACTTAGAATACTTAGAGAAAAGGCTCAAATTCAAGTGCTAGCTGAAGAGTTGTCTGCTGAAAATAAAGTGTTGAGCGCTGAATGCAAAAAAGAGGTCAATGCAACTTATGGTGGTCACCCACTAACTTTAGATTACATTCTAAAGAATAAAGATTTGTTCAAGAGTGCTCGCATTAAATCAAGCAGCACTACTAAAGAAATCTCTAAATGTGAACGCGATATTTTAAGATTAAATAAAGAAATTGATCACATTGAAAGTGGTAAAGCTCAGAAAGAAAGAGATGCTATCATCTTAGAGCGCCAAATTAAAAAGCTTAGCATGGGGCGCCCATTTGAGCCGCTGTCTGAAAAGTTAGTAGATCTTAAAAACAAAAAACTAGCTAAAGAAGAGCAGATTGAAATGCTAGAAAGAAGCTTGTCTCCTTATGAGCAGACTGGCAGAAAAGTTACTGTTGCTAGAAAAGACTTGAAAGAGCAATTGGAGCTTGTGGAGGCAAACGGGCTAGACATTAAAGACGATGCATCTCACTCTATTGTTGAAGAGTATCGCCGCAAAGAACTTATTCATAAGAATTTTGTGGTTAAAAGAAGAGCGTTCAAAAAGAAACAAGATAATGAAAGCATCTTCTCTGGTTTTGATTTTTATGAAGATCAAGCAGGAACAGTTGCTGAAGCACAAGAAGTTGAAAGTGAACCCGAAAAGTCTGGTGTATCTGTTATTGATCTTGTTCTTCATATTAATGAAAAAGCACCTGTTAGTGCTCCTGTTTCACAAAAAGTAGAAGTACAGAAGAAAGAAGTGGACCTGGACTTAGTATCTCAGAATGAGAAACAAAAACTAAAAGAGCATATGTTGGAAACTGCCCGTGCTAAAGCTAAAATTAAAATGAAAGCTAAGATGCTAATGAAGAAAAAGCTTGAAGCAAAAGAAGATGATAGCTCACAAAGTGATGTAGACTCTGACAAAAATGCACTTAGCTCTATTTTCGGCTAGTCATATCAACTGAAATAAAATAAGCGAGACCTGTTGTTTAGGCCTCGCTTAGATCCCTTCCTTCTAACTAATTTCCCCCTTACAGCAAGCTTTGTCTGTATCTTGACTCAAGAAAAGAAATATCCAATCCCATACTTTCTATTTTTTCCCTTATTGAAATATATGTATTAAAAACAATTCTTTTCTTTGAATCTGAATTATCAAGTCTTGATAGATTATTAAGAGCCCAGTACTGTATTTGTGTCCTATCAGGAGCATTACAGGTTATACATGTTGATGACATATCTAAAAGCAAATCGCCTACTGGTTCAAAGTAACCTAAGGGAGTAGTTTGGCAAATGTATTCATAGATAAGATATTCACATTTTAAAAAAGGAGAGATGTCTTTTTTTATGAGTTCAACAGAAATGGCATAACCCAGCATTTCAGATATGTTTTTGATTGCTAATTTCTCGCCACTTACATTTATCGACTTTGAAAGGTAAATCAACACCATTGAGTTGCTATCATTTATTTCAAGATAGCCGCCTCCACTTAGGACTAACCCGCCATTATTAATACCATATCGCCTCATATCTCTACCTATGTTCCAGACAGTAAAGTTTGAATTAGGCATATAAATAAGTGATGGTTTTGTTAGCAATAAGCCTTCGGAGTTCATACCACATAAAGGAACACTTTCAGAGTATGTTTGTGTGCATATCTTAGTGCTGGCGGACTCTCCGACGATTGTTTTGAAGTTACTAAAAACGAGGTCGTACAATGCCTGGCCATCAGAACTATCTATATTATATTTTTCGTGAAGTGATCTAACGCTTCGCGACACATCTCTTTCAATTAAATAAGTTAATGAAGCCCTAATCTGTTTTTTGGCAACAATAGAGAGTGAGTCAAATACCCAGTCATTATTGCTGCTAGAAAAAGATTCGGATGAGATAGTTAATAAAATAGCGAACATCAAAAATCTCATGCTTTACTTCTTTATCGACATATTTAGTTTGTTGGGTTTAACTCCCTTTTTTGACATCTTAGCTTTCTTTGGCTTGTTTTTTTGGTACTCAAGCTTTGCTTGATATTCTAGCCAGTATTCCTTTTGCAGTATGTCTGTTAATACGGTACTTCTTTTACTATTTACAAGAACGTATGTTCCGTAATACATCACAATTAAGCCAAGAAGTGAGAGAGATACAATGCCATAAAAAGGAAAGACGCTAATTTTTCCGCCTGCAATAAGTCCATTGGCATAATTTTGAAAGTAAAGAGGGTCAATGCCGTTTGACACTTTGGTTACCACTAGATCTAAGAACCATGTATTTGCATAGCTTAATGAGATTGCAAAAAATAAGATTAGAGCCCCCAGTAATACTGATGCAACACCAATGCTTAATATTTTATTGAATTTATACTTCATTAACTTTACCTTTTGTATTTAAGATGAGTAATTGCTTGGGATTTGATTTTTAGGATCACTATAGTGTTCCTTATTAAAATCATTTTGATTGGTATACAGTTTCTGCTTGTTATTAGCTTCTTCCTCATTTGAAATTGCCATACCAATTTGCTGCTGGTGTGTCTTAGGCCTCTCCTTAAATGATTCTGAAGTATGTTCCGTTTCTTTCCTTAGCATGGTGTTTAACATGTTCTCAAAGTCACCAAACCCAATCTCTTTTGTGCATTTGGCCATGAAGTCGCTAACTTCTTTGCTTTTTTCTTTGACTAGAATAGGATCGTGATTCAAATAGTCTGAATTGCCGAAGATAAAGTCTTCAGAATTCATCATTTCTTGCACATCAAAGTTAGATTTTTCTGCCACTATGTTGTGTATGTTTTTTATTTCTTCTGAGCTTAGTTCGCCATTAGCTAGCTTGCCCATTGCTGAAGACATGCTTTTAATGCAAATATTCTGCCTTTCAAGCATCACTTGTTTAACGAAGTCATTGTTCTTTTTGGCCAGCTCCGTTTCTTTGGTTACTTTTTCAGATAGTTTATCTAGCTTATCAACAACGTTGTCTGCTTCTTTTATTTTCGAAGGGGTGGCTCCTCGTTCAATAGATAATCCGAATATTTTCTTAAATAGATTTTTAATTAGTTCTGCAATGGTAGATTGTTGGCTATCAGTTGGCATGATGCTCTCCACTTTTGTTTTTCGACGGGATATTTTTAGTTTTTATGACGGTTCATTGTCTTTTTTAATTGCAATAGTATACCTATTTTGTTTCTTATGGTCATTAATAATTGGTTTTAAATATTCTAAATATCTAGTTTTCTTTGAATAATATTCCTCTATGTATATAATATTAAAAAGGTTAATTTCGGAGAATTTCGTGGAGAAAGATAACAACCTTATGTTTGAACAGCACTACCAGCCAATCATAAAGCTAGTGAGAAATGAAATTTCTCACTATGAAGTGCTTTCAAGAGCAAAAAACAATAAATCCGGAAAGAATATTTTTGACTTAATACAGGAGTATGAGGAAAAAGGCGAAATATATGATTTCGATATGAAGAATGTAGAAATCATATCTAAAAAGTTAGACGATCATAATTTTGGTGAAGGGCATGCATTTGCTGTAAATCTATCCGCCGATACAATACAAGATAAAAGGTTTATTTCAGGGCTTAAAGAGATTTATCATAATATGTCTGGTGATAAATCTAGATTAATATTCGAAATAACAGAGACCAAGCCAATTTATAATCACTCCGTAGTGAATGAATTTATAAATGTAGTAAAGTTAAATAAGGGGAAAGTAAGTCTTGATGATTTTGGGACTGGTTTCGCGGATGAAAGAACTGTATCTCTAATTAATATAGATACTTTAAAGATAGATGGCGAATTTGTAGATAATATTTTATCTGACCAGCTATCGAGAAAGTTTATAGAAAAAGCAGTTCAAATAGCCAGCTTTAAAGGCATTAAAACTATTGCAGAACGGGTAGAAAACCGCGAACAAATGGAAGAGCTTAAATCGCTTGGTGTCGATATGATACAAGGGTATTTTGTGGCTAAGCCAACAGCAGAGCCCGCACCTCAAAAGGCTATTGACTACGTGCTAAATAAAGAATTTGATAAAGATTTTGAAAACAATAGTACAGGACTTAGTTTTTAGATTCGACTTTTCCACTTAATTTATCATACTCAATAAAACAGGCACATAAAGTGCCTGTTTTTATTAGCATTAACAAACTATTTTTTAGCTGTACCACTGCCTTTTTTCTTGCCCCAGCCCTTAGTTTGGGCATCAATAAACTTACTACAAGCTTCTGCACTTTTAAGTACATTTGAAGGTGGTTTTTTACCCTCAGGTAGTTTTTTTATTAGCTTTTCCGCAAAAGAAATCTGTCCTGGACTAGGAGGGATTAATTTTTTATTTTTACTAATAAATTCATAAGCAGCACTGCTTGTTACCCAAACCTCAGGTGGAACGTTAGATGGATCAGGCAAGTGAGGAATAATTGAATTCAACTTGTTTTTCTGATCTTCACTTGGCTCACTGTCATCATTAGGTGTTTTGGTCAGATACTTACCAAGGAATTCTTGTGCCTTTTTCATGTCTTTCAATGTGCCATTAGGAATTTCAACATTCTTACTGCTTGCAATTCGCTTAATCAATGTTTTCATTTTAGGAGAGACTTTTGCTGGCTCTCTTTCGACAGGCTCACCCTTCGTATCAAAAAGAGTATTATTCAAATGGTCAATTAAATCATCAACAAGCTTAACCTGTTTGCTTACAAAAACATCTCTCATTCCATGGGCTTTAACAGGATCTTTTTCATTTTGAATTTTAACAAGGTAGTCTTCCCAAAGAGCCGTAGTTTCAGGGTTAGATAGCCAACGAGGAACCGATTTTATAACCCCAATTCCTTTATTAGTCGGCTGGTAATACCCTTTTACAAGAACGATGTACTCTCTATCAAGTAACGTTTGTATTACCTGCTTTCTTGTCGCAGGCGTTCCAATCCCTTCTGAGTTATTAAGTAATGCTCTCAATGCATGGTCTGAAACAGTTTTGCCTATATTTGCCATTGACTCTTGAATATTCTCTTCAGTATATCTTGACGGAGGAGATGTCACTAAGCCCTTTATATCAACAGAGGTTAGGTCTGCAGGCGAACCTTGTTTAAGCGGTGTAACTGAAGAGTCTTTTTCTGATGTCTCGCCAAAGGCTGCTCTCCAGCCAGGGTTTACCATCCGTGATGATTTAACCTTAAATATGCTAGATGGGTTACCTAATAAATCAACAACCGGCATTTCGAATTGAATATTTTGATTTGCATACACTGCAGCAGGGTACATCGCTCTAACGAACTGCTTAGCAATAATCAGATAAGCATCTTGCATTATCTTTTTTGTATGCTTGATCGACTTTCCATCCATTTTTTTAGGCGTAAGGGAATTAAATGCTGCCTCTGTCATTACTTCTGAAGTGGGCACGATACCGTAATGCTCCATATCCTTCTTTTTGTAGATAGGAGGTACAAATTTAGGATATTGCTCATTGGTATCGTTATGGATAGACCTAGCAAATGATGCCTGTTTATTTACTTCAGGAAGAAAAACTAAACTATCAAACATTTCATTTCTCGCTACGTCATCGTATAACGCATAGGGAAGTTCAGACTTAGATGTTCTTGCATACGATGTCCAACCTTGCTCGTACAAGTCTTCTAAAATCGTCTGTGCAAGCCCGGTTGAGACCTTCAAGTCTTTTGATATTTTAGATACTGCACCAGGGAGAGAGAATGTCTTAGGAGGTGACTCTTTGCTTTGAGTTTCTGAATAAGACAATACAGTCGCTAGGTTTGCAGATGCCTTGAGTCTTTTAGTGAAGAGATCAACCTCTGCTTTGTCAGTAAACAACGGAATGTCTAGAGGTGCAGGACTTCCTTCTTTCACCAAAGCTTTCGATGGCTCCCAAGAAACGCCATTAGGTGATCTAGAAATCACTTCATTCGTTACTACGGGAAAATAGGAAGCGATAATTTGGTTTTCTTCACCACTTGGCGTAAAAGAGCCTTTAATTTTATAGTGTTTTTTGGGTACAAAGCTTTTAATTTCATGCTCTCTTTTTACGACCATGCCCAGAGTGGGTGTTTGTACTCTCCCTACAGACATAGTCGAAGATTTGCCGTTACCTCGGCCTAAATGAGGTCCAAAACAATTGTGTCTAGCATAAAAGCTATAGGCTCTAGTTAAATGCATGTAAGGCCAATCAGATCTGCCTCTAGACTCTGCAGCAACAGCGTATCCATAGGTAACACTTGGCTCACGTAAATCATTAACAGCAGCGGTCATTGACTTCTTATCCAGACCTGCGGCAAACCAAGCTCTTTTTATTTCACCTTTCCACCCTAGGTGTTTGATGATTCGCCAAAAAATAAGTTCTCCCTCTCGATCCGCATCTGTGCCTACAATTACTGTATCTTTGTTTTTTAGATGAAATGCAATATTTGATAAATAACGAGAGGCGTGGCCTCCTTCAATTACTTTTATTCGGTAATCTCTAGGAACCGGTGTAAGCATTTTAGGATCATCCCATGTCAAACTAGGGTTAACTTCACTAGGTGTAAGCATTTCCAATAAATGACCTGAGGCACAGACAACAGTAATGTCGTCTCCATTTAGTTTTCCTTTCCAGAATCCAGAACCTTCAGTAAGGTTGATGGCGGCAGCTAGTTTTTTAGCTTGATCCTTTTTTTCTGTTATTAACAACATATTTTTAGCCAAAATTAACTCCTATGGGCTTACAATTCGTTTGTATGCTTTATATATTTTTTTAAGATACCTGTTTCTATATTTCGGTGTTTTTGAATGATAGCTACCAACACCCAGCCAATAGTTAGAGTTTTCTTTGATTCTACGATTTAAGATATCAACAGCCAGAAAAATATTGACGCATGCGCCATTTGAAATTTTTTTTCTAGTTAAGTTTAAAGTAGGAAACCTTTTTCTTAAATCTTTAATGTGGATGGTGTTTATCTGCATTATCCCCATGTCGTAAGTACCATTGCTATTTCTACTCATTGTTCCAATTTTTCCGCCTTCTACAGCTATAATTGCCCTAATTACTGAAGGGTTTACATTATAGTATTTAGAAGCGAAATTTACGCATTCAGTTACTTTTGCAGGGGTTGGTGTCACCTCGTTGTTGTAATGTATTGGTAGGTCGCTCACAAAATAACTCCAAAACCTTGATATGACTAATGTAAAATTTTATAACATAGTTTACATAAAATAAATTCTGGAGTACATACATAATATAACGTAAAATAGCTCTTGGTCTAATATCGGCAGTCAAATTTATGGGGAATTTTGTGGAAAAGAACGAGCGGGACAATATGGGAAATGCTGTAACAAGCAAAAAAAAATTCAATCCACAAACCGCGACTGCTGAGGAAGTTAGAGCTGCGCTTGACGAACTTAATAAACCTCTTAATCCTGAACAAAAAGTTGCAGCGGAAACAACAGAGGGAGCAGTAATGGTGGTCGCTGGTGCTGGTGCAGGTAAAACTAAAACAGTTATCCATCGTGTTGCGTCTCTAATGATTAAAAATGTTTATGCAGGAAATATTCTTGTAATGACTTTTACAAATCAAGCTGCATCAGAAATAAAGGAGCGACTAGAGGGAATGATTGGTGAGAATGGCCAATACGTTCACGCAGGAACATTTCACAGTATTATCTTTAGAGAATTATTAAAAGCTTTTCCAGAGCACCCTTACTTTGAAAAACACGGCATTAACATGCAAGAGTGTGTAATTCTTGATGAGAAAGATGCTGAATCGATATTAAAAGATGCAATAAACGAATTGTCGGAAGAAGATGCTGAAATACTAAATGACCAAGAATTTAAGGTTAAACAGGTTCTTTCAGTGATGAGTAAAGAAAGGGCCAGTGGCCGAAATTCATCAGACTTCAGAAGGACTATCGAGCCTGGCTCTAGAACTGAAATAACCGACAGAATTGTATTCCAAATATGGGATAATTACACTAAAAAATGTAGTGAAATGCAGGGGTTGGATTTTGATGACATTCTTGTTCATGCAGATCGATTGCTTAAAAGTGATAAAGGCTTATCTGAAGAATTAAGTAGAAAGTTTCAATACATCATGCTCGACGAATATCAGGATACGAACCCGGTTCAAATGAGTATCATGGACTCAATTGCAATTAATCACGGTAACATTTGTGTTGTTGGAGATGAGAAGCAATCTATTTATGGGTTTAGATTCGCAGATATTAATGTGATCTTAAGCTTCGATAAACGATACAAGAATGTAAAATTAGTGAATATGAACAAGAATTATCGTTCATATCCAAATGTCATTAAATATGCGAATGGGTTAGCAGATGCGATGCCTCGCAAACTATCTGATGGGCAGCTAGACGCTCAAAGACCAATCCAAGAGTCCCGTGATGAAGTTTTATTAAGAAAAAGCAATAGCGTGGCCATGGTAGAGTTTCCCAGTGAAGAGCTCGAAGCAGAAGCTGTCATGAAGGCGATAAAAAGAGACTTAAATCAATTCAAAATGACCGGTAGTGATATTGCTGTTTTATATAGGAACAGGAACCTTAAAAATGTCTTAGAACGAGAGCTTGTTCAGGCCGACATTCCTTACAATATTATTGGTGATAGATCATTCTTTCAAAGAGCCGAAGTTAGAGATGCGGTAGCTATGGTTAGATTTGTATTTAATCCTTGGGACTCAATGGCGGGATTCAGATTGCTTAAAGCTACAAGCATGAAAATATCTGATCAGGCGGCTAAGAAAGCGATGAGAGAAGAGGGGGTTAATGTTCATGAATTTTTGAAGCAACAATCCAATAAAAAACTTAAAGCTAAAAAAAGAGGAGAAACAGAGCCAGACTACACTTCTTCTGCAAAAAAAGCGGGCCCCTTTATTAAGCTAGCAGAGATGATAAGAAAATCTGCAGAGTATCAAGATAGTCCTGAGTTTATAAGTGACGCGCTTGCTAGGATTTGGGATATTTACCTTGGCCAAAACCTACTTAAAAAAGCAGATAAAGAGGGTGGTGCAAAGGTAGATAACAGAGTTGAAAATGTTAGGTATATATTTAAAAAAGTAAAAGATTCTTTAACTGAAGGAATGTCCATAGGGGAAATAATAGAAGACTTAACCATGATGGTTGATAACAACTCTGCTAATGATGTTGATGATAGAAATAAAGTTCAGCTAATGACAATGCATGCTTCGAAAGGGTTAGAGTACAAGAATGTTTATGTTATTGGTTTAGACAATCAGACGACACACGGTGAAAACATGCCTCCTGAAGAAATTGAAGAAAGTAGGCGCCTTATTTATGTTGCTATGACGAGAGCCGAAAAAAAATTATCTATGAGTTATTCTTGTTCAAGAACTCATAACGGGAAGCGAGTTAATGTTCATCAGTCGCCCTTTTTTGACGAAATTCAAGAAAGAACGCTTTCATCTACATTTGTAGTTCCCGACCCTTATTATAATAAAGTTTCATCTCCTTCTTTTTCATAGACAAAACAATTTAGCCCGTTAGTCGCTTATTTGTATATTATATGAAATAAGCGATTTATCAGTTGTATTCGAATTGACACAAACCAAGATATATAATATAGTATAATTATAAATTAAGTGTCCATAAGCAGGCTAAAGGTAAAATATGAGTAATTCAGAAATTCAAACTATTGAACGAATCAAGTCCGTTAATGAAAGAGCTCAAAAAGCAAATACACGCATTATTCAGCTTAATACCCAGAAAGAACAGGTGCTTTTAGAGCTTGATGTTGCGACAAAAGAATCTATCCAACAATTCGGAACAGCCGATGTGGATGGGCTAAGAGAAATTTGGCGCCAAAAGTCTGATGAAAAAACAAGAGAAATACTTGCTGCTGAAAAATCTGTTTATGAATCGGAACAAATTATTTTAGAAATTGATAAAGCGTTAGTTTACTTGGACTCACAAAACAATGGATAACTCTGTCGCTTTTGATGAAGAAAATACGAATAATATTATTGCGACTATAAACAAAATGTTTGGTCAGCAAGAAATGCTTATTCGTAGAAAATCAGAAATAATAAATGAAATAGGTGAAGCAAATGCGTACCTTGAGCATCAAGAAGAAGTTGGGATCATTCTTCATGAGCTACAGGCGCGAGCACAAGCCAAAACAAAATTCATCTATGAAGAGCTTTTAACGACATTGATTCATGAGGTTAAAGGGTACGACACAGAAAATCATAAGGTAACTCTTAAGACTCAAATAAAAAATAATAGGCCTTGGTTAGATGTTGAAGTCGAAAACGCAGACGGTCAGCCTCGTGATGTATATCTTGATAAAGGGGGAAGTATTAAAAGCATAGTTTCTCTAGGCCTAAGGTTCATTACATTGAGCAGAACATCAAACCGAAGAGTGATTTTTTTTGATGAGCCTGACAAGGAAATCAATGCAAAATATGCAGACGGAATAGCTAAAATACTTCATCAATTAACAAAAAAAATTGGCATGCAAGTCGTTTACATTAGTCACCATGATTCTTCTTATTTTGAAGGGTATGCAAGGATAATTGAGCTTTCAAGAGTTGATGGGACAATTGTCACAGAAGTGATTAGTGATATAGACGAACAAAAATACGAAGGTATTGATGAAGATATATCGGATGACTTAGATGGCATCGGGATCAGATACGTTCGACTTAAAAACTTAAAGCAGCATCAAAACACGCTTCTAGAATTAAGCCCTTATGTGACGGTTTTAACTGGTGATAACGATATAGGCAAATCATCAATCATGCATGCGGTTGATGCAATTAATAAAAATAAAGGTCGAGATGGGTTAATTAGAGACAACGAGTCTTCTTGCATGGTTGAGATTGGTTTAGAAGACAATGCGAATCTAACCTGGACATACAAACGTAGTGGTAGCAAAAGAACAAAGTATTTATTAAAAGACTCTGAAAATAAAGAAATCCAAAGCTCTGACTCTGGAACAGCCGCTCCTGAATGGCTTCCTCTTTACCTAGGAATGGGCCTTTATAAAGATTTTGACTTAAACATGAGTGATCAGAATAATACTAGTTTTATTTTGGATGCAAGAGTATCTGGGCATAAGCGATCTGAGATTCTTTCCTTGGGGAAAGAGACCAATCAGGCTTCCGCCATGATAAAAGAATACAATCTGCGTATTGATACCTTTAAAAAGAGTAAGCATCATCTAAAAAAAGAATTGAACTCAGTTAAGAATAAGCTTGAATGTTACAGACACCTTTATTCAGCAGAAGAGAAGATAGCTTCAATTAATTCATCGAAAAATAAAGCAATTGAAGCATCAAATTGTATAGGTGACATTTCTAAAAGCATTGATAAATTATTTTACTTAACATCCAAATCAATGATTTTACAAAAAGTGATGCCAAGTGAAAAATTGTTTGTTGAACAAATAATTGATGAAAATGAAAATAAAGTTATTTCAAGAATTGATTATTTAACAAGAAAGAAAACAATTCTTGAAGATCTGGCCAAACTAAATCACCTAGATGAAGCGAAGCTTGAGGATTTATCTGGCATCAAAGTTATGGGCATTAAGATTAGCAAGCTTAGAAAATTAAGTGAAATTTTTATGCCACTAAATAATGCAATAATAACAGAGCAAGTTAGTTCGTCTTCTCTAGATTCAGATAAAGGATCAATAGAAAAGCTTGTTGTTCTTTGCAATAAAGCGAACGCATTACAAAACGTTCCTACTCAAATGATTGGCTTCTGCCAAGATAAAGTAGAAGACGGAATAATACCTTTAGCTCTCAGAATTAAAGGGTTTAATTCAAAGCTCAGTGATTTATATAACGAAGAAAACGGGCTTGTTCATGAGATCTCAGTTATTAAAAATGAGAAGTCAGAGATAGTTGGATCAATAGATGGTGACTGTCCAATTTGTGGTAATCATTTAGAGAAAGGAGTAGTCGCTCATGAACATCAATATTAATAATCATTTATTTTCTGGAATTCTTTTTATTGGCGATGTGCTGGCATCAAAAGGGAGACCTGGTCGCCGTCTTGATGAAGATTATTTCGAAACGGCATTTAAGAAACTTAAGTTCTCATTAGATTATGCTAAAAACAATAATCTTAAGCCAGTTATCGTTGGCAGACTGTCGAGAAAAAGATTTGAGGTTACGACCTATGCAAGACTTATTGCTGAATTATCAGGAAGAGGTGTATTGGTCATGGCCGGAACTAATGAATTTATAGGCGCATCTCAAGCTCTTAATGGTCACTCGCAGTCAGCATTGCTTGAGAAGAGCGGAATTATAACTCTTTGTTCAAGCCCTGGTGTTATTGAAAAAATCAGAATAACTGACGGCACTAATGAAAAAATTGCTTCAATTTATGGTGTTCCTGAAAAACATGATTCTCCTGAGATTCTTGGTGTTGAACAAGGGGTTTTGGATGGTGAAATAGGGATTATTGTCAAGAAATCACGCAATTATGAGTTTGATAATGAAGCGGATGAAAAAGAGTTAGTTATAAATCCTAAGGAATGGCCTGGATGCGACTTATTTGTTTCTGATAAGGGGCCCTTTGCAACGGGAACAACAAAAGCAGATAAAACTGTTTGGCTAAATACAGGCCCAATGGTTAGAACAGATATTGGTTTTGATGGTCATGCTCCATTAGTTTGGGAGTACAAATTATGCGGAGTTTCAGCGGTGAGTGTGCCTCATGAGAAGCACGTATTTGATATGGAAGGCTTAGCGTCAAGCACGGTACAACAAGAGTATGCCCGAAGCGAATTTACTTCTATGTTAAAGGAAGCTGCTACTCGTTCTGCAGACAGCTATCCTGAAGACTTTATTAATGAAGAAGTTAATATGATCTACAGCGAAAAAGATACTGTAATTGATGTAAGGAATATAATAGAGGCATTAGTAAAAGTCACGACCAGTTCGTCAAAGCTTTTAAATGGCACTTTTTAGGGAATTAATTTGCAAGGGAGTGATGCTTAATCATTGCTCCCAATGGCCTATGAGACTGTCCTTGCTTTAAACTTGTAAATATTGACTTTAAAGGGGGGGTTACCCTTATTTTGCCTTATTGATTTAATGCCATTCAGTAAATATCTTGTTATCATTTCTGCCTGTTTTTATTGTAAGTGATTAAATTAAATAGTTTTATAGATATTACAGCTTAAAAGGAAATTTAAATTGGAAAACTTGTTTGTAGGATTGGCTCTTCTAGTTCTTGGTCTAATGATAGCATCGACTATTCTAGGTCGTCTTCTCCATGCCATGCTTTGCACTAGGCGCTACATTAATTCTGTAATCTTAAAAAATGAGGTTGGTCTAGAGATGACCACTCGAGAGTTTGCTGTGTTTTGGCTGAGTTTTGATATGGTTTTTGTATCACCCATTGTTTTCGATAATCATCATGCTGGCAGTCACATGTCATTCCCTTTGATTGGAATCTTGTTTTTGATCATCCCTCTAATTTATAGCCTTTTTTGGATTGGTACTAAAAAGTTTAGAATGCGAGCTATTTTGGCTGTTGTTGCTGCTCTAATTGGAGCGACATTGGTGACTATTTCGCAATTTATTTCTATTGCCCTAAATATACTTAAACGGTTAACAACAAGCCTCGCCTATGAAGGGAAAATGAGGTATCTGCGCATAACCCCTTACTAATAAATTTTTTATTTTGACTACAATAATTTTTAGTAATAAATAAGCAAGAGTGCCACAGCAGGCACTCTTGCATTATTAAAATTACCTGAGCTAGAACGATGGACCAGAACTTTCTTTTTCTGAATCATTACTTTTAAATAAGTTCTTAAGTAGCTCCTTAATAACTTTCATAACATTTAATGCTTGCTCACTAAGCTTGTTCTTTACCTCATCAGGAAGATTGTCAACCGAATCGGTAAGTTCTGAAGCTTCATTAATTATGTCATTAGCCTTCATCTGGATGTCTTCACTAACATCTGGATTGTTGCATGTTTCATATGCATCTTTGAGTTTTTTGCCGATGTCGTTAAAAGAGTTGTTTAAATCTTCAATGTTCTGTTCCTGCTCTTCTTCAGATGCTCCCTGACCAGAACTGTTCGTTTTAGAGTGCACTTTGTTTAGTGCCTCTTTAGCAGTTGCTGTAGCACGAGAGAATTCGTTCAGTGAGATATCGGCGATACCATCTGCATCGTTACTTTTTTCATCATGATAAATCACGTTATCAACTGATTTTGTAGCGCTCTTTACTCCTTTCCCAATTAATCCAGCAACTGCACCAAGACCAAACAGATCATTGGCTCCTCCGGAAAAACCTCCGTATCCATGATTTTGCTTGGAATGATTTGGTTGTTTGTGGCCTGTCTTTTTACGAGCAACATTAGGAATTCTTTGCGCTTGGAAACCATTATTATTCTTTTGTGGATTTGGCCTCTTATTGTAATTCCCTGTGTTCTGTTTCGGTTTTTGTTGATGCTTTGGTCTTTGTTGACGATACTGACTTCTCTTTGAAGAAGTGCCTTCGCCCTTAATGTGTTCACTATGCGTATTCGTATTCTTTATGTTGTCGATATTTTCATCATCTAAAGAAGCTTCATCATCTAGAGTGTTTTCATTATTGTCATCAGAGGGTTCATCATCTAGAGTACTTTCATTATTGTCATTAGTATGCTCTTCAGTATCTTCCTTTGGTCTTCTATATTGTTTGGGTCCGCCGGGGGCGTAATCATCGAGATCAAGTAGCAGCCGCGATATCGGAGATGGTTTAAGACCTTCATCTATTTCTTCTTCTGGTAGTTTTGCATCGTCAGTTTTTTTACTTTCATCGTCTTTCGATTCAGGAGTGTCAGATTCATGTCTGTTATCTTCATGTCCGACATATTCTAGATTGTCAGGATTATATAAGTGTCTATTGTAGTCACTTCGTACAAGCTCTTCTGGGCACTCCATACCTTCAACTTCAACTTCATGAGCATAAATGTCAGTTTCTTCCATTATGTCCGATGGGTGGTGTCTTTGTATTCTGAGAGCTAACATTCGTACATGAGGGTCTTCAGCAATAAGGGTGCGTCTAACTCTGTGGTAATCCCGATCTATTTTCGTAACACCTAACTTTCTTAATTCATGCAAATACTTTTTTACGTATTTATCGTGTTCATCGTCGGCGCCATATGACTCTTTGGCTTCAATAGTTTGTATCTCTTCGAAAACATCGTCAAGACTGCCGACAAATTCTGGGTGGAGTTCTGCACTTAGGTCGGCTTCTGCAATATTGAACCCTTTTTCAACAAACCAGTCTCTTAGTTCATCGTAACTATTGAATCGTTTATCTGGTGGTAACTGCATTGACTCTTTAGCAACAGGAAAGCCTGGTGGGACTCGTGCCGCATTGATTAAAATAGAAATCAATGCATCTCTATCAACATCCATTTTAAATCTGCAATATGAACTAATTCTATCTTCAACACTTTTCGTGGCGGCAATATTGTCTTCTTCAGTCCAATCTTTTGGCAGTTGAGGTTCGTGTTCGCCATCAGCATTCGTATGATGGGCCATTATTGCTTCTAGTTCTCCTGGCTCAAACATCTCATCCAAATACTCTTGGTGTGTATCTCTTTCTACTTTGTTATTATTATTGTCTGAAGTGGCCATTTTGTTTGTTAATCCTTTTTAATTTATTAAGTTAAACTATTCACTAAGGTCTATTTCGGCATCTTTTCCTAATCGCTCTTTTCTTAACTCAAAAGCTAAATCAATTGCCTTTATTGCTTCGTTATCTAGTGCTGCTTTGTATTTAAGGACAGACATATGAACCTGAAAAGCTTTCATAACGGCAAGATTTCTCCAAATAACAGAGGGTACTGCTAAATTTGATAGCATTATTTGCCCAGAAATATTTTCAGTGGATGATGTACCTTTGCCATAATGCTGCTCACCAAATTCATCTAAAGTTGTAATCTCTGACAGGCCCGTTTCAGAATTTGTAACAGATCTTTTAGACATTAGTTTTAATAACATAACTCTTGGGAATGATTGCAAAGCTTCAAGTTCGGTATTTTTAACTTTTAGAGTTGTGTTGCCACTTATCGCTCTAGATTTATCTAAGTACAGTGGAACGTATGGCGGTGCTACTAAATCGATATAGTCATAAATAGCCTGTTCCGCATCTTCAGATAACGATTCCTCATCTGCTGTGTCCGAGATTAGAGGCTTAGGATTTATAGCACTTTCAGTAGTAGTGGTTGATAAGTTAGAACAAACGCCATCTCCGCCATTAAATCTTTCGACTATTTCATCCTGAGTATCAGAGAATGTAGTTGCGGTTCCACCCTCATTCTCAATTACTGCAGCCATTTGTTCGGAAACGTAGTTTTTGTCATCACTTTCTTTTTCATATACTTCGGAACCCTCGTTACAGTAAAGGCTGACACTTAACCCCAGGGTTTTTACTGTGTTAAAGGCAGGCATAACCATCTTAGTTACTTCGATATTTTGAATTTCTTCGTATGCAGCTCCTTGCCTAACGACCGCATTAGCCCACATGTTATTAGTGTTATCAATTGTAAGAGAAGCCATTGAAGTTGCTTGTTCCATCATTGAGTCAGCAATTGTTGTCCATAGGTCGTGGTAAAGTAATTCGGCGACGTCATCGGTGATAGATTGCCCTAACTGAGTGTAATCAGTAATAGGCACCACAGCCGACGATGGTGCAGACAAGCCCAAAAGTGAAGCTCCAATTATTAAAGGGAGTAATTTTTTCTTTGTGTTATTCAAGATCATGTCCTTTTTACTTTACATACAGCATCTGAAAGACCCCACACCATGGCTAGCTTGCCCTTTGCTGCTTTAACCAGATTTATTTCATTCAAAATGGCACATTTTTCCATGACATTTGATTCCATTGTAATTTCAAGCTCTTTGTAGAATAAGTCTAAAGGCATAGGTTTTGATCCCTCATTCTCCATCCATGTTTCACAATCCTCATCTGACATAGAAGAGAATTTCTCATGAAGTTCTGACATTGCTGCTTTTGATGCCGAATTCCATGCAAGGTGAGCCCTTTTGAGATATTCGTTAATTAAATAAAGCTCCATGGCCATTACGCTTATCTTTGATGATTCAAGGCGACGGTATTCTCTTGCTTTATTTACTATGTATGTAGAAATCTGATGCTTTAGCCAATCCATGCCAAATTCTTCATGGCTTAGGTAGCCCATGTCGAACTCAGTTATCGATTTTTCAAGCTCTTCTAGCTTGGACCATAAGGTTACTTCATCATAGGAGTTTAAATCTGTTTTTAGCTGTTTTGAAAACTCATTAATCCAAACATCTGAAGCAATAACTGAACAGTAAGTTATTGAGCCTTCAAATAGCCCCTCTCTGTCTTTAAAGCTTGCTGTTTTATCCCAATTAAAGGCGAGGTCTTTAGCCAAATTAACGGTCATGTTGTTATGCCACTTTACCCATTTGTATATGGTTTCATTTTTTAGGCCAATATCAGTTAGCATGGAATGGAACTTTAAAGATGCAGGGAATAATGCATTTTTTACATTAACGAGAATATCCTCACTGAGCATATCTTGTTCGATAAGGCTTCCAATGTATGGTCTTTCTTCGGCAAATTCAGAAATAAGGGAAAGAATGATCAATACTCTCTTTTTGTCCTTTATATTAGTGATTATTCCTTCTTGAATTAGCTTACTGGTATTTTTTGCTAAAAGAGACATAATATATTTATTATCGTCATCGTCCTTACCAATGCCCCATTCGTCACCTATTACTTTCACTATGGCGCCTTGAAGCATAAAGCTATCAACTAGCTCTCTGCTGTATTTTTCGTAGTTTCCTTCTTTTAATTCAATTGAATCTACTAACGGAGAAATTTCGTTTAAAGCCTGAACGAAACCTCTGATAACTAACATTTTATCTTTTTGGCTGCTGATCGCGTTTACTTTTGCGATTTTTTTGTTGATTCCGCCTTCAATTCCTAGTGTGGAAAAGAAGTCATCGTTGGCTTCAACTGTATCGGCATTAAATATATCTTCATTATTTTCGGTGCTATCCCAGCTATCTGGAAATACCTTTTTGTTGTCTGACATAGTGTATTCCTGGATTTAAACTTCTAGTTCTTTAGCAAGGCTCATGCTCAGTTTATTTTCTTTATTGTACTCAACAATTTGCCTATTCAAAAAAAGGGCATTTAGATGGGTAGGGGATTGAAATGGGAGCACTTCGCCATCTTCCAATTCTTTTTTAATATCATAAAAGCCGGTTGTTAACTTTATGTCTACTTTTTGATTCGGGTATAGTATTAATGTTTCTTTAAATGCAGAGTTAGCAATTGCATACTTGACTGATAAGGGGACGCCTATATCGTCGGCAAGAGGGAAAGACTCGTAACTCTGTGTTGCCATAGTTCGTTCATCTTTCATCGCATCTGAATTAATCGGTGTCATTAGCCTCATTGATTCACTATTTCTTACATAATAAGCATCCCACATTCGTGAACCGGTAATCAGGGCGCATAGTTCGTCACTTCGAAGCATCCAAGAAGAAAGCCACCCCATAGGATCCGCCATATACTTTAGAAAAACCCTTTCTTCGAATTCATTAACCGCATGGTATTCAAGGCCATTCGCCATGATAATTTCTTTGAAAAAACTAATAGCATCTTCGACTTTTGTGCCATTTTTTATTAGAGCATTTTTCATGTTGGTTGGGTCGCTTTCTTGTTTTTTGTATGAATTACAATATAATTGATTACACTTAATATTTCAATAATATGTGCAATTATGAGCAAAGAGTCAAAAGTATTTGAATTAAATTATAGAAGACCTGAAATTAATTTATTAAGAGAGCTTTCAGGCGACATTTCTAACTTTAAAAAAGGGTTTAGTGCCAATCTTAAATACACTTTTATCCTTGGTCCGTGGAGCTCTTCATTCTTTGGCTTTGAAATTGAGTCAAATAAAGGTTATTTGGGGGTTCCTGATATGATTTTTAATTACATATCTGAAGGTGGTGTGTACTTAATTAATTATATTAAAGGAAGACCAGGGATATTTCTCGTTTTGTATAGCGGAAAAGAGCTAGATGGCGGTCGGCCTATTGCTATTAGAATATTTATGAGAGAAAAAAGAGTTAATGCGTTATCTCAATTCAAGAAGATTAGACTAATCAGAATGGATGGGAGCGGAGAGGCTACTCCAGGGTATTCTGAAGATGAATTTATTGTTCGTGTGAAAGAGTGCAAGGGGCTTGACTGGGAGAATTTTGGAAGAAAAAGAAAAAGTTAGTGTGTGATTACTAGTGAAATTAGAGTTATAGTTAATTCACTTCTTATTTAAAGTTTTGTTGTAAATGTCAAGTTTTTGGTGCACTATTATCCACCTATAACAATTTTGTACATTTTGAGGTTCGTCATGCAACATATAATCCTTGTGATTATAGCGATAGTTATAGGTGTTAGTGCGACTATCTCCGGTACATTTTTCGGAGGGGAAACAATGACAGATGGAAAAATTACAACAGAAGCAACAAAGTATAGAAATGAAGGGGTTCAGATTGCAAGTGCAGTTACCCTTTATAAAGCCAATGGTAATGAGATAGCTGACGGCTTCTCATTAAACACGCTTATCGAAGAGGGGTATCTACAAGTGATACCAGATGGATGGGAGGCTAGTTCTGACTCTGTAACAAGAGATCTAGACGAAGATGACGAGCTTTCTGAGAAAGTTTGTTTTGAAGCAAATTCACAAGCTGGATATTCCTATTCATCTACCGAAGACGATGTGTTCGAGTACTCATTTGATACTGAATACGGAATTCCGTATTGCAGTATGTCAGACTTAAGTTCGTATGTACCTTGTTGTGTTCAGTAGTAAGCTAATCTATCGCTAAAGGCAGCCATCAGGCTGCCTTTTTTGTTTAATTGTCGGCAAAATTTTGTATGGTATATTAAGTCAATATTTCGAGCCAAGGAGGTTTAGATGAGCAAAAACGTAATAGTTGAAGCAAAGTCTATTATTAACCAGATAGTTAAGTATAAAAAAGAAGAAAAGCCAAATGAGCCTAATGAAGCAATACATAAGTTCTCTGAACATATTAGAGGACTCATATTAAAGTACGAGCCTGATAATATCGCAGTGATATTTCCAAAAGACTCAGACCTTTTAGACCATGAAGCAAGTGTAATAAGAAATATTCTTCTTTCTATGGGAGTCGCTTGCTTTGATGTTCCTTCAGAGATGATCGGGCACCATATTCATTCATTGAAAAAATCCTTACCTGGCGATGTCTTGATTTCAAGCCTTTCAAGTTCGATGTTGCAGCACATAGATCAAGGCTCGAAGGTCCTTCGATTTGATACAAATGATATAATTACTGAGTCTTCTTTAAAGTCAATTATGGGTATAGAAGCCTCTATGATTAAAGATTTTGTAGCTATGTCTGGCGATCCAGATTTTGGCATTGAAACAATCGTTGGCCACAAAATGTCAATCGATTGGTTAAAAAAGTATGGCGACCTGCAGTCAATTATTAAGAATACCGATAAGCTTAATAAAGTAATGGGTTCTTTAGTTAGCATGAAGTCAGACGATATCATGAGACAAAGAGCTATTTGCGATTACTCTAGTATAGAGACATTTTATGATGCAATCCCTGTTTCATCAGTATCTCGTGCGCCAGTTAACGAAGAAAATCTTAACCAAATTTATATTGAAAATAAACTTTTTGAATGGTTACCTGATGATTTAAGAAAGAAACATACACCAAAGATTAACCTTGGGAGCGATATAACTTACTCTATTGAAGTTAACTCAGAAGCAGGTCGTCATAGCTTTGCTAATAATTTAATTGATGGCAAAGGAATTTCTTTCTCAAGAACAGGAGACTTTTGTGCATTTTCAATAACAAACGGCGAGTCATATGTACTGAATATTACGAGCCCAGATAATATGAGTTTAGTGAAAGACATTCTGTCGAATAAAGAGCAAAAGATTGTTACCCATGACGCGAAATCACTAATGCATTGGGCTAATCGAAACGGATTTGAGATAAATAATTTGGTTTCTGATTCAGCTATCTTGGCCTACACCATTGATACATCTAACAAAGAAACTCGGTACACAGGCCTGTCAAAAGACTTTCTTGGTATTAATGTAAAAACATCCTTAAAGGCGGCTAGTGAAGAAGATAAAATTAGAGTCGCTGGAGAATCTTCTGATTTAATACTCAGGTTGAATAAAATGCTTTATTTGATAGCAAATAAAGATGGGCGATCTAGATATATATTTGAAAAACTTGAGCTTCCTTTAATTAAAACTCTTTTTAATATGGAAAAAGAGGGTGTTCATGTAGATGTGAATAAAATTAAGGATTTCGAAGTAGATCTGAAAGTCCGAATTAATAAAATACAAAATGAGATTAACTTTACTGCAAAGGAAACAATCCAATTAAGCAAGCCTGCTGATGTGGGTAAATATCTTTTTGATATATTAAAAGTGCCTGAGCAAAGCAAAAAAGGTTCTGAGAGAAGCACTGCAGAAGAGGTTTTATCTAAGGCACATGATGTTCATTATACAGTTCCAATGATTTCTGAGTACCGAAAATTAGATAAACTTATGAGTACCTATGTTTCACCTTACCTATTGCTTTTAGATAAAGGGGAGACAAAGATCTACTCTAACTTTATGCAGAACGTGACATCTACATCAAGATTGTCATCAAGAAACCCAAACCTTCAGGCTATTCCAATCAGAAGCGAAGAAGGGAGAAAGTTACGGGGAGCTTTCACTGCATTGGAGGATGGGTTTATTTTAGCAGTAGATTATTCTCAAATGGAATTAAGGATTTTAGCTCACCTTAGTAAGGATGAAGCACTTATTGAGGCATTTAACTCAGGAGCCGACATTCACCTCATTACGGCCTCTAAAGTATTCAATATTCCTCCGTCTGAAATAACCGGAGAGCAAAGAAGATATGCTAAAGCAATAAACTTTGGGATTGTTTATAAGATGACTCCGTTTGGATTGTCAAAAAAATTAGATTGTAGTCCTGAACAAGCAACAAGATTTATAGATAGTTACTTTAGTGTTTTTCCAGGTGTTAAAACATATATTGATCACTCAGTTAAGCTGGCTCGTGAAAAAGGTTATACAGAAACACTCTTTGGAAGAAAGCAATTTCATCCAAATATCCGCAGCAGTAATCAAGCAGATAGGGGGAGAGCAGAAAGGGCGGCAGTTAATGCGCCAATGCAGGGCACTGCCTCAGATATTATTAAGTTAGCAATGAACCGTATAATGGAGCATATTTCTGAACATAATTTAAAGTCAAAAATGTTAATCCAAGTTCATGATGAATTGGTTTTTAATGTTGATAAAAGCGAACAAAATACTTTTCCTTTGATTGCAAAGAAGATAATGGAAAGTTCGGCTAGGTTAGTTGTTCCTTTGGTAGCAGATGCCGATATAGGTAAAGATTGGGCATCTAGTCATAGCCTAGAAAGTTTTAAGAAAAACATTGAACAAGAAATGGTTGTTTAAATAAGTATATAATAAATAAAGGATTTATTTTTTAAGTGTTTGACATTAAGGAATATAGTCATTATATTATATCTATAATTTAGAAGAGGCTATGGTATGTCAAACGAAGAAGAAAAATTGTGTTGTTCATTTTGTGATAAATCACATCTACAAGTGAAAAAACTAATTACTGGTAATGGGGTTCAGATCTGCAATGAATGTGTCGCTCTTTGTGATTCTATTATTATTTCAGAGCAAGAAGATGAAGAAGGCGATAAATCAAAATCTTCGTTAACACCACAAGAGATTTTTGAAAACTTAAACCAATATGTAATTGGCCAAGAAAATGCTAAAAAATCAATTGCTGTTGCCGTTTATAATCACTATAAGCGACTTAAGGCGAACGAAGCCTCTGAAATCAAAATAAATAAAAGTAATGTATTGATTATAGGCCCAACAGGTTCAGGTAAAACGCTATTAGCTGAAGTAATTTCGGAAATGTTAGACGTTCCTTTTGCTGTTGCTGATGCGACCACAATAACCGAATCTGGTTATGTTGGTGAAGATGTAGAAATGATTATTAAAAAGCTTCTACAAAAATCCGACTTTGATCCGAAGAGAGCAGAGCGAGGTATCGTTTACATCGATGAAATTGATAAGTTAAGTCGAGGTTCTGAGAATCGTTCTACTACTCGAGATGTTGGTGGTGAGGGTGTTCAGCAGGCGCTTCTAAAGGTAATTGAGGGCACAGTTGTTTCTGTCCCGTCTGAAGGCAACCGAAAGGTTCCTGGTGGTGCGATGATTGATGTTGATACAAAGAACATATTGTTCATTTGCGGCGGTTCTTTTGCAGGAATAGAAAAAATTCTGGATAAAGAAAAGAATGATTCTGGCATTGGCTTTGGCCAAAATGTTAAATCAAAAGAATCGATTCAAGGCGTATCGGACAGACTTTCACATGTGACAAATGATACGTTATCAAAGTTTGGACTAATTCCAGAGCTTATTGGTCGACTACCGGTTAAGGTTGCATTGGATGAGCTTTCAAAGGAGCAGTTAGTCGAAGTGCTTCTTAACACTAAGAATTCAATTGTTGATCAATATAAGTATCTTCTTAAGCTTGATGATGTAGAACTTGAATTTGAAAAGGATGCAATTCTTCAGATTGCTGAGACGTCAACGAAGAATAAAACAGGTGCTCGTGGCTTAACTGCGATCATGGAAGAAACGTTAAAAGAGGTAATGTTTACTGCTCCTTCAGAAAGTAATTTAAAGAAAATAACAATTACTTCTGAAAGTGTTAATAAGATTAGTCCGCCCGTTAAAGAGTACCACGCGGCCTGATTAGTGACCTCTCAGCTTATTGTTTGCGAATAATGCGGACAATAAGTATGAGAGCCTATTTTCTTATTCTTTGACCACTCTTTATGGACACTTAGGGCAAGGGTTTTTAATATGACCCAGTAAATTAGCTGCATCTCTATTAAATTCATAACCACAGTCGCACTTACAAAAATACGTAGCTTTCTTTTTACCTGCATTATCAGTAATAGGTAATGTTCTAATGATCGCTGTTACGCTAAAAAATTTTAGGCCAGCTAGAGAATCGTATTTTGACTTATGAAGGCAGCCGCAGTGTTCTTTTATGCCTCGTTGTTCAGCTTCTTTAAGATCTACATTCGTTTTAATTACTTTTGAGCCGCATTGGCATTTACTAACCCAGCATTTCGTTCTTGTTTCTAATCGATATGTAGATTGTTCGGCTATGCCCAGGACCGTCAATAGTCCTATCTTTTTATTTTTGAATATCACACTACTTCCTATTTTAAAAATCAATTACTTCCTTTGGACAGCAACCTCTCCCACTAATATTATATCATAATCTATATACGGTATATGAGATTGGACGGATTAAGCTAGTGATTTATTGTGTTTTTATGATAATAAACAAGCATTTGCTTGTTGACCTACATAGTTTCTTGCTTTATTTGATTTCAATTTCTCCTTCTTTTTTTAGTATCTAGTAAGCTGGACTATTTTAAACTACGCCAGTAGTGTGTTATAATGTGCTATATTAAGTGGCGGTACTGACTGTTTGATGGTGAGATGGCTAATTGTTTTTAATTGATAGTTTTAACGGAGGTTTAATGAGTGCTGGATATATGGGTCGTTCAGGAGGTTTTTTGTATGGTAAGTTTGTTCAGGATAAACTTGATGAGCTTAACGGAGAGAGTGCAAGCAAGACTAGCCTTTATAGATCTGCTCTTGAGTCTGGCGCATCAGAAAGAAAATCCGAAACGGTAGTTAAGAAACTAAGTGAGTCTTTGAATACCATAGGGAACCGAGTAGGTTACCAGCGCCACAAACTAGAAGGCCGAACTGGTTATTACTTTAGAAAAAGGGTTTAATGATTTAGTTTGACTCGCCTTAAATTAACTAAAGGAAGTACCATTGACTAACACTAATGAAATTGTGTATCAAAAACCGCAAATTAGCTTCTATCGAAAGCTTTTGATCGCTTATTTGATTGATACTGGCACCAATACTGTACCTAAGATAGAAAGCTGTACAGGAATGTATACGCGGACAATTCAGGATTCATTAAAATCATTGTCTAATATTGATATTAAGTGCATAGCCAATGGAGCTAGAAAGACTGGCTTCTACTCAATCGAAGATTGGGGCCCTATTAGAAGGGAATATGTTGTGAACAACCTGGAACATATATGTGAAGTTGTCGGCATCAAGCACATTTGTGCTGTTTGATATTTGTTATTAATGCGTAGAGTTATTACAAAAAAACCCGGCTATGAGTGGCCGGGTTTTTTGTTGGTGCATTACGTTAATTAAGCTTCTTGTAATTGGCGTCCTATTGACTCCAGCTTATCAACTCTGCTCTGAAGTGATTTAATCTTTTCACTTTGGTCTTTTGCTGGGTTCGAAATCTTGCTCATCATCGATGATAGCTCTTTAGCTAGCGAGTCTATGTCAATGTTGCCAGTGATTTGAGCCGCTTTAACAAGAATTGATAAATTGTATGCAGGGTGATCTGCAGACGGTATATCAGAGTTGCTTGCTGCTATTACTTTAGCTTCTTCTTTAGGGTGTTTATCTTCACTAGGTTGATCAGCAGAAGCTTTAATAGGTTCTGGTGTATTTTCTTCTTTAGTTGAAATAGCTGGTTGAATAACTTTAGCCTTAGCCTTAGGTTCAGGTTCAGGTTTAGAAGTTAATTCGTTTTTATTTTCTAAATCTATATTAGCAGAAACTTTTAATTCACTAGTTTTATTAGATTTTATTTCTTTCTTCGCTTCTTTTTCTACCACAAGTGATTTAGGAAGAGAAAATCTTACACTTTTCTTGTGATTCTTCACTGATAGCTTTTCTTCTTGAGCCATTTTATCTATCGCACTAGCAAATCGGCCTTTACCAAGGTTACCGAATTTTGAAATTTTGCCTTCTAACTTATCGGCTAACTCACTGGCCAATCCGTGTTTACTGTATTGCTCTTTTGGTTTCATGAATGAAATGATCATGAATTCCATGAAATCTTTTGCTTTAGAGTACTCGTTTAAAGCCTTATCGATATCTATGATGTCAGTACTAACAGCTTCTTTTTGCTTTTTAGCTGTTTTGCCAGTTGTTGCAGCAACTTCTTTTTTCTTAGGAGACTCATCTGCAGCAACTTTATTTGATGCTTTAGGTATGTCAGTAGGAGAGACGGTGTATCCTAAGTAACTGCTTGTTTTAGGTGTCGACTTATATGCAGGCTCATCAAAATCTTCGAATTGCTCAGTGCCCAATACGTCTAATGCGCCATCTGAAATCATTTTCTTAGTAATAGAAGCGAATAACTTTTCATCAAAGCCGGTTAATTGAATAAGAATACCTTCAGGGATAATTTTTTTCCCTTTATTGAATTCTTCAGCAATTATTGCGTAAGGAGAAAGTATGTCGCCTTCTTTGTTTGTTGGTTTTTTGCCTGAAAATAAATTCTCAGGAATATTCAGTCCGTAGACTGCCGCGTCTTCTTTCGGTGCTTCGGCTTTTTCGTATAAATCTGGGTTGTCTAGGTTTTTTAAATCTTCATTTGTACCGCAAAAAATAAACTCGCCATCTTGTTTCTTTAGTAGAGGTTTTTTAGCTGAGATAAGTTCTTCTAATACTCTGAAGATTGTGTCTTCATCTGAGCCTTCCATAAGATCAGCAATTTCTTTACCGCTTAGTGTTTGCCCTTTGAACTCGTTGGCCATATCGCCCATAATTTCCAATATAAGTTCTTTAATAATTCGCATCTGGACCTCACTTAAAAATGTTTTAATTCAATTTATATTCATATTATAGGTTTTTTTTAATAAAATTGACAAGAGTTAAAAGATTTAATATTTAAAATAATTAAGTGTTTCTTTTAAGGCATTGTTTTTAAATGCATATTTATGTTTATTATTTTTATAAAAATAAGAATAAAAAGATAAATATTAACAATTATCAATATTTAAAGGATCTTAATATGATTTATGCGTTATTTTAGAGGTGAATTTAGCCGGATTTTAACTTTATTGAATGGAATAAACCTCAAACTTTAGATTTTTGTCATGGTTTTTCTTATATTTAATTGAATTTACAATAATGCTTTATTTAAACAAACTAAAACTAATGAAGTGAGGATAAGGTAAGACTGTCGTTGTTTTTTAAGAAAGGCAAAAATTTAAAAGACCATTATTTTGACGAACTATCTTTTTACTATTTATAATCTATTCTAGATTCAAGGCTATTTTCTGTAATTAAGCTTTTGAATCTTGGGTATAACGAACATTTATCCGCAAAACAGCTTTCAATAAATCTAGGGAGTGAAATTAACTTATTGCCTAAAAAGTCACAAAATAAGTTTTGTTTCGCCGTCATTATTTCCGAAGTTATATTTCCTTTAAAATAATTCAATGCAATTTCTGAGTCAATTTCGCTTAATAATGAAAGAGATTTACTTACACATCGTTCACCTTCAACAGATGTTTCTATGCCGTCAATGCTTACCAGGCTAGATGAAGGGGTGTCGCTAAGATGATCTGCATAAATGAGGGATATTTTAATTTCATTATATTTTAGCTCTTTTAATTTAATGGAATTAGGGTTTTTTTCATCGATTGCGAACTGGCCATAATGAGTTGGACTGTTTTTGTTGTCAAAAGAACTGAAAACGGCATTTACCTTTGTATCGAGCACTCTCGATCTCTGCTTTATTTCATATACTGATTTTAAGGGCCAGGTTATGTTTATTATGTTTTTAAAGTTTTCGCCAATAATATTTTCTCCTATTTCTTCAAGAAGATTTTTCTGCTCCTCTAATTTTCCTTTTAAGAATAAATTAATGATCAGCTCTTTGTGTGACGAATGGTTGAAATCTAAGCCCCTTTTAATTAGTGCCGGTGCAGAATATTTTTTACCTACTTTGCTTCCAGGTATTCTTACTTTATTGTATGAGTAGTAACAAGCATTTAAGGTTGGTGTATCAGAATTCGAAATAAGGGGTATTATTTTAACTCCTTTATTATTCAGTTTTCTGTTGTATTCATCGAAAGGAATTCCGTCATAAAAGCACTCATCTATTGAGTTCTTGATGTGAGATTTTATGTCGGTACTAGTCTGGACAGGGCTTGGTTGGCTACTGGAAACTGAGCTTATGCCCATGCTGTGGCCACTTTCTATTGAGTCGAAGCTTCTTTTCATTAAAAGGCAATCGCCTAATGAACGGTGTCTATCTATACCATCTGTATTTGCACCTGCTGCTTGTGCAAAGGTATCTAAATTACTTTTTGAGGTATTAAAGCCATTGGTTGCCATCCACTTTAGCGCCATTTTATGTGCGCACACGAGATTAAAATTAGGCATTTCTAGATTATTAGCTGTGTAGGTTTGTAACAGTAATCTCCGGTCAAATACTTCACCGTATGCGTAGATGGTGTCTAGTTCACCTGCAAGTCGATTAAGCTCCTCATAAACATCTAAAAATGATGGAGAATGCTCAAGGTCTTCATTTGTAATTTTATGTACTTTTTGAGCAAAAGGATTAATTTGAACTGAAGGCTTTATTTTGCTGTTAAATAAAATTTCACCTGATCTCTTAATTAAAGATATTTCAATAACTTGATCGGACGCGGATAAGCCTGTTGTTTCTGTGTCAAGATAGCCAAAGTTATCAGGAAGGTTTAGTTTGCTGCTCATAAAGATGGCCCGTAAAAAAAAAGACAAGTATATCTTGTCTTTTAATTGGTTATAAAGCTAGAGAAATATTAAGCGAATTTGGCTGCGGCTTTAGACATTTTCTTCTTTGCGCCTTTGCGCTTAAGCAGGTTAGGTTTCGCAGCAATAATGATCGGTATGATTTTATCTGCAGGAGCTAGTTTTCTAAGGTGAATTGGCAACTGAGCATGGACTTCATGTGCAAACTTCACTGTTTCTTCGTCATCATTAAGTGCCTTAAATAGGCGTTCTTCTGGATATTTCTTTACTACTTTCCCTAATTCAGTTTGCAGTTGATTTGCTAGCTTTAAGCTTCCTAAAAAAGCTAAAGGATTAGATTTTGACATCATTGTTGGTGTTACCTATTTTCTGTAATTGACGATATACTTTAATAAAACTTTGCGTTTTAGTCAAGTTTGATTTGTTGGGTTTAGAAGCCATGGTGAAGTGTCTCATCCAGTTCTGAAGCATCCAAAGAATGCTCATTCGACAATTTATCTTTTGTAAAGAATTTGTCTATTCCGGCTAAAAGAATTGCTTTGTTTATTTTGTCGTCAATAGAGCCTGAGCCATAGTGTAGTGTGTCCTCTATTTTTTTTGACACTTCAGGACTAATTAGTTTCGGTGTAAATTCCCGTGCTTGACGGCAGGAAAATTCACCAATTTTGTTTAGCTTGCCACTTGGCGTCATTAGTCTTGATGCTATTTTAGTTGAGTGTAATGCATCCGTACTTGGCCTGCCTAAGCCTAATTCTCTTATTCTTCTTAGTACCATTTCGTCATTATTTAGAACTCTCATCAATGACTGTTTGTTCTTTGCCGTGTTTAACATGGATCCAAAAGGTTTTGTTTCATTTAAGATAATTGAAATTGGCCCGTTGCTACTTTTGCTTTCTATTCTTTCTATAATTGGCTCAGATCTAAATCGAGATAGAATGGAGTTCAATTCAGAGTTTGATTTGCTTGAAGTAAAAGAAGCGTGTTTTTTAATTATTTTTCTTTCTTTCTGGCCTGCGCGAAGTGTATTTCTAATAATAAGAGATAGTGCCTGTTCTTTATTGCCAAGTGAGGATAAGGGTGCGTAAATATCAATCAGTGATTCTAAAGGAGAGATTCCCTCATGAGCATCTTGTCTCCGAGTATTGATTTTATTCATTTCTTCAGCTTTTTGTTGAAAAAACTCATCATCAAACCCAGCTACGCCGAACTCATTAGCCATCTTTTTCATTGATTCTACTGTTTCTTTACTTAAATAAAAGGCATCAGTTCTTGGGTAGCTTATTTTTCCTTCTTCGTATAATTCTTGCAGCACTGTTGATGCCTCATCCACAGTCATTTCCAGTGCAGAAGACAGTGCAATAAGCGCATCAGTCCCATTCCAAACTTTTGCATCATCTTCTAATTCTTCTTCATTAAAGACGACTATTTCGGGCTTTTCTATGTCTGGTATGAAATTAAAGAAGTCCTTTGCTAAATCGATTTCATCAGGATAGACCTTTAGCTTAAGGTCGAATCGCTCTCCTTCACAATCAATTGGAGTTGATATCCAGGCTTTAACGCATTCTTCACTTTCAATGCTCGAAATCACAGGAGTCACAATTCTTCCTATGTATGCTCTTTCATTATCAGTATAAGCTGATTTTGAGAAATTATATCCTAGATATCTGTCAAATATTCTTCTTGCTAATCCACCAGCAACAACTGAATCATTTACTGAGTTAGATTCACTAAGTGCTTCCTCCAGTCCTCTTTTGGTTAAACTTTTTAATTTAAGGCGGTAGAATTCCAGTTCCGGCGTATTCAAGCTTATGCTCAGATTATCTTTTGCAATAACGGTTAGATCATGGGCGATGATTTCACCCTCTATGTCATTATCAGTAACCAAAAAAACAACATCGGACTCAGAGAGGGCGGACGACATCTCGGTTACTTTCCTCTCGGAGAGAGGAGTCCTTGAAAAAACAGAAAAGTCACTGTCATCAATTGCATATTTATCAGAGGGAAGATCGAATAATCTTCCCTTTGTTGGATATACTTTAACGTTATTGAAACCTATTTCCTCAAATAGGCTTTTAACTTTGTTTTTCTTTCCTGAAGACTCAATAAAAACAGATATGTTTTTCATTACTATTCGCCAGTAATTGCATCTTCAGCAACATCTTCGAGATCAATATCAACTGATAAGTCAGTATCGCCAACAACGCTTGCTAATGTGTCATCTAACTCTGATTGCAACTCATCATTTAGTTCTGAGACCATATCACTTGTAACAGAGGTAAGGAGTTCACAGGCGTCAATACTACTAATGCCAAGTCCAATGTCAGGTAGCCCAGGCATAGAAAACCCTAGGTCGCATGAAGAGTCAGAGTTTTCATAGAGTAGTGCACTGTCAGTAACGTCTACATCAGTATCAATCTGACTTTCTACTGAGTCTTGGATTTCCACTTTTCTTGCTTCTAGTTGTGCGGCCCAATCGGAATCATCGGCACATTCTTCGGCAATTGCTGGCGCAATTATTAATGACGAGAGCAGTAACACCGCTATGTTTCTTGTTTTCATTCTTATTCTCCGATAAAACGTAGTTGAGTAAACAAAAGGCTCGAATGCCTTGAGTGAAGCATGATTCTAACCCTGTCATACAGGATCTTGCATTCTTTGTAATCAGGATCGCTTTTGTCAAATAAAGCAACTTGAGCGGCTTGCATATAGATAGCAACAGCCCATCCAATTTCCGTTTCATCAGAGATATCCCTGTCCAGCCATGAAATTGCCGAAATTGATTCTCTTAATGGCATGGCTGCAAGTATGACGGTTATTTTCTGAATAATGTCGCGGGTCTTTTCTGTGTTATCCATATTGATTTTATGTCTAGCAAATTTAGGAAGCGCTTTAGATATTTCTTGAAACGCTTCTGGTATTTCAGCATAAGTGTAAGTCCAATCTTCTTTTGACTCAAAGTCATCTAAGAACCGACGAATATCTGGAGAGATATTGCTCCAGAATTCTTTTTGGTATTTTGGTGTAAGTAAATTTTCGTTAAGCTTACTACTCATTTTAATCCTCTTAAATGCTTTTAAATTATCTCGTTTGATAATTGCCATTTATGCACATATTATTAAATTATGTCATATTTTATTTTGACTATCTACTGACACAAGTATTAAAATACGTTAAAATATATACCAAATTAATAGTCAACACTAGAAACTCTGAAAAATAAGAATAATAAGATAAAACTATGAAATTTGATCAAGTGTCATACCCTCATTCTAGAGCAGAAACTCTGTCAGTAATGGGGAGTTATAAGATAAAAGAAGAACAAAAACTCTTAATTGAATCAAGCAATAAACTGGCATCATTTTTAGTTAAAACTCCAGGTTTTGAAGTTGCAGAATCATCAGGTCAAAGAGTGCCTACAATTAATTTGTTAGAAGCAAGAAATTCTTTGGTTTCAAACACAAGAGCGGGGTTTCAAAAGTGAAATTTATAAAATCTAAAAGTACATTGCTTTATGCAGCACTTACGTTGTCAACAATAGGATATTCTTCAAGCTCTTTTGCCTTAATTCCTACAACAGATGCCGCAAACTTAACTGAGAATATTGCAGGGAATATTGCTTCTGCTTACTCTTGGGCAGAGCAAAAAGCTATTATGATGGCAGACTTAGATCTTCAATCAATGCTTTCTGAGCTTGGGATTGATAATGATAACAATGCTATTTCTAACATGATTGTAAGAAGTGGTAGTGCGCTCGAAGAAATTCAAAATATAGAAATTATCGAACAGTCAATTCCAGATAAAGATGCAACTAGTACGATTTCGCTTCAGGCTATGAAAAGCACTGCACAATGTAGTGCCCAGAGTGAAGCTGAGACTGATATGGATGATCATGTCGAAGAAAACTGCCAGTTTATGACTGATGTAGCTGATCAGATTGAGCTAAGACAAGATATTGTTGATGACTTTATTGAAGAGTGTGAGTCTCTTATTGATACAGACAATCTTGGTGATGACGAAGAGCCAATTAACAAAACACTTTGTGTAAGGTCTAGCATTCTAGTTGGTGCTGGCACACTTGATACTTATACATACGATCAGGCATCTGCAGTTAAACAGTTTGTAAGATTGGTGACAGGAGTTAGGCCTACACTTAAGCAGTCTGGTAAGCATTCTGAAGATTCTGCAGTTTTAATTAATGAAATGAGAAAAGAGGCAGTTAAAGGACTCGCATTTTCTTCATTAAATGAGATTGCGTTAATGAGAACAAGTTCTACTACTTCAGGAACTTCTCCATTAATGGCGCCTTTACATATTATATCAGATTTCGATGAAGATAGGTTTGGAAGCACAAGCTGGATGGCTACACTTCAAAATGTAGATGAAGACAATAAAAACTCTGTATATCCAAGTGAAGTATTAAGAAAAGTGGCCGTAATGGACTCTTTTTTAGTTCATATGTCGGTATTAAGTTACAAACAGCAATTAAGAATGGAAGCATTGGAAGCAACGGGATTGGCGATAAAAATTAACCCAGTGGACTAAGATAATGAAAATGGTAATTATAAAAATAATAAAATCGATTCCATTACTTTTTTTCTCTAGCTTTGCTCTTGCTGATGATGCTTATTTGTCGTCTTCATCAGGTGTGACCGTTATTGCAGAGTTTTTGGTGTCTGGCGGAACAATGATAGGGCTAGTGTTCTTTGTATCAGGAATTTACGGGCTTTATGCGAGAGCGGAAAATCCATCGCAATATCCTCTGGGTGTTTGTGTTTCATCAATAGTATCTGGCACTTTTTTAATTATTCCATCGCAAGTCTATGCATGGACAGTCAATTCATTCTCTAGTGATAGTGACTGGGCGACTAACAGTACGATGCTGTCAGTTAGCACAAAGTTGTCAGATGATTTAAGTGATATTTCAGGAACATTTCTTGGTGAGTATATTTCAGACGATACGTTTACCACACTAATGGGGATGATTTACCTGGTCGGTCTTTTTGGGTTCCTGAGAGGAATTTACCTAATTAAAGAAGCGGGTCAGCTAAGTAACCAACAACAGGGAAGCAGTTTTGCTCCTGCATTTTGGCATATTGTTGGTGGATGTGCCGTGATGAATATACTTCAATTCGGCTGTTTTCTATCTTGGTTATCAGGGATCTCTTATTTATGTGCGGAGTAAAAAAATGAGTTTATTAGAGCAGTATAAAGACCAAGCAAAATCTAGCCTCAAACTTAAGATGGAATACAAAAACACGATTTCAGAAGCTAAATCTATTTCTAAAAACAATGCAAATAAAGAAGGCCCTGCAGTTTCTCCTCTTGTTACTAAAGATGATTTTATTAAAAGGTATAAAGGGGTCATGGTTGTTAGTTACTTGTCGATTTCATTTTTCTTATTCATGTTATTTGAAGTATTAACCAGTACATCGATACTTCATGCTGGGTTCGCTATTTGTGGTTTATTAATCGTTGGGTGTACGTGCTTTAAAACTGCCTTTATTGCATGGAGAGCAAGATACGTATTTGAAAGATGGGGCATTAGAGATAAGCCCATACCTCTTTACTTTTCTGATTTCGTGAATGAAGTGGAGATTAATTGGAAAGAGTTTTTTCCATTAAATATTGCAAGTAAAGGAACAAGTTAAAATGTTTAATTTAATGTCATTAAAAAGGTTTTTATCATTATTGATGATCACTGCCTTTTCTATCTCGTCCCCAGTTGTAATGGCTGATGACGACGATTCTGATGTAACTGAAATTGTCACCTCGATAACATCGATGGATATTGATTTCAGCGGCGACGATAAAGAGCTCGTACATTACTGGCTTTATGAGATGTTCGGTGATTTCATTTTCGCACCATGGGATAGTAGCTATGAAGATAGTACGGATATTACCTTACTATCAAAGGCAGTAGGTTATACCAGTATATTAGCGATGATTTTGGGTGTGATTATTGTCTACTATGTGATGATTGGTGGTGCATTAAATACAGCACATTCAGGACAAGCTTTAGGCCAGCAGTGGAGCTCTGTATGGGTTCCTATTAGGACTTCAGCAGGTTTTTTTATGATCATGCCAATCTCAAGTGTTGGAGGGGGCGTCTTTTCATTCGCTCAAATGTTCATACTGTGGGTTATTATTTTGGGTTCAAACGCGGCTACAGTCCTTTGGGATAACAGTGTAGATAACCTACTTAGCCCATCAACAAAGTCTGTCAGCATGCAAGTAGGGGTTAAACCTTCTGCAGACATATTCAGAATGCTTGCCTGTACCGACAGGTATATCTCATATGCAAGTAACGTGAAAGGTGGATATTTTAGTTCAAGTGACTTTGTCGTGGCAAAAGTGTGGACCAAAACTGACGATGACTACTTTTCTCATGTTTCTAAAGTGATTAGTGCATCGACGTCATCGTCATCATCAGAGTCTTTTGTTGCTTCAGCAACAAGCTTGGCAAGTGCCGTGAAACAAGATGATGTAATTAAGGTCGTATTCGGGCCAAGTGGTAGCTGTGGTCAAATTGAATTTCCAGAAGATGATGATAGTGTTGGTGATGATATAGTGCTTGATGTTGGTTACAAAAGAGAAATTATCAATACGGCTGTTCAGTCAAGCAAGTCTGCTATATCTGAACTTATCTCAAGTCATATCGAAATATTGTCTAGTCTTGGAAATGATATGGATGTGATCACATCTATTGTTGAGGATAAAGTAAAGAACGAGGATAGTGGCACTTATATCACGATGTATGATGCTGCATTTGATATGTTCTATTCAGCAACAGAAACATTTGCAAATTCTTTAGAATATAATATTAATAAAAACATTGTTGAAAATGAAACGTTAACGGAGCAATGGCAGGAAGAAATCAAAGAAGGCGGATGGGGTAAAGCAGGCGTTTGGTTCTACGAGGTCAATTCTATTAGTATGATGGGCCAGAAAGCATTAAATACGCTTATTGACGGCATTAATGCTTCTGGATATGGCGTATGTAATCTTAACCAAGCGGACTATGGCACGAAAGACGTTTGTGAAGATGCGATGCAAGACTACACACAAATGAAAGCACTTTCGGCTCTGTTTACAGTTGACGGAATGGAGCAAGCTGAGACCGATAATGATCAGATTTTAATTGGTGGGTCTAAAGTTGATGCACTTTGTGAATCAGGTAGAAGCTGTGAGCCAGATGACGGCGAGTTACGTAGCACAACCAATGAAATGGCAATATGGATCATAAACCTGCTTGCTGATGGCTCTCCTGCATCTAGCACAGATTCTGATGGAGGAAGAAACGAACTAACCTCTCCTTTCCAAACTGTATCGAGCATCGGTGTTACATTAAACAATTATTCATTAGCTTTATGGACAACTGCAGCGCTCACAAATGGTGCTATAGAGGCGACCAATAACGGACTTAAAGATTCTGTTGCCGGTTTCTTTGGTGGTGGCGCAATAGGCGGATTTATTTATGGTGTTGGTAAATTTACAATAGCGAGTATTGTACTTGTTGCCATGTCTGTTGCAGGCTCAGGATTTATTTTGGCATACTTAATTCCTTTCTTGCCAGTTGTGACCTGGATAATGATGGTGACAGGATATTTGATTACTGTTGTAGAGGCGGTTATTGCTGCACCACTGGCTATTATTTTGATGGCAACACCAGAGGGTGATGGTATATCAGGCACGAGATTAGAAAGAGCAATGCAGCTCTTAGCGATGGCGGTACTTAAACCATCACTTATGATTATCGGATTGATTGCTGCAGTTGCCATTTCAGGTATCTCATTTGGTATTATGAATCAATTCTTCTTTGAGACAGCAGAACACGTTCTTTCTGGTGGTCCGATTGATGTTGTTGCTGTTGTTATACTTTATACAACGACCTCGTTTCAGTTATGTAAAATGCTAGTAAGCATCATGCATAAGTTACCTGAGCAAATATTGGATTGGTTTAGCAGCGGTGTTGGCCGAAGCTTTGGTGAAGGAGATATTGGCGGGATGGTTGAGGGCAGTCAGTCAGATGCTAAGAGTTTCATGTCAAACGCTGGTAGTGGTCTCGGCTCTACTCTTAAAGAAAGTATTAGAGACAAGAAAAGAGCGAAGAACTTAAATGGCGGTGCATCTGAGGAATAGTGACTTTTTTATAGTGTAAAATAATAGATTATGGCAATGTACACGTTTTAATGTACATTGCCATTTTACACAAAAAGTATTATATTATGTAGCTGGACTTAAAATTAGGCTATATTAAATAATGATTACTGTTATTATCGCAAAACCTACAAAAGACTGTAATGCTGATTGTTCGTATTGCAGTACACCCCCCGATCATGAAGGTGGCTGGAGCTTTGAACAGTTCAAAGTTATGTTTGATCGTATACACCCGCAAGTTTCAGAAAATGCGACCTGGATTTGGCACGGTGGCGAACCTATGCTACTTGGTCCAGATTTTTATGTTAAAACTGCAGCATATGCAAAATCAATAAAGCCAAACTTAAAGTTTGCTCTTCAATCTAATCTATTGCTTTATACTACAAATAAGTGGAAAAAAGTCTTTGAAGATGTCTTCGGTGGGGAGATTTCTACAAGTTATGATCCCGACGCTCAAAATAGAACAATTAAAGGCAGTACAGAAGCCTACACTAGACAGTTCTATAAAAAGATGGAAAATGTCCAAAGGGATGGGTTTAGACCGCTTGTTATCGGCACTTACACTGAAGAAACGGCACATTACGCCTTAAAGATGTATGAAACATCTAAAGCCAGGGGCGAACAATCATTTTCTCTAAGATATAACTATCGCTATCCTGCTGGCCGAGTAAAAGATGCAGGGCCTGCTATTGATCCAGTTACTTACGGCAATATGCTTAATGAGCTGTATAACAAGTGGATGACAGACTTACCAAACTTTCTAATTACCCCGTTAGATCAGATGTTTCTTAAATGCTTTGATACAACAACCTCTTTTTGCCCTTGGACAAACTCTTGTGGTGGTAAATTTATATCTATTGATCCTAATGGTGATATTTATAACTGTGGTGAATTTGGAGACTTAAAAAACCCAGATTACCGATACGGGAATTTATTGGAAGGGTGGATATCGACGCAGAAGAAAAAACAAATTGTTAATTTTCATAAAAAACCGTCAAGTGAAGAAAAGTTTGGTGTTGAGATGATGAATACTTATCCCGCTAAATTAATGAAAAGAAGAAAATTTGATTTACCTATGTCTTGCAAAGAGTGCCGACACTACGAAGAGTGTGAAGGCGGATGCATGCGTGATGCTGAGCTTTATGAACAGGGTCTTGGTGGAAAATTCTTTTATTGTCAGTCTTGGAAAATGGTGTTTGACAGAATGAAGATTTCTATTTTGAATGGTGAAGCCGATGGCATTATCAAGAAGATGGGGTTCATACCATCAACTGTTAGAAAAATAGTTCGCTCTAAAGCGATTAATAACGGCTTTTTTGACAAACATCCTGAAGCTGCAAACATTACTATCAAAGAGGTTTAAATATGCCTCTTACAGCCTATATTAAGCCAACCAATTATTGCACAGTTGATTGCGACCACTGCTACCTCTCCGTTGAGGTCAGAGCAAATAAACTTTCAATGTCAGATGATACTTTGAGACAGTCTGCAAGGCTTCTAATGGATTTGGCAAAAAAAGAGGGGCAAGACTCCCTGCATATCATATGGCATGGTGGTGAGCCTATGATGCTTAGCCCTGAGTGGTACGAGCATGCTATTTCTATTTTAGATGAAGAAATAGGGCCAAACAAATATACACAAGGGATACAAACGTCAATGATTCCATATAAAGAAACATGGGATCATTTAATAAAAACGCGGTTTGATTCTTTTTTAGGATCCAGTATTGATTTTACTCAACGAAAAATAGCTAAGAGCACTGATAGTTATAAAAATGTTTGGCTGAAAAGAGTTAACAAAGCTCGAAAACAAGGTTTTACCATCGTTCCATCTATGGTGCCCAGCCGATTTGAAGTTGGGCACGGTAAAGCTATCGTTGAGTGGTTTGAAGAAAATGACTTTCCAGCTTTTAATATTGAAAGATACAGCGACATTGGTTCAGATAAATTGGATGCAACAAAAAACATTCACCATTCTAAATTCTTAGTCGAAGTCTTTGATGCAGTATTGGACAGACTTAAGCAGGGACTGCGTGTTTCGCAGATAAATGTTGTTACTGCAGGAATAAGAGGAGTACTGCTCGGTCAGCCTGGAGACCGATGGGGTGGAAAGTGTCAAAGAGAATTTATAGTAATAGAGCCTGATGGTTCAACAAATACTTGCCCAGACCGAACAAGCTTTGAGTCTTCATTTGCAAATGTGTCCGAGGGAGCCGTTGGATTCATTTCTTCTCCTCAAAGAAAGCAATGGATAAGAATACAAAATAGCTACCATAAAGAAGATCACTGTAACCAATGTGAATTTAGTAAATGGTGCAAGTCAGGCTGTCCTATTGCAAACAATAAACTGAATGAATCAGAGACAGAATGCTCTGGATACAAAAAATATTTGCTTCACATAAAAGAAGCATTGAGCAATCCTGTTTATAAAGATTTATTAGTAAACTACATTAAGCCTCTTGGCGAACCAATTAACGCTAAAGAGAAACTAATTTAAGGGTTTTAACGTGAAAATCGAAATTAATAAAAATGATCCAAGAAATACAAGTTCAGAGGACTTCGATTATTTGGTTTACTTAAGAATATTTGAAGGCTGCAATCTTCACTGTGAGCATTGCTTCATTCCTGCAAACCCTAAGAAAATGACCATGGAGCAAATACGCGGCGTTCCTGATCAGATTAGTAAGATTGCACCGGAAGGTTCGAAAGTGCTTATACAATGGCATGGTGGGGAGCCTACGGCAATGGGAGCAAAGTGGTTTCGAGAGGCTATCTCATACATAAATGCGAACGCTAAATTCAAAGTAGAGCATGGAATTCAAACTAATCTCATGAATTATAATGAAGCTTGGAGAGATATTTTCCGCGATTTTTTTGATTCGTCAATTGGTGTGTCGTGGGATCCTGAAATCCGATTAATGAAAGCTGGAAAGCCAGAGACTAATCTTGATTTTGAAATGAAGTTTTGGAAAAACATTGATCTTTTATTAAGTGATGGGATTAAGCCTTATCTTGTTGTTACTGGCACAAAGGTGTTTTTTAATAAGTTTAGAAATCCTATGAACTTTTTTAAGATGATGGAAGATAAAGGGATTAGTCATGTCCATATTGAACGATTAACTAAAACTGGCTATGCAAGAAATTCTTGGGAAAAGATTGGCGTAGATAATCTTGAGTGGAGCAATTTCATGCTTCGATTTGCAAAAACCTACAAGATTTATTGTAACAAGCCTAGAAAGAGCAACCAACCTTTTAACTTGTCGCCTTTAGATGGGATGAATGAATCGGTAGAAAGACTTTTAAACGGTGAGTCTGGAGGCTATGGCTGTCTATCAGGGGCATGTGACACTCGGTTTCACACAATTGATGCAAATGGATACAAGGGTGGTTGTACAGCGCTTAATTCAGAGTCTGATAATAAGAGTGTTGCTGGTGGTCAAGTTGTTAAGTTTTTTGATTTTAGAGCTCAGCGAAAAATTCGGCAGGTTGATTGTGCATCTTGCCAGTTTAAGCCGATTTGCTCATCGGGTTGTCTTGCATCGGACAAGATGGATGAATCACTAGAATGTTCTGGTGGTTATAAGCTCTTTGATGGGTTAAAAAAAATGAAAAGTTAAAAACTTAAATATGTGACTTTTGGTTCAAAAATGATATATTAATTCATTGAAATGCTTGTAGTAATGTAATCTGTACGCGGGATTATCTCACTCTATGTAGAAAAATAAAAATAGTAATAAAAATAGAAATAAGGGTTAGAAATGAAAAAAGTATCGTCAGCAGTTATGATGGCTTCTCTTGGTATGCTTGCTCAGCAAGCGCAAGCTTCAGAAGAAATTAATATTGATAGCTCAAAAGTATCACAAAATTTTGTCGAAGCATTTAAAGGCACTTTGTTATCAAACAAACAAGCTAAAAACTTACTTCATTCATCATCTAGAAAATTTGCCGAAACAATTAAAATAGACGGCAAATCAGATGTAATTAATATTCAGGTATACCTGGCATCAACCCCTACAACAAGGGAAGACAGTACCGGTTCATGGAGTGACACAATTAGTGACGCTGCATCTTACGTTAACTGTCACAGTGCATGTCATGGTAGCCGTAGTTGGAGATAAACAAATGGTAAATCACGAAGAGCTACTAGGACTAATTGGTAATATTAACTCAATTTATGACGTTGATATAACTAAAGAAGTTATTGAAATAAGACATGGTATGTATGAAATTGGCATTCGCTCTAAAATTGATCAAGGGTCAGTTGACCTTGATTTGTTCGATGCAATGATCTCGTACATCAGTTCAAATACAAAAGTTATTCTAGAAGTTGATTTCAAGCATGACTTTGTAGCAACTGATCTGGTTATTGAAGCACAATCAACCGAATATGATATTTCAATTCTACCGCCTGAATTCACTGGTGAAGTACCACCGGAAGAATGGGAGGAAGCCTGGAAGCTTTACAGTGATAAACTATGTCAATACGCTAGAGCTTGGTTAAGACAAACCAATACTAGTCAGCAGCTATATCCCGTAGCGGGTTACGTGGGATATATGGTGTCAGAAGTTTTTGGTCACAAGCCTAAAACCATTAGTGAAGACCCATATATTAAGTCTCGCTTCGTTGATCCTATTCCGCTTGATATAATGGATAAAATCAAAGACGATTTAAGAATTGTTATCTTTGAAGAGTTTGGTGGTCAAGATGAATTTGTAATATATGCGAACTCTTTAGCTATTACCAGTGCAGAATATTATGCGGATACTGTTAAGCAGATTGAGCAAGAAAAAGAGCTGCTTAAGTCTAAAGAAGATGCTGAAAATGCTGAAAATGCAGAACTAAAAATGAGTGAAGCTGATTCAAATCTGGACCTCAATGCGCCTGAAGCAGAAGAAACCGTTCATGATAACTCTTCAGGTGCACAGCAAGACGAAAGCATATTGAGCAAGAAAAAGAGCGGCTTTAGTCTAAAGAAAATCCTAAAAATGATTTTAAAGTAGAGCATGATAACTCTGCAGGTGTACAACAAGACAAAATAGATTAATTTATGTATAATATGTAAATAACTGTTACTAAAAAGGGCTTAACGCCCTTTTTTCTATTTTAGAGATTTAATATGCCTCCTCAAAAAACGATCCCCTTTACTCTACATGTAAGACTTACAAAAGCGTGTAATGCAAACTGCACCTATTGCTCAAGTTTTATGGAAAACCCTGATAAATACATGAATCTTGAAAGCTATCAGAAAAGTATAGAGTTTTTCTGGAGTAAGCTTCAAGAGAAAAATATTAATGTTACTAATTTGACAATTGAATACGTAGGAGGAGAAATTCTTCTTGTGCCACCAGAGGTGTTAAAAAGCCAGGTTCTATTCGCCCGCGACTTCTTTAAGAAGCAAAACGTCAATCTAAGTGATGGCGCACAAACAAATTTAATTGGTTCAAAAAGAAAAGTGATTGAAATTCAGAACCTGTTCGATGGCAGAATAAGTACATCCATTGACTCATTTACTGACCAAAGGCGCGTAGGGGATAGTGCTAAGAAATACAAAGTAATTATGATGACCAGAGAAAATGACATCATGAGAGAAGAGCAAAGTCTTTCTCGTGTGCCTGCCGTTTTTACTATGGATAAAACAAGTATTAAATTTACTGAAGACGAAGTAAATAAAGCCAGAAGAGAAAATAGAAATTTAATGATAAGACCTGTCTTTATTGGGGGAAGCAGCATAGAAAGCATCACCCCAGATGAGTTAGCGGACGTCCTCGTTAGTACCTTCGACAAATGGTTTATGCGCTCTATGAGCATTTTGGATCCGCATATGTCACTTCTTGAAAAAAGAATACAGACAAAATTGAATGTCGATCCAATGTATGAAAGATCATATTGCTCATTTCAGAACGATTGTGCAGCAAAGTCGATGAGCCTAGAGCCAAATGGCGACTTATATGTTTGCCAAGAATTAGCCGATGCCGGTAAGGGAAAAATAGGCAACACTTTAAATGATGAGTGGGATGACTTAGCGTGGACGACAATGTCTAAAAGAGGCGAAAACTTAGATTCTGACTGTTTGTCGTGCCCATACCTAAAAGATTGTCAGGGCGGCTGTATGATGCATGCTATTCAAGATGGGAATGGGCCTTATGGTAAGCCGTCGTACTGCAAAGCGTGGAAAGCTATTTTCGCCAGAATTGATAAAGCACTGGAAGATATCCCATACGATAGAATTGAATCATGGCTAAAAAGACTGAAGGTAAAGCAGATTGCCAGTTAGTATTATATTGGATATAATAATTCTCTTATTTAAGAGGTATGAATGTATAGTCCTATTTATAAAAGATTTCAGTTTGATTTACATATGGCGTTCGAAAAAAAGAAGTTTTATCGCCGAAAACTTGACGAAATATCAAAGGTTGAATGGTATGCACATAGATTAATGTCTTTATGTGGCGCAATATCCGACAAAGTTGCTGAAGAGCATTTTGATTTTATATTAGGAGGTGCCGACTGCCTTCTTTCATTGTGTGAAGCTATTCTACTTCAAGAAAAAGGATACAGAGTTTTAGTTTACCCTTTTAATGAAAGGGATGAAAAAATAAACCTTTTGCTAAGAGGGTATTCAGAATTGGAGTCAGCAAAGCTAATTAACTATGTCTATAGAGAAATACTTAAGCATAAACAACCAGAGTCGGTTGATATAGTTGCCCTTGTTGATGAGCTATCTAATTTAATAAAGAATAGAACAAAATCTGGTGTTAATTATGGACAAGTATTGTTTGTAATCGGACAAAAGTATGTCATCGATAAAGACTGGACTTCTTTTTATAAGAACAAGCCAATGTTCTCATTAAAAAACGGTGAATCAAGCTCAATGGAAGGCCTTTGGACAATTCCTCTAATTGAATGCGAAGGCTTCACTCAATGCCAACACAGAGCCGAAGACGGCTACTTTGGTGTTAGCGACACATGCATAATTACATTTGACTCTCTTATCTTAAACACTCGACCTGATTTCAATATGAACATCGATCATCAAGCTCACTCTGTGACTTGTTTTGGTGATGCTAAAAATCAAATAGACAAAAGAAACATTTGCACTGTCTTAGATAGAATTAAAGACCTGTCTGAAGTCATTTATTATTTATCAACAAAACTCCCTGGAGAGCAATATGTCAGGTAAAACATTCCTGTTTCAAATTAATGTAACAAGAGACTGCAACTTAAGATGCACTCATTGTTATATTTCAACAGACAAAAAAGTTCAATCTCAATACATGAATGAAGAACAATTTATTGAAGCATTTAGTCAGGTTGTGGACTTCATGAAAAAAGATTTTAGTGGAAAAAAAAGTTATTCTCTTGCTGAAATACATGTAATTGGTGGCGAACCAACAATGCTAGGTTATGAGTTTTTTGAGAAAAATCTACCATTGGTCCGTGAGAAACTTAGCGAAATACCACAAGACTACAGGCTTTCGATTGTAACCAACCTAATCACTAATCAAGCAGTGAAGATAGCAAGTCTCTTTGATATGGTCGCGACTTCATATGAAGAGAAAACAAGATTTGTCTCAAAGACCGGTGAGGCTAAACCAAAGCTTGCCGAAAAATGGGAGTCAAATGTAAAGAAGATGAATCAATCAGGGCACTCACCAACGGTAACAATGGCGGTAACCAAACAAGCCATTGAACGTGGGGCTGCAAGTCTCCTAGATTATTTCAATAAAGAAGTCGGATTTGAAAAGATGCACTTAGGTTTCTTCATTCCGTCAGGTGACGGACTTGTTAATATAAGCGATGTTTTCCCCATGTTCCATGAAACATCTCAATTCATGATTGAAGCGACTGACTGGTATCTAGAGCGAAGACTAGAAAATAAAGATATGTACGTGAACCCTGTTGAATCAATGATTGAGTCGATCTACGGAAATGAAGCAATTGACGACATTGTCTGCCCAATTATCCCTGGGTCTATCGATATAGATTGGGATGGTGAAACTGTAACGTGCATTGAAGCTGGTGGAGAAGTCGACATGACATCTCTTGGCAATATCTTTGAAACGCCAATTACTGAGATCATTAGCTCAAAAGCGTATAAGAGAGAGCGAGCTAATGCGATTATCACTAAACCAGCTTGTAGAGGGTGTGATGAGCTTATGTCATGCCAATCTGCTTGTGGTGTTCTTCATCAGTATTGGAACGGTAGAGGCGAATGCCCAGGCTTTAAGTCTTTCATTAAATACATAAGATTCCAAGTTGAAGTCAATGGAATTAAACCAAAGTCAGTAATTTATAGAGAAGAAAGACAAAAGTCGGCGGGATGCTAAATGAGTAAATCAGAATTAAAGTTTTCTAGAAAAAAAACAATTGGCCAAATACTACCCGAGCAAAGTGATTACAAAGATATTCCTGCTGACTTTGATCAGAATATGCAGTTATCAATTGAAAATGGTTTTTTTGTTTTTACAATGATGCCATCACTAAGATGTAGCCTTAACTGTCCTCATTGCTATCTTTCACTAGAGCAAAGACGAAATAGTCCAATTATGTCTGTGGACCAATTGGAAATTGCATGTAAAAAAGTAGATGAATACTACTCTGGAAAAACTCACCTGAAAAGAAAGGTAATTGTTTTTTACTGGTACGGCGGTGAACCCACAGACATGGGCCTCGACTACATGCTAGATGCCTTTAATCGAATTGAAAAGATATTCACTGAGGAAAAAGGATATTATGTTAGGCATGATATTTTAACTTCTTTAATTAAAATTGATGAAGCCTGGTTTGATATTTTCAGAACATGGGGCAGGGGACATTTTCAAACTTCTTTTGATGGCCTAATGCGTGGTAAAGGGTATATGCGACTTTGGGATAAAAGAGTTCGAGAAGCAACAGCAAAAGGGTTGTCTGTCTCTACAATCAGTGTTGTTAACAATGAGTTGATGGAAGACGGTCCAGAAGCTGTTTTAGATTACTTGTGTGAGCTAGAAGTTGATGAAGCCTCTTTTTTGCCCTTCATGCTTAACGAGCAAAATGTAGGTAATAAATATGAAAAATATGCCCCTCCTATGAGTGGGTATTCAGACTTCATGATTAAGTTAAATACGCACTGGTATAAACTTAAATCTGAAGGAAAAAAAGTGCCATATATTGGACAAATGAGCTATGTTATTAGTAGAAAAGGAATGCCACCAGCAGCTAATATCCCAGGTCAAACAATGTTCCTTTTGCCTGAAGGCGACTTTGTACTTCCTGATTACCGAGACGGTTATTTAGAGTACATGAAACCCTTTGGAAATATTCTCGAACAGACCTTTGAAGAGATTTTAACTTCTAAATCGAGAAAAGAATATATTAGAAAGCAGTGGACTCGAAATCGAAATACAGAATGCGTAACTTGTACCCATAAAAACAACTGCATTATGGAATTTTGGAAGCCAAATAGAGAGGGAGATGATTGTTTTGGAGCCAAAAAATATGTTGACTGGCTTATTAATAATGAATCTAAACTTAATAGCCTTTCGCATGATCAACCATTAATGTTTTAATTGTACAAAGTTACCACTGCTGAAGCCTCGATTATGCTGATTAAAAGCTGATCGAGGTTTTTATACCTCAATAAACCTGCACATAGTGTTCTGAAATGAATTTCGAAGAATGTAAAAGTTGTTAAGCAGAAAATACCAGCGCCCTACCTATTAAACAATTCACCCGATTTAGCCCTTCTGAACACTTCCTGATTATTGACTTTTATCTTATTTATTATATAATATATGCAAGATTACTAATTAAAATATGAGACAGAAATGAGAATAATTGACAGCATTACTTGGTATGACAGTGAAACAACAGGAATTTCAAAATCATTAGATCAGATTTTACAATTTGCATCAATTAAAACAGATAAAGACCTTAATATAATACCAGGCACAGAAACAAATATAATGTGCAAGCCTCGTCCAGATATTGTTCCTCATCCCAAAGCTTTTTTAACTCATCACCTTGATATGGATATCCTGAAGTCCGCAGGAATGAACGAATTTATGCTGGCTAGAACGGTTGGTAATATTTTCTCTTCAAATTCCAACAATGGAATAGCTGGATACAATACAGAGTCATTTGATAATGAGATGGTAAGAAACCTATTTTTTAGAAACATGAAAGACTTGTACGAACACGAGTGGAAAGATGGCAACTTTAAATTTGATTTGTTTCCATTAGTTCAAATGACATACGCCTTTAGACCTGAAATACTTCAGTGGCAGAATAAAAATGATGGCAGTACTAGCCTTAAGCTAGAACATCTAGCTGAATCAAATGGGGTTATCCATCAAAATGCCCATGATGCTCTCTCTGATGTTGAAGCAACGATTGGACTTGCTAAGATAATTAAAGAAAGTAATCCAAAACTATTTGAATATGCAATGCGAATGACTGACAAACGAGAGATTTCAACTCTATTTCACGCAAGGAATCCATTGCTTCATGTGAATACGCTTTATGGCCAAGATCATAATTTAATGACGCCTATTATGCCTATGGCAATAGATCTTGATAATAAAAACAAATACATCAATTTAGACTTGAGACATGACCCAAGTATTATCTTAGATCTTAGCGATGAAGACATTAAGAAATTTATGTACACGAAAAGAGATGAGCTGCCTCAGGATGCTCCTAAAATCCCTATTGTAAACATCCAAAGTAATAAACAGCCAAACATTGTTGATTTAAATTCATTTGTCAAGAACGGAGAAGTTATTGAGAAAGCTAGAATTGATTTAGATAAGGTTAATCAAAATGTAGCATTTATTAATGCGAACAAGCAGGAGTTAATCAAAAGATTACAATCCTCAATGAGATCAGAGCCAAACAATGAGCATAGAGACCCGTATAAGAGCATCTATACTTCTGGATTTATCCATAAGGATGATCAAGTTTCGAGAGCTCAGCTTCATTACAAAGGCAGCAGAGACATGAATGACCAGTCTTTAGTTATTGAGAAATGTTCAGTTCATTCCACTTCTGTAAATATGAGAGATTCAGTTCGTCATCATGAGTTGATATTAAGAGCTAAATGGAATTCATTTTATGAAAAGCTTTTAACTGAGGACTTTAGTCCAACAGAGCTATGTGAATATACTTCTTACTTAAATCATGCCTTGTTTGAGGGCTTAGGAGACGTCTTAACCATCCCTGAGTATCGTGAGGAGATAAAGAAAGTTGAAATGGAGATGTCGCTTACGGATGACCAGCAAATCATTCTATCTAAGCTAACAAAGCATGTTGATAGTTTAGAGAAATTATCGATATCACTAAATGAGCTTGCAAAAACCATTTATAGTAAGTCTGACAATGAAATGGATTTAAACCCAGACATTAATAAAATAAGAGCGCTCATTAGAACGGAACTATACAAGGACGAGCATGAGTGCGAGAGCAATACAGTTTCATGTTAATCGATAAAGCCAGAGAGCATGGCAGGCCGACCGACCTCACTGGATCCCCCTAAGGGGGGACAATAAAAATATCTTTTAGGGGCTGGGGGTTATTGATCACAAATTCAATTGAAATGGTTATGCCTTGGATATTTTAAGATGAAAGTATTCTTTGCATTAAAAAACATATTATCAGTAGAAGGTGAGTCTGAAACTTGCTATTTAGGGGAAAATAAAGCTTTTGATTAGAACTTAATGAAAGTACGAAATTTAAGTTAATCTCTAAATAGAATTAAAAAAAATGGGCGATATGCCCATTTTTTATTCTTTTTAAAAGCCTAAACAATTATCTTATTTCGTATGAACAGTAAGCTGATGCAAGGGCATAAGTGTCATCAGAATATGATTCTCCATCATATTGACTACCTAGATTAATTGTCCAACTATCTCCGTTCGATTCTGCATAAGAATATAATGCGCCAGAAGCTGGGTAAGTAGAGTCATTACCCTCATAAAGTCTAACTGCAGTGACGATTGGAGTAAGAATAACCTTCTCGACTCCGTCGACATCACAAGTTGGCTTGTCGATAGTGTCGCCATCCTGGACTTGAGCAGAATACATATGAACATAAGTTCCAAGGAGGCTAGAAAGAAGTCTCTTCGTGCCATTTAACGTGATATATGTGTCACTAGGTAGCTCAGCTTCTGTATCAATAATTACAGAGCTAAGATTAGAAGAACTAGATGGGTCTACATAGTAATTTGAATCATCGATATCATAAATGATAGGGGCAGTAACGTCGCCGCTTACAGTAAGAGTTGAATTTAAAGTAGTCGCCAAATCTACTGTTAATGTTCCGCTTAGTTCTGTATTTTGACCAACACTTAAGTCATTTGTTATTTCAACATTGTCTTGAAGATACGCATTACCTTCAGTGTATAGTTCTTGCTCAATTACAGAATCTCCTTTTACAAGTGAGTCTAGTTCAACCGTAAGATCACGACCAATGCTAGCGTCACCGAATACCTCCAGGTCACCTTCAATTGATGCATCACTTAAGACAATAAGCTCTTTATATAGAAGCATATCTGCATCGACAACAACTCCTGCGGTAGTTAAAGCAGAATTGAGCGAACTTGAATTATAGACCTCGCCATCATTACCCAGAATTAAGGCACTGTTTAAGCCACTGCCAATTTCATCATTGTAGATACGAGCAACACTTTGGATTTGTCTTAAAGAAAATCCATTAGAGTCTGTGCCTGTAACTGAATCTCCAAACTCAAGAATGTTCTGCATTGTATTTCCGTGGTCAACTCGAAGCCAAAGTTGCGTACTTGCATCATCAGTTGTGATAGCAACGATATGGCCAATGTCAGCGGAGTCACAGTATGAAATACTGTCTGTTAAACAGTAACCAATAGTTGCTACAGTAGACAGGGTGCTTGGATCGTTAGAGCCAACCGTTGTTGCCCCTGAAGCGACTAGCGCAGCGAGACCTGATAAAGATTTAGCCTCTCTGTACTCTACAGTAGATGTGCTCCAGCCATTAATCTTTTTAGTTAATGTATCAAACACAATTTTTGAAGTTAAATAAACGTCTTCATTTCCATCATCATCAGTCGAGGTTGTTTGTTCTACAGTAATAGTAAATCCAAGATCCCCAAAAGAAGTTGTATCCGACGTGAAAAGATCACAATCCAAAAAAGATATACTTGGTGTTGAACTATCGCCATCAGTACAACCGTCTACGTCATCGCCATCTGCATCCTTAAGGAAGTCTAGCGTTGTATATTCTGTCTCGGGGGTGAAGTCTTCATCACCAGAATAATAGGCAGTATACTTAGAAACAGCATTCGCGATTTGATAGATTTCTACACCTAAATTTCTTGCTTGTAGTTGATCAAATTCAGCTTGTTTCTTAGAAACCTCTAGAATCATCATAACCCCAAGAATAACCAACACAAAAATTAATTCAATCAGGGTAAAACCCTTTTGATTTTTTAAAGTCATCGTTGTTTCTCAATTTTATTATTATTATTATTTTGAGCGACAATATCACATAGTATGTCAAAAAATCAATTTAATATAACCATAAAAAGGCATCTTGGCGATATTTTGGGGTGCTCTTGAGATGGGTGTTTTTTTAATAAAAAGGAGGCTGAAATAAAACAAATCAAACAACAAAAAGTTGGAACTGGCATCATCTTTAATTAGCGGGCTATGAGAGAGGCTTGTTTTTGTTTGCAAAGATCTGGTGCTAAAGACCTATAGGGAAACCAAGTTTGTGCTTTAATAACTTAGCCGAATAACCTTCAATAATTTTAATGTTTATATTTAAACAAAAGCAATTATTAGGGGGATTCTATATATGTAGTAAAAACGCCCACATTTAATATATGGGCATGACGAAACTATTCAGAAATTCGATAACCTTTCTTAGAAATATTTAAAATAACTTTGCAGTTGGTTTCATCTATTTTTTTTAATTTTTTTCTAAGTACCGAAATAATTCTAGCTAAGGAATTATCAGATGTATTGTGCATAGTTGGCCAACACATTAAAAGTTGCTGCTTTGTTACTATTCTACCTATGCTATCGCATAGTTCGATTAATACTTTAGTTTCCAAATTATCTAATGGTTCTTTTTTGCATCCTTGTTCATCAGAAAGCAAATTTTCACTAGCGTGAAACATGGTGTTATCATTAATATGGTATTTTTTAGTGTTTTTCATTTCAATAAATCCTTTAAAGAGACAAGCATTCCCTTAATTTGAACAATCTCTTCTCCCGTCAGCATCTCATATAATAAATCGATGATGGGAAGGCGATAATTTGTGCGTTAAACGGCAAGCTGCAGTAGATGTGAGGTCAAGACAACTTATGCGTCTGTGTGCCATAGTGTTCAACGACATACACCCGTTTTGTTTTAGGTGTAATTTATTTCCTGCGACGATGGATAGTGTTGGCTTTGTTTTTTTCTTTTTAGCTCATCAGATCAATTACTTCATTATTGAAAAGACAAGCCCTGAATCGTATAAGTAACTAGGATTAAATACCTATAAATAAATCAGTTTAGCAGCCAATAAGCACAGACATACTCCCATAACTCTTTCTATCCAGACTTTTACACTAAATATTTTATTGGCCAGTCTTTGTGAAGAAAAGAAAAAAGCTACAATACAGAACCAAATCAAATGGGCGATAGCAATTATAAAGCCAAATAAGAATTGAACTGAATAAGGAGTCTCCGGAGTGACAACTTGAGTGAATATGCTTAAGAAAAACAATGTCGTTTTAGGATTCAAAGCATTTGATATGAATCCAGCTCTAAATGCCGCCGCGTTTGTTATTACTGACTTATTCAAAGTCCCTTCCGATTTTTCTACATCTTTTTTGGAAAGTAGACACTTAATTCCAAGGAATATTAAATAGGCCGCTCCTGCGTACTTAATTAAATTATAAAGAACCTCTGTTTGAGATATTATAAGTGCGATTCCCGCTAATGAATAAGCAACGTGTAACCATATGGCGCAAAAAATACCAAAGGCACCAATTACTCCAGATCTTCTTGAGTACAACAATGAGTTTCTTGTTATGATTGCAAAGTCTTGACCTGGACTTATAACCATAACAACAGAAATACTAATAACTAGTGATATTATTGGCATATATTCAGCTAACATAACTTTTCCTTATTTCTTCTTAAAAGTGAGAACCAACATGTCTCTAAAAGATTCTGTGATTCTATCGTGTTGTGAAATTTCAGAAACACTGTGCATGACTTTTGTATCATCTATATAAACAATATCATTTTCCAGCAATAATCTGCTTTTAATAGGTTTCTTTGAGTTCGTATAAATAGTGCTTTCCCCCCCAGCAATATTTTCTCTCTTAATTTGCTTCATAAATACATAAGAAACTCCATCTTTATGGATGCCCTCTGGTGTTGGTAGCCCAATGTCATCATCTGAAGCAATGATTCGAAATTGGTGAGCCTCAATAAACCATTCATTCCATTCATCAGAAGAATCTTCTTTTAAACGTTCAATTTCATTAAATGTTACAAGAGCATGGTGGAGAATTGAATTAAATGCGTTCCCATTGATGACAGAAGTCATCACCGGTTCATACCATCTCTCAAATCCTCCATTCAACGTATTATAGTTTACTGCTTGAAAATGAGGGGTATTTGGCTTAACAATAAAATTTTGGGTGAATTTTATTGCAGTAAAAACTGAGTGACGCCTTAATCTGTATGTTCCATTATCAGACATATATTTATCAATTCTTAAATCGTTCCAACTGTTCGAAAAATAATTCAATTCAGATTCAGAAATCTCATTTTCAAAAACTCTATTAACTCCAGCGTAATCTCTAAAGTTTTTATCTAAAATAAAAAAACCATCTTTCATTACGTTTTCAACAATGTTATTTTTTATGCGTTCCATTCTCTTTCCCTTATAGAAAACAATGACAAGAATAAATAATTAGATTCTTATACGATCACCATCAACTATATTAATTATTATGAAATAACTCGCTGTCTATTGCAGCGTTCAAAAAACTTAAATTGGATTAATTGAAATTAACGATTCGACAATTTCTTAATTACACCAACTTTGATCACAAATAAATATTTTAATGACTCAATTTATATCCCCTATTTATAAATTACTGATTAATTGTTCTATTTAAATGATAATTTATGAGAAAATTAAAACAATATAACTATTTGGATAAGGACTTATGCAGAATGAACACAAATAAGATGATTCCCTTGTTAGCAGATATGGCTATTTTCGTTACTGTGATTGAGCAAGGAAATTTTAGCAAAGCAGCTAAAAAATTAGGAGTGACACCCTCAGTAGTAAGTAGAAAAATAGGGCACCTAGAAGATGCTTTAGGCATAAAGTTATTGCAACGCACTACTCGTCAGATATCTTTAACTGAATCTGGTGAGGTCACTTTCTTAAGTTGTAAAGAGATGGTAAAAGCCGCAGAAGAAGCTATCAGTGCGGGCACTTCAGTAACCTCAACAGTAAGTGGACTTTTAAGAATTTCTGCACCAAAATCACTTTCCAATCAAGTTTTACGTCCTATCTTAATGGAGTTCTTGAAGCTATATCCTAATATTCAATTACATCTCAAAGTTACTGACCAGGTGCTTGATCCAATTCATGATTCGATTGACTTTTTAATCCATATTAATGAACAGCCTATTGAGTCTTTAGTAAATATCAAGTTGGGCAGGGTTGAACAAACTTTATGTGCAAGTCCAAAATATTTGCAAAATCACACTGCGCCTATAATTCCAGATGATTTAAAAGATCATAGCTGTTTATGTTTAGGTGAAAATACAACTGATAACAGATGGAGGTTTATAAAAGAAGATAAGCTAGTAACAGTGCAGGTAGCAGGCTCATATTTAGTTAATCATAGCGAAATGCGCAGAGATGCTGTCGAACAGGGTCTTGGAATTGGAGCATTGCCTGATTATATGGCTGTCCAATCAATTAAAGCAGGTAAATTAGTGCCGATATTGAGAGATTGGGAGCTAGAAGGCAATTACAAAGGAGAGATTTGTCTTCAGTTTGTACAGGGTAAGTATATGCCTAACAAAAATCGTGTTTTTATTGATTTTATAAAACAAAAACTTCTTCCCACAGAGCAAATATAAGGATAAGCGTAAACTTTATCCTGGAAAGATAAGCTTCTTTTTTGATGTTATAGAATATCTGAATTAGGGGCTTATTAGTTTTATCATAAACCATCTTGCCGAGCATACACAAGCAAACTTCCTAGCTCTTCATATATAAGTCCATGACTTACTTACTATTAATATTTACTTCTTATACTTATTGCAATAAATACTAATAAGACGAAACGCCTTACTGGGTATTTTTTTTATATGGCAATTTAAGCGTGAGATTTATAATGATTTTATAATGATTTTGTAATGATTTTTATTATAAAGCTTAGTAGTATTTCCTCAGCAGAAAAATAAGGCAACAAAAACATAGCTTTACCCTAATCACTTATGGTGATGTTTTAATTTATCTTAATTCATTCGACTAGCGCACAATAACGACAAAGGAAATAAATATGTCAACTACGGCAGCACATAATACCTACGAATCATTATTAAACCCTGAATTTAGAGTCGTTGTTGATGAGCTTTTACTTAAGTTTGAACAACATTTTTACGAAAATATTGCAAATGCAGGGAAAATGCTTGACTCGAGTGAGTTCAATATTGAAATGTACAAGCGACACAATGTTGAAACCATTTTGCGTATTGCTCTTAAGCGAGCGGTAGATCCGTTAATTGCAAATTATTGGGCAACTAGAGACCCTCAGTTGTGTAAAGAATGGGGCTTGTATGGAGCAGAAGAGGGGCGCCATGACCGTATGTTTGCTAATGATTTACATAAGGTGGGTATGACTGATGAGCAGATTTATTCTACGAAGCCAACCTTCGCAACTGAATTGTTAAATGGTTATTTCTATTACACGATGGCCACAGAAGATCCTATGGCTTCAATGGTAAGTGGCTTTTATTTGGAAAGTGTTGCAGGTAAAACTCAACCTGATTGGTTAGATGAAATGGAAAAGCACGTAGGTGCAGAAAATACTATCGGAGCAAGAGCGCATTTAGCTATTGATATTGAAGAAGACCATACTGACATGGTTTGGAATTCCATTATGCGCATCATTAAGAACGCTGATGATGAGCAGCGTTTCATTGATCACATAGTAAAAATAAATGCCTTATTTACCTCTTACTTTGTTGAGGTTTATCAAATTAGTGTAAATAAAGGAGAGCTAAATAAAATCGAAGAATCTTTGATTGCCCCCGTTAGCGCTATAAACACTGCTTTGAAAACACATGCAATCTAATTTAACTATGGAATTGGTGGAGCCTATGAAAGTTAAAATAGAATGGTTGAGCTCAATTAATGATAAAGATGGCTTAGATATTATTAGGCTAATGAATTCTGTATCTGTTAATGAAACAACAATGGGATTCCATGAAGAGTTTTCGAATGAAGAAGCTGCCAAGTTAATTTTGAATATGAAGAATGAAATAGGCAAGGGAAAATGCCTTCTTCTAATTGTAAGAAGTATTGAGGATAGTATTGTCGGCATGTTGACGATATCTCCTCAAACACTTCCTGCAAGATCTCATATTGTTGAAATTAAGCGCTGTGTAATTCTGCCATCTTATCGGGGAATATTTACTTTAGATTGCTGGGAGGCGACCTTAAACAAAGTAAAAGAAATTGGTGCATCAATAATTGTAATAGATGTCAGAAGCGACGGCAAAGCTGAGAAATTGTGGCGAATGCTAGGCTTTATCGAATATGGCCGACTTGAAGATTATGCGCGAGTTAACGAAAAAATAATAACTGGTTATTTTATGTCAATTTATGTTCAAGATGCCATTAATTATTATGCTGAAAATGGGTCTTGGATTCATAAGCAAAAATCTACCCGTATTAGCTCTGAAAAACAGTAAAATGAACAATAAACAGATCTTTATTAGAGGCCTGATTATGTCCTTTGCCGCGTTTATACTACAGGGTAGTTGGGCAGTATATTCGAATTGGACTTATGGCCTTTTTATTAGCCTTAAATCAGGAACCGTTCAGGGATTATGTAGTTTTTTCATGACATATATAGTTACTTTAGCTATGGAGTATTTATATAAAAGTTTTAAAAAATCTCACGAATATATACGTTTCTGGTTAACATTCGTTGTATCTGTTTTTGGGATGCTGTCGGTACAAATTATTGCTCATTGGGTTGCTAATACTCCTGAAATTATGCAAACGATTCTACCTGCTGCGATCATAGGGACTATGTATTGTGCTATTTATACTTTTAAAAAATCTAAGAAGAGTTTTAATCGACAAAAACCAAATATTTAGTTAATAAATTTTGGCTTTATTTTAACAATTCAGCTTTTTATTTATTTAATAAGTCAGTTTTAAAGTATTAAGGAATTCAACAATGTTAACTGCTGCACAAAATAAATGTTCAGAAACTCAAGTAAAAAATAACACTGAAGATTCAGATGTTACTGGGCTTGTTTTGGCTTGTGATAATGAGTCTTCTGTAACTTATAATAATGTAAAAAAAATTGAATCTAATGCTCGAACTTATGCAAATTCAATTGATAAAGTAATTGTAAAGGGACTGGGTTCATATGTGTACGATGAAAATGGTAAAGAATACCTAGATCTACTGAATTGTGCAGGAGCTTTAGCATTAGGACACAACAATCCTTTTATTGTTTCAAAACTACAAGATTTTTTGTCTTCAAATGGAATTTTACAGAGTCTGGATATAACTACTCCAGTTAAAGAGAAATTTTTAAGCAGCTTGTTAGAGTTTTTGCCGCCTAATATTTCCAAAAGATGCAAAGTTCAGTTTTGTGGACCTACTGGATCAGATGCCGCAGAAGCTGCAATAAAGTTATTTAAAACAGCAACTGGTCGAAACACTATTTTATCTTTTAGTGGCGGATATCACGGGATGACGATTGGCTCCTTATCACTAATGGGGAACTTAATGGCGAAAACTAAAGTAACCGGTTTAATGCCAGACGTTCATTTCTTACCATACCCTTACCCGTACAGATGTCCATTTGGGCTTGGTGGAGAACAAAGCTGGCAAGTGTCAGCAAATTACATAGAGCACCTATTGAATGATCCTGAAAGTGGAATAACAAAGCCTGCTGCTATTTTTTTAGAAGCGGTTCAAGGAGAGGGCGGTGTTATTCCAGCGCCAGTTGAATGGTTAGTACGTTTGCGTGAAATAACTAGGCGTTTAGATATTCCTTTAGTGATTGATGAAATACAGAGCGGGATTGGCCGGACGGGAGACATGTTTTCGTTTGAAGAGTCAGGTATTGAGCCCGATGCCATCTTAATTTCAAAAGCTATTGGTGGTGGATTACCTCTTTCATTAATGGTGTATGACGAAAAATATGATAAATGGGAGCCTGGTTCTCATACAGGTACGTTTCGAGGAAATCAAATGGCAATGGTTGCAGGAAAAGCAACACTCGATTTTTTTAAAAAAAATAATGTCACCAAGAATGTTAAAGCTAAAGGTGCTTATTTAGAGAAGTGCTTCAAGAGCTTAGCATTAATTCATCCAGAAATAGGGGATGTTCGTGGTAGGGGCCTTATGTGGGGGCTAGAAATTGTTGATATACGTCAACCTGCAAACCATATTGGCAGTTATCCCAGTGATGGCGAACTAACAAATATTATTAAGAAAAAATGCTTGAAAAACGGACTGATTATAGAGTCAGGAGGAAGAGACGGAGCAGTTTTGCGTATATTGCCCGCCTTAACAATCTCGCAAAATGAGTTAAATCAAATGATCGAAATTTTGGATTTATCTATAACTGAAGCAAAAGAAGGTAGGAAATGAAGATTAACTACTTTAAACCTTCAGTACGAGTAATTTTCTACATGATTATTGCAATTGTTTTAGTAGCAATATTTATATTCATGCTTTTTGGGTCTGAAATTGCTGCCAACAAAATGAATCCACAGCCGACTTCTCAACAAATTCCAGTTAGTGAAAAAGTGAAAATATTTCATGACAATATTTTTGTGGCAGATCTGCATGCAGATAGTTTGTTATGGGGCAGAAACTTACTTGAATCAACCAAAGGACATGTTGACCTTCCAAAATTGATTTCAGGTGGTGTTGATTTACAAGTTTTCTCTGCTGTAACCAAGACCCCGAGCGGAATTAACATTGAAAGCAACTCGGATAAGACAGATAACATTTTGTACATGGCATTGGCTCAACAGTGGCCAATTGAAACTTGGAAGAGTTTGTTTGCCAGGGCTGAGTATCAGGCAAATAGATTGAAGTGGTTTATAAAAGGCAGTCAAGGAAAATTGAAGCTTATAGGAACAAAGAAAGATTTACATAATCTTATTGAAAAACCTATTAGTGAACCGCATGTGACTGGCGTGATATTGAGTATAGAGGGGGCCCATGCTTTAGAGGGTAATTTAACTAATCTAAAGCGTCTTTATGACATTGGGTACCGCATGATTTCACCCTCTCATTTCTTTGATACTGAAATCGGGGGGTCAATTCATGGAGAGCTGAAATATGGCTTAACTGAGCTGGGAGTTGAGTGGGTAACCGAAATGGAATCAAGAGGCATGGCTATTGACTTGTCACATGCATCTTCGAAGACCATGGATGATATTTTATCCCTTGCTACACGCCCAGTTATTGTTTCTCACACAGGTGTTAAAGGGACTTGTGACAATCAGAGGAATTTATCAGATGAGCATATTCGTAAAGTTGCAGGAAGCGGTGGATTGATTGGCATTGGATTTTGGCCTACAGCGGTTTGTGGATCTGAAATTAGTGACATTGTACGTGCCATAAAATATGTAATTGAGCTTGTGGGTGTTGACTATGTTGCATTAGGTTCCGATTTTGATGGTGCAGTATCTGTAATTATTGATGCAGGTCGACTGCCTGAATTAACTCAAGCTCTTATTACAGAAGGAATAAGCGATACTGATATTGAAAAAATAATGGGTGGAAATGTTGCTCAGTTCTTTCTTAAATCGCTACCTAAAGAATCTATTGAGCAATAAGGAAAGTAAGTATGTTTGATCATGTATCTATTAGTGTTCCGTCTATAGAAAGAAGTCGTTTGTTTTATATTAATATTATGAAGGCGCTTAGCATACCTTTAGTTGGTGAGTCGTCTGTTTGGCTTGGTTTTGGTGAACGAGCAAACAAAGAGCAACCGTTACTATCTTATCTTTCAATATTAGAAAGCGATGAATGTTCCAGTGATTATAAAAGGCACTTGTGTTTTAAAGCAAAGGATAGAGAGGAAGTTAATGCTTTCTATAAAGCAGGGTTAGCTAATGGAGGGAAGTGCGATGGTGAAGTCGGACTCCGTGAAAACTACCATAGTCATTATTACGCATGTTTTCTTAAAGACCCTGCGGGAAACAGAATAGAAGTCGTTTGCCATCAATAGCAAGATATCTGTTCAGAATATTTAGATTGTTTTGTCAATAATGATTGTTGCTTGTATGTGACCAAGTTAATTGCAAAACATTTAGATCTGTCTTCATTTAATAGTGCTTTAACTTAAATAATGGAGAGTAGAGAAAATTTAACCCAACTTAACAATTCGTTTGTTTAGTTTCAATATCTCATAATATAAGGAAATTATAATGCCTAAGATAGCTGTTTTAACTAATGATTTACAATATGAATTAGTAGAGAAAAATCAAGAAAGGATAAATGCTGTTAATGAAGTGAAAGATACTTTTTGTAACTTTTTATCTGAAATTAGAGCTAAAGGTCATATTGTGATTCATTTGCAGTTAATAAATCATGAAGGCGATCCTAATGCAGAACGCTATGATGGATATTTGCCGGTGCAAAAAGGAACACGAGGAGCAGAAATTTTAGAAGAGTTTGTTCATGAGTCTGACATTATTATGGAAAAAAACAAAGATAGTGGATTTTATGAAACAGATCTTGATGAAGTGTTAAAGCAGCATGGTGTAGACACTGTTATTGTTACAGGTATGCAAACTCAAATTTGTGTTCAAACAACAGCAGCAGACGCTTTCTTTAGAGGTTACAACATTTGGGTTCCTGAAGATGGTGTTGTTTCGGCAAATCCAGATGATAAAAAACGCTCTCTGGACTGGTTAGGCGGTTATTGCGCAACCATTAGTTCAACCGATGAAATCATATCTGTTTTAAATGAAAAAAATTATTTACCTCGCAAAGAAATATACATCCCATAATTAACCGTTAATTTTTTTAATGATTTTTTTTTAATAATTTTATTTAGTGAGAATTAAAGTGAATTCAGAAAAATACGTTGAAATTGATCATGGTACTGGCGCGAAATTGAGCCATGACATTATTAAATTTATCACCGACACATTAGGTGAAGCCCACATTGGTGAAATGGAAGATAGTGCAATAGTGCCTTTTACAGGAAATAAGGTCGCTATTACTACAGATTCTTATGTGGTTACCCCAATTATATTCGGTAACGGTGACATTGGAAAAATTGCTGTATGCGGAACAGTTAATGATATTGCAGTTAGTGGTGCCAAACCCCTATATTTGACACTTGCAATGATTTTAGAAGTAGGCTTTAAGTTTTCTGAGCTAAAAACTATTGTGGAATCTATTAGGGATACGGCTATTGAAGCTGGCGTACTAATTGTTGCTGGAGATACGAAGGTAGTTAATAAGGGAGAGGCAGATAAAATATTTATTAATACAACTGGTGTTGGGGTTCTGGAACGTCCAGAGCTGCACAGTAAAGATGTGAAACCGGGAGACAAAATAATTCTTTCTGGCCCTATAGGCAATCATTCCATTCATTTATTGTCCATTCGAGAAGGTTTAGGTTTTGAGACTCGTGTGTTAAGTGATTGTGCACCTTTAAATGGTGTGATTGAAAAGCTATTAACTTCAAAAGTTGGCTGCAATGTCCGCTCTATTCGAGATGTTACACGAGGCGGTTTGGCAGAGCTATTGCAGGCTTATACTTCAAGTACCGGATATGAAGTTCAAATCGAAGAATCAAGATTGCCCATTCAATTTGAAACTGTAATGGCTGCAGATATGCTAGGTGTTGATCCAATTCACTTGGCTAATGAGGGTTGTATGGCTTTATTTGTATCTCCTGAGTCTGCAGATGATGTTGTCTTAGCCCTTAGTAAGCATGAGTATACTAAAGATGCGGTGATTGTTGGTGAAGTAACTGATGTAAAGGCGAATAAGGTTACATTGATTACTAAAGAAGGCAATAAGCAATCAATTTTACAGCTTGAAGGTGCTGAACTGCCTCGCTTATGTTAAGGAATTCTTAGCTAATTAAAAAAAATAAGTAGGGGTGACTTGAATATTTGTTCGAGCACTTCTATTTAACTTTTTAGTTCTTTGATTGTGTCTAAAAATTCATATCAATTATTCGCTTGATATGACGTTAATATTTATGCCATTTGGTATGATGTGGAGAAATATATCAATAATATTTTAAAGTGTTATAGAGCTAATGGGGTTGTGCAAGGTGTCGGTTTTCGACCTTTCGTTCACAAATTAGCCTTGGATCATAATTTAACCGGTTGGGTTCTTAATGATTCCAGAGGGGTTTTATTCGCTGTTCAAGGATCACAAGGATTGATCGACAATTTTATAAAAACACTAAAGAAAAACCCACCACCTCTGGCACTTATTACAAGCGTAAAAGAAGAATACACAAAAGAATTTGATTCAGACATTATTGGCTTTAAAGTATTAAAAAGTGATTCGTCTGCAGATGTAAGAACAATTGTGCCACCTGATGCTCATGTTTGTGATGAATGTATAGCAGAGGTCAATGACCCTGATAATCGTCGCTTTCAATACCCATTTATTAACTGCACCAACTGTGGTCCTCGATATTCTATAATCAATGGAATGCCATATGATCGACCAAGCACTTCAATGAGAGATTTTGAAATGTGCTATCAGTGTAATTCAGAGTATTCGGATATAGCTGACCGCCGCTATCATGCTCAGCCCAATGCTTGCTCAACTTGTGGGCCTAAGTTGTTGTACTGCGACTCTAATAAAATTTATCAAGATAAAAATATTTTAGAATTAGCCAGATTGCACTTGGCACAAGGCAAAATTCTAGCCATTAAATCTATTGGCGGTTTTCATCTGTCAATTAATGCTGAAGATGAAGATGCTGTAAATGAGTTAAGAAAGCGTAAGAAGCGTGACTCAAAAGCTTTTGCAGTGATGGTTTCTGATATTGAGACAGCCAAAAAATATGCAGAAGTTAGTTTTGAGGAAGAGGCTTTGCTAACTAGCCCGCAACGACCTATTGTCCTGCTGAAAAAGAAAAATAGTAATTTACCTCGTTCATTAGCTCCTAATAATCCTAATTTGGGAGTTATGTTGCCTTCAGCGCCTTTGCATTATTTATTGTTTTCAAAGTCATATTTGTCAGTCGTTGTAATGACAAGTGCGAACATTTCAAGCTATCCAACTATTTATAAAAACGATGTCGCTGTGGATAATTTATGTGATATTGCTGATTATTTCTTAATGAATGACCGTGATATATATACTCGTAATGATGACTCAGTTATTTGTCATTTTAATGAAGGTGGGAATAATAATGTTAGTTTTATCAGGCGGTCAAAAGGATATGCGCCATTCCCCATTAATGTAAAGTCGAGTATTGAATCAGTTTTAGCAATAGGAGCTGAGCTAAAAACAACATTGGCTTTAAGTAAGGGCGAGGACGTTTATCTAAGCCAGCATATCGGCGATTTGAAAAATGAGGAATCATTTTCATCTTTACTTGAGTCAGCAGATAAAATGCAGGAGCTATTGAGCATCAAGCCTAAAGTGGTTGCTGGAGACCTCCATCCTGGATTCCACTCAACTCGGTATTTTGAAGAAAACTCAGAGCTGCCAGTAATAAGAGTTCAACATCATCACGCTCATATGGCTTCATGTATGGCAGAAAACCAACTGGATGAACCTGTTATTGGCAGTATATTTGATGGCACAGGTTACGGGCTGGACGGAACAATATGGGGAGGAGAGTTTTTAGTAGGAGGCTATGACCATTTTGAGCGAGCAGGTCACCTATTGCCTTTTAGTCTGCTAGGTGGTGACAAGTCAGTGAAAGAGCCTATAAGAGTTGCGGTATCTTTACTCCACAGTGCCTTTGGAATGGAAGCTGAAAGTTTGCCTTTGCAATTATATGAAGCAATTTCAGAGGACGAAAAAAGAGTTTTTCTTAAAATGGCCGATCGTAAAATAAATACATTTATCACAACGAGCATGGGGCGCTTATTCGATGGGGTTTCATCACTGATCGGTGTTTGCCATAAAATCAACTATGACGCTCAAGCGGTTATAGAACTCGAAGGCTTGCTTAATAAGAATCATGAGACAACAGATTCTTTTAGTTACGAATTATTAGAGATTAATGGTTGTGTTGTTTTAGACCATAGGCCAATTATTCGTGAGATTGTGCATGAATTGCTATCTGGAATAACTGACAAAGCATTACTAAGTCGTCGTTTCCATAGCACTATTGTTAAAGCCAACTGTGAAATTTGCCATAAGATATCTCAAAAGACTGGCATTAAGAAAGTCGTCTTAAGTGGAGGTGTTTATATGAATGAATTTTTACTGAGCAATACCATTAAAGAATTAAGCGAGAAAAATATAGGTGTTTTTAATCAGAGGCTTGTTCCCTCTAATGATGGAGGTATAGCTCTTGGACAGATAATGGTGGCAAATGCTCAGATGAATAAATTCTGAATTAGCTCTAATTTTGATTTTGCGCACTTTTACGTATTAAATTATAAGGGGAGTATGTAGTTAAATGGCAAAAGTTCTTTTCCACCGTAATAATGAGCTTGTTGAGCTTATTACAGGCGATCGATTATTAAGTATTGACGATATAAAGTCTTCCCTTATAAGTTTTGGTTGCATGCGTGGCACTTGCGGTATGTGTACTATAAATGTTTTTGAAGGAGATGAGAATTTATCAGAAATGGGAGAAAGAGAATGCAATACCTTAAAAAAGTTTGGACACTGCCTCAAGCGCACTAGATTAGCTTGTCAGTGCAGTATAAAGGGGGATATTGTTATTGAAAAGCTGTAGAACTCGCCTTTAATAAAAATACAGGCATTATTTAAATCACTAATGGAATATAGAATATTATGAATTATAAAAGTATAGTTTTAGTTTTACTGGTTGTAATAATGTGGGGAGTGAACTTCTCAATAATAAAAATTGGTCTAGAAGAACTTCCTCCAATATTGTTTTCTGCCCTGCGGTTTGCTGTAGTTGCCATACCTGCAATATTATTTATCCCTTTTCCAAAAACATCTATTTTGAATGTTATAGGGGTTGGCTTATTTCTTGGGATATTACAATTTTCCTTTTTGTTTGTCGCTATGGAAGCAGATGCCTCAGCGGGATTGTCATCTCTAATCCTGCAAACTCAGGTTCTATTTACAATTATTTTAAGTTCGCTTATTTACAAAGAGAAAGTAAGTAAGAGTCAATCATTTGGCATTATCGTTGCGGTAATTGGTTTTAGTTTCTTCTTTTATAGCACAGGAGGGAATATAACCACCAAAGGACTGATTTTAATTGTATGCGCAGCATTTTTCTGGGCTGTTTCAAATGTAATAATGAAAAGAATAGGAAGTATTAATCTTTTACATTTCATGGTTTGGGTCAGTGTTGTACCTCCAATTCCACTTTTGTTTGTTTCATATTTTTTAGAGTCTCAAGAGCCAATATCTTTATTAATGGCCACAACAGAAAGAACATGGCTATCTGTTCTATTTGTTAGTTACATATCAACTCTTATCGGATTTGCTATCTGGGGTTGGTTGCTAAAAAACAATACAGCAGCAACAGTTACTCCATTTGCATTATTAATTCCAGTAGTGGGCATTATTACTTCTAGTATTCTTTTAGGTGAAAGCTTAAGCATAATAGAAATAATTGGAACAGGTTTAATTATGCTTGGGTTGCTATTTTGTGTTGTTGGAAAAAGGATTTATTCTTATTTCAAGGCTACTTCAAGCCAATTAAATTGAATGGCCAAGGGCGACATGAAGGCCTATATAGAAAAGACGGTTCATTAGGAGATGTTCTTAAGAATTAAACTAATCCATTACACTGCGTTCTAGTTTGTCGACAAAAAATTAAGATTTATAATTTTAAGTTTTATTTTCTTTCAAAAAAAAAGGAGCCAAAAGGCTCCTTTTAAACTTTGTATAGTTTATCTATCAGTAAACGTAATGTCTTGATCACCATCACATGCCACAGCAGCAGAGGCAACGCCATCAATAGCTGAGCCATTTACACTTACTTCTTCAAAGTGTCTGTATGTTGACGAAACAATACTTGTACATGCACCTTCAGGAACGCCATACATTGTAATAATGAAACTGTCATCATCACTATCTTGAGTTAGAGGCTCAACATTGTAACCATTGCTGTACCATGAGCTTTTAATATTTTGATCATCGTCATCACTGTTACGCATTTGCTCAGGAAAAGATACGTCACTCATAATTACTGAGTTTTCTAAGCCTTCGTAGTCACCTTGTGTTTTAAACATGTGCTGAATAGAAGCACTTAGTGCATTAAGGTTTTGTGTTTCTTCTTGCGCATCTTCAGTATTTCCCGTGTTATTGAATGACGAGATAATCAAGATTGTTGCTGCACCAATGATGGTTAATGCAAAAATGATTTCCATTAACGTAAAGCCAAATTGCTCTTTACCTGGCTTACGTAGCTGTAAATTTCTGATACTTTTATTCATGTGTTACTCCGATATTATTATTATTATTTTTATTAATTATCAATTAAATATTAGCACAAAAAAGACACCAATCAATATTTAATATTACATTTTTTGTTTTTAAGTCAATACAATTAATTGCTACATTGACTTCTTTTCTTATTATTTCACTTAATATATCTTTTTTGGTCTGTCAGTCGGGGGTTTGGTGGGTGGTTATCCAACAACATTTCCCATAGATTGTGAAAGTGCCCAGAAACAGTAATAAATCCATCCAATAAATCCAGTTACACACATCATTGCAATAATATTTAGTGCACCAGAGATTGCATTGATTCTTTCGATAGAGTTCTTAATTGACGCTCTACCAATAGAGTCCATTGCATCTTGAATATTGTCTGTTTGACTAAAAATGCTTATATCAATGCCTGTTTCTTTATCAAGGAATCCACTGTCTAGAGCTTCACCATTCTTAGCACCTTCTTCCATCTTCGTCATAATTATATCTAGATGAGAGGCAACATACTTAGAAGACATTTTTTTTAAACCTTTAAAAGACTCAAAAAGAGGAATACCTGTTTTAAGCATAGATGCTGAAGAAATTAGAAATATTGAGCTTTGAAATGACTTATACATGCTCCATGGTGGAATCTTATCTAAAATTAGCCTAACTGAACCAGTAACATTGCCTAAGCTCCATCCAAGGGCATAGGTGCCACCTACGATTGCTAGTAAGACGGTCCACCAGTAACTTTCAACAAATTGCGATAGAACATATAGCTTTTTGGTAGCATCTGGCCATGATGCAGGATCTAATGTTTCCACTAACTCAGGAACTGCTTGAGTACTAAACATATAAACTATAAAGAACAACATTGTGAACAAAATACATGGGTAAGCTAGTGAGCCAATAATTGCTCCTTTCATGTCTTTTGATGCCTGAGTACTGTCTAACGCATTTAAAAAGGCAACTCCCAGGTCATCAGACTGTTCCCCGGCACGAATAAGCATGGCTTCACCAGGCGGGACCCAGCTAGCCATGGCTTGGCTGAGTTTTTTACCATTTTCAATGTCTTTGTACCATTCGCCCAGCATGATCCCCCGAGCATCACTTGGACTAAGCTTGGTATAAGCATCAGAAAGCTTCATCAATATGACGTCCAGTGGTACTTGTTCTTCTAGAAACACTGCAATTTTCTTATAAATAGAAAGTCGCTGACTAGTGCTTAGTGAGAATTTAGCCCAAGCTAATTTCATTTTGTTACGGTCTAAGTCTTTTAATGAATGAATCATTTAGTACTCCATTTTTATTTTTATTTTTATTTTTATTTTTTTTGTATTGTGCCTGCTTTTCAAGCAGGGTTAACGAGTTAGCAATCTGTTTCGTCATCTTTACAAAACGAAAGCACTTGAGCAGGACTGTTGTTTTCTTCAGAGAGGTCATCTTCTTCTTTGAACAACTTAGATTGAAATGACTCTTTTTCATCTTTGTTCTGTTTATGAATAGAGTCAGATCTTTTATCAGTTGATGAGACTTCTTCTGCAGTTAGTTTTAAACTTTTTTCTAGTAAATCCAGATCAATGACATCGTCAAGTAAGTCGACTTTCTTTTCAGCATCTCTAGGGTCAGTAATACCGTTTAATACTTTTTCTATCGCGTGGTCTTTGATGAGTTTTCCACCCATTTTCACATGGTAGTAAGTTGCTAGATTAACCGAGCCTTTTTCGAATGCACTTAAAATTAACGGGTTAGGGCTTATAACTTCTGCTACAACTGTTCTTCCCACTACACCATTAACGCATTCAGGATTTTTGCATTTGTGTTCATTGCTGTAATTCCTGAATCTGACGTTTTCAACAGTAAGACCTTTTGCAGCACCTTTAACTCGTTTAATAATGCTAAGTGATTTTTTATTTTTAGATTTTTCTGCTTCTTTAACAAAATCGCTATAACTAATAGAACAATCTGGACACGAGATTGGTAGTAATGTTTGGTAAATTAATGCAGATATAAAATCAGACGAACCCAATGTTTCAGAGTTAACACCAAAGCTTTTTAGTCTAGGAATAATACCTACAGCAGATGCCGCATGCACAGTGGTGAATGCAGTGTGACCTGACTGAACAGCGCCGACCAATAGTTTTGCAGAGTACTCATCTCGAACCTCACCAACCATAAGTATGTCGGGGTCGCATCGCATTGCATGTTTAATCGCTTCTGCAAATGGGTTTTCATTTGGCCTATTTCTATTTCTTACTACACCATGTTGAGTTGCACCTATGATAGTGTATTCCGTTGGATCTTCTACGGTAATAACTTTAATCTTAGGGCCATCATCTCCCCAGTTTTCTTTAATGATAGTGTTGAGCATTGTACTGATGGTTGTAGATTTACCAGAGCCGGTAGTACCTGCCACAATAATTACACCTGTAGGCCTGCTCATTGCTCGATAAATTTCAACTAGTGAGCCTTCCGAATACCCCAGAGTGTCAATTATTCTATCCGATTCAGATTCATCATCGAGCTTAAGTATTCTCATGATCAAATCAAAGCCCTGGCTTGCAGACAAAGTGTTTAATCGAATACCCAGGTCTTGTCCATCGATACGCCTCTCAATCCTTGCGGCCTGAGATTTGGTTTCAATAAAGCTTGGTTCTTTTTCATCTGCCATTACTTGATATACAACGCTCGACATATCCCGTGCATATGCAACAGTCCAAGGTGTAAATGTGTATAGCTCACCATGCTTACGGAATCTAACTCTTGCTTCCTTGCGTCTCACTTCAAAATGAATATCCGATACTTTTTCTCGAAGCGCTTGAGTTACTAGTGAATCAAAGTCAGAAATAAAGCCTTCTTTTCTAGCACGATCAAAGCTATCAGTGTCTTTAATTTTTTCATCTTTTTCATAAGTGATTTGAATTATCTGTCTTGGCGCAATGAGTTTTGTTACAGAGTACCCTTTGTCGACACACTTATTCTTAATTGTAAGGTAGGTGTTATCTACTTGAGCCCTACTATTTGACTCAGTGGAGCAGATTATAGAAACCATTTTTTTTGAAGGATTTACAAGTAAAACAATGTAGTTTCTTCTTTGCTCCTCATTTAAAGGAATTTCTTCGTCTTGATAGGAAATTACCTTTTCGTAATTGGGAACATTTTCTTTTTTTGTAATAGTTTCAGTGCCTGAAGTACTAGATTTAACTCTTGGTTTAGTTGGCACTTTACTGTTTGAACTATTTTTCTTTTTGATTATTTGAGAGCCGGCCTTTTTTTTGGGCTTTTTTCTCTGAAATAAACTGTCAATAAAGTTATTTAGGCTCATGATGCATTATTCTTATAGTTATTATTTGCGCTATATAATATACATTAAATTATGTAAGTGGTCTATTAATGGTGGGGCGGAATGGTTATTTTGCAGTTTTAGTTATGGTAAGTGGTTTTTCTTAATGTGACAAAAAAAGCCTCTTGTTTAAGGAGGCTTTTTTCTTTTACTATCTAGGCATAGGTGGGACGCTTCCAATATCTGATGGCGCTTTAACTATTCCAAGCTTAGCTTCTTCAAGAGATTTTTGGTATTCAAGCTCTTCTCTAGAGATTGTTTTAGAGTTTGCAAAAGCTTTGGTTGTAATACTTAAGAATGCTACTTTGCCTTTGTATGAAACTTCAGCACCGTGTGTGTTCACCTTCGTCACAATAGCACCAGGGATGATCTCTTCCCCAACACCGCGATCAGCAATGTTATTTTCAAAGTAAAACTGAGCACTTTTGTTTGTGCCAATTCCAGATGTTTTAGTAACAAACAGCTTTTCTTTTAGAAAGTCATTGACTTCCATTTGCTCATCAACTTTTTTATTGTTATCTTCAATAGAAAGTTTTAGATCATCGATTTGTGCTTCATAATCAGAAATCAATTCTGCTTTTTCTTTTTCCCAAAGCTCTTTTTGCTCTTTGACCATAGCTTCAACTTTAAGCTTACTTTGATTTTCTTTGATTTTATAAATCGCATCTTGAACTTCTAATGCAGACATATCGAGCTGTAACATTTCAAGCTCATGTTGTTTGCGCGAAGTTTCAGCAGAACGGCTTGCTGAAATCTTAGGATCAATAAAAGCTTCTGCATTAGAATAAATGTCTTTTTCTTTATGCTTTAGCTTGTCTGTTTTTTCCGTAACTTTCGTTTTGTTATTACTTTCTTTTACCGAAACTTTGCCTTCATTGTCACTAATAACTTCACCTAAGAAGTCAGAAGTACTTGCGGCATTCGCAGTCATTGACATCAAGATAGATGCCAGAGCAATTGTGATTAAATTTTTACTACTTTTCATAAAGAACCCCTTCAGCTTTCCACTTGAATGAATTCTTAACAAGTGAAATAGAAATTTTGTTTAATGTAAATGTTTTTGCGGAATCAAAGATATTTATAAGTGCCGACAATTTATCTCGGTTATCACCTTGAATGACAACGCTAGTTGTTTTAAATTTTAACTGCCTAGTGTTCTCTTGTTTTCTAAGCTTTTTATCAAGACCTTTAATTTTTTCCTGCCTTTCACCAAGGTCAATTCGGTCCATGCCCCACATGTACCCCATTGAGATTAAATCATGCATCATATGTTCGTGTTGATATGTCGCAGTTTCAATGAATTTAACAAGATCAAAATCGTCAGGAAGTTCATTGTTGATCTTGTCAATGGCTTCAAATTCACTTCTTGCATACCTACCAGTTAGGTCTGCAACAGTAGTTTTGTCATTTTTAATCCCAAGCTTTAATGAAAGGGGCGTCCCCACTTGAGAGCGCTCCCACAGCACATTTATACCATTTGGATTTTTAGAGTTAAAAGATATTTCATTTGCTTTCCAGCCATTAATATATTTTTCTTGAACAATATCAAAAGCAAGAATGCGTCTAATGATTTGAGATGAGTTTGAGTTATTAAACTCTTCCGTAAGCCATTTAAGCTCTTCTTTTTTTGCATCAGATAAAATTTCTTCAGTTGTTTTTACTTTAGTATGAATAAGCTTAGAAAAATCAACTTGAGGAGTGAACTCTTTCTCTTTTTCAAAAAGCGAACTTCCGAATTGAGAGTATGCGCCACCACCAATAACAGCTAAAATAACAATGGCCATCAATGTGTTTTTTGATTTTGACTCAGTGTTACCAATTCGGTAAGAATTAAATTCTTTCCCAATTTTTGTGATTTCTGCTTTAAGTAATAGCTCGTCAAAACTTAATGTTTCATCAGGACTTGGAAGTCCTTCAACACCAGTGCTTTCAACAAGCGATTGGCTGTACACAAATGGTGGAGATTCTTTGTAGTTATCTAAAATCTTTTCAAATTCGATAGCTACATTAGAGATATTGATAACAATATCTCCGCCAACTAACACTTCTGAATCAGCAATGGCACAAATCCAAACTTCTTGTGCAGAAACTTTTTCAACAAAGATAATGTTGCTATACCCATCAGCAAGAATAGCGGCACCAGATACAATGCCAATACCAGATTTTTCTTGAGTTAAAGCAACTTGATGTGAAGTTGAGCCGTCTTCTTTTACGGATTTACGAATAAAACCATATGGACGGTCAACTTCATTAGCCATAACAAGCATTTCTGCGTTAGGCTTTTCACCCGACAAACTAGCCCAGTACAGGCCAGTAGCGATGGTGTGTTTATTTAGAGTGACCTTCTTCATAAATGGTAATGCCTATTAGTTTTCCATGATGTAAGGAGTAATAACGATCAGGCTCATTACGCGAGTTTTACCACCTTCTTTAGAACCACCAAGTGCCCATAGATCTTCACCAGCAATACTTTCTACGCTGCTTTCGTTTGTTTCACGTTCGAAGCCAGCAACGACAAGAGATTTCCCTGAGCGAATTGTTACATCTTGAATGAAAGATTTGAAACTTTTCTCTGGCACTTGAACAAACATGTTTGAGCTACTACTATCATCATCATCACTATCGCTATCAACGTCTAAATTAACTGTTTCTAGGCTATCGAGTTGAGATAAGTCTGCAGCAAATTTAATGTCAATTTGACCTTGTGAGTTAACTTTTGGCGTGATGTTCATAGTGACACCGGTAAGGATAGATGCAGTACTTACATCATAGCCAGTAACATCGCCGTCATCATTAAATGTCGGAGTGCTTTCTTCTACGTAGCCTTGCTCACTTGCAACTTGTACAGGAATGGTTTTGCCGTTTTTACTATAGTTGATAGTGCTCGTTTTCTTCGAGATATTAGTAATAGTAGATAGTGCATTGATCATCGCTTCAGAACCTGCAGCATTACCACTTAGAAGGCTAAGTGTTGCACCTGAACTTGATGAGTCATAGAACGTACTGGCAAGTGATGAACTAAAGCTACCTACTTTGTCATAAGCAACATCAAGATCGATACCATAATCACCAGTATTATCTGAGGTGATTTCATAAATTGTAGTTTTTACTGCAATTTTTTTATTGATAATTGCATTAATTTGTTCAATGTATTCTGATATCTTTTCTTGCACATCAGGAGTGTCGGTAACAGTAATAATCCCTTGTTGCTCAGATACTGAGAATCGACCTTCATCGCTAATCATTGACTCAATTGCTTGAATAACGTCGTCGAACTGATTGCCACTACTCTTAGTAACAGAGGTTGTTTGACCAGATTCAGAGCTTTCAGAAGATGCACTTGTACTTGAACTTTCACCAGCACTTTTAGTTGAACTCATTTTGGCTTCAAAGTTATTTTCAGAAGAATCGCCATCAAAGATATGCTGTTTAGTTTCATGTCTGAAAACAACGATCTTGTTGCCTTTCCACTTCCAGTAAAGGTTTGCCTTCGCTGTGATGTAGTTTAATAGCCCTGCAACAGTGCCGTCATATTGAAGAGAAAAGGTTAATTCCGATCCAACAATGCCTGAACCACCAAAGTTAACCTGATCGGTTACACTTGATTCGCCAGATGACTGTTGGTTTGAGTTTGATGAAAGTGTTCTAATGTAAGAAATTGCATCATCTGTTAATTCAACACGAGTATTAAGTGAAAGCTGAACTTCACTGATGATCTCCTGGAAAGAAAACGGCGTTAGCTGACTAAATGAAGTCGGCTCATTAAAGAAGTCTGGAAGAGTGTCTTTTTCGTCCATACGAAAAGATGAACCCGCAACGTACATATCATCGATAACGCTTACTGTTGTTGCCGAGCGAGTCATTGTTTCAGCTTGCTTTATTTTGTTGACCACTCTTTTTTCGTCAGATTCTGCAGTTTTTTTACTGTCGTTAATAGTGTCAAGAGCACTACAGCCAGTCATTGTTAAGACAGCAGTAGAAACTGATAAGGCTAGGGTATTTTTTTTAAGTAATTGCATTTAGTTTGCGACCTCTTGGCGGTAACCTGCTTCTGTAATTAGCAGTACTTTATTCATTTTGTGGAACTTAGCCGTAAGCGGCACTTTGTTTTTTCTCATTGAGTAAAGCAGGGTGTCAACTACACCACCTTCGCCAATGAATTTACCTGTTAGTACAGCGCCTTTGACGACAGGGAAATCAACTTTAAGGCTTTCATCCCAAACCAAGCTCCAGCCTGCCTTTTTAGCCCATTCAGCAAGATTCTCTCTTAATGTTAGGCTTGATTTGATCTCCCATACTTCAGGCACTTCTTTTGCGAGCAAAACAGCAAGCTCTGCATTTTTAGAAACCCCGATAGCATGTTCGTCGTTATTAATCTTGATATTAAGGTTATTTTGAGCGCCAATTGCATAGACAACATCTTCCCAAGTTTGTCCGCCTTTCCAGCTAACAGCCATATTATCTAGGCCATCATCAATATGAATAAACCAGTCTTTCGAGTTCGGCACTACTTTCTCTAGAGCAATAAATAGTGGTACATTTTTACCAAATCTCATCGTAGAGGCGTTCGGTGCTTCAACCTCTTCTCTCATCAAGAAAGAACCATGAACTGTTGATTGACCACTAACAGAGGTTACTTCCTCTTTTACTGCAACCATTTCAGGGCTTTCTTTTTTATCAAAACTGTCAATTTTTACAGTTTGTCTAACAACAGGAGATACGTAAAGCTGTGCGCTGGCTTGTTGCGAAAGTCCGCAAACAATAAGTGCTCCAACAGTGCGACCAGTTAATTTATTTTTATATTTATTCATAACTTGATGCCTTTATTTTTTCGATATTATATATGGTAAATTTCCTTAAAGTCAAATTTGACTCGGGAAATTTACCGAAATATCATTATTTTTATTTTTCATGGGTGAGGGTGGTTTTTGTTATAGTATGTCAGTGCGTGTTAGAGAACACTAACTATCTGAATTTTCTCCATGGAGGCCGAATAAACCTGTGATTTCCAACTATTTTAGACCTGATTGCTCTAAATAGCATAAGCACACTCATTCCTCTTTTTTCTAATATATACAGAATGACTATCATTCCTATAAGAAAATATAGCATCCCCAGTGAAGGGAATAGCAATAGGAGTAAGATCGGGGCTGCCATAATTCCATCAACACCAAGAAATTTAACTTTTTTAGCAATATTATTAGTTGGCATTGCTATTCTCCTTCTTCGTAGTTTTTCTTTTGTCGCTCGTAAGTGCTTTGGCTAATTATGCCTTCGGCATAATATCTCTCTACATCTACCATCATTGGTTTTCCAAACTTGTTCATCATTTCAGTTGCTGCAAAAGAAATGTCGTTTGCGTTTGCCAAGTGGTCGCGTATTTCCTTGTTGAATATAAGAAATTCTCTTATTGCAATTTTCTTTCCATCAACAGTTTTTATTAATCTTTGAGCTACAACTAAATTTAATGCGCGCACAATACTAAGCTTTGCTTGTTTCTGTAGCTCCTCTGGATATACCTCAACCATCCTTTGGATGGAGTCTGCCGCAGTGTTAGCATGAATAGTACTAAACACAACATGACCAGTTACACTTGCCTCTACGGTCGTTTTCATCGTCTCGTAATCTCGAGATTCACCGATAAGGATTGTCGTTGGTGCCATTCTTAATGCGTTCCTAAGGCCCCTTTGAAATGATAAGACATTCTTTCCCACTTCTAGCTGGGTAAATATAGAACCATTAGTCTCAACTTGGTCGAAAACAAATTCAATAGGTGATTCAATTGTAACCAAAACTCTGTCTTCACTAGGGTCTTCAAGCTGGTCTCTTAGCAGGCTGGCAAGTAATGTAGATTTACCATTGCCTGTTGCGCCAACGATTATGATTAGTCCTTGGTCAATGCCTTTACATAGATCAATGATGTCCTGTTCTACTTTTAATTCTACAACAGAAGGGATTATCGTTGGTATGGTTCGGAAAGTCATTGTGACAGTCGTTTGTCCACCTCTTTCACAAGAAACAATGTTAAGCCTAAACCTAAATCTTTTCTTTTTAGAGAACTCTGTGGTGGAAGACACTTCTTTCTTAAACTCATACAGGTAATCGATTTCTGTGGCTGAACCTAATAGGGATTTTGCATTTTCACCATATATTTCTGTAACTAAATCGTAGACTTCAGAGTAGCCCAATTTCTTTTTTGTTATCCATTCATTTCTACTGTGAACCTGCATAACAATAGGCATGCCACCAGAGATAAATAGATCACTGCCGCCCCTTTCTTGCATAATACAAAGTATGCTCTGAAGCTCTTTTGTATTTATTTGTCCAGGTAATTCGTAAGTGCAGGGGACAGTCATTATTTTGCATCTTCACTGTCTGCTGAATGCTTTACGCTGAACGACATTTCGTCAGGGTACCTCAAGGATTCTCTCCCATCCATGATCAGTGCTTTCCAGTTACTAGAATTATGATTAAGAGCTGCAGGTCTTGCAATTTTGATGGTTTTCTCATTGATTCTCATCATATTGCTGCCACCTGTGGCATTTTGAGAAGAGGAAACAACAACCGGTGAATTAATCATGCCCTTGTTGACAAGCTGCATATAGATTGCCATTCCCTTAAAGTCTTTGCCAAGTTTTCTTGAACGATAAGACATTTCCGAGTCAGCTTGTTTGTAACCTGCTAGCCAACCTTGTCTTACCCATTCTTTCCATTTAGCTTTTTCTTTGTCATTTTGTGGAAGTAATTTAACGTTCGGTTTTGTTACATTAACGTCTTGATCAAATAGTAGGTATTGTCTCCAGTTTGGAGCAACAGACACAAGCATTCCAGAACGATCAATTGAGTATTCATCTTCAATGATTGTCGCGATACTTGCATTGTCAGATATATGAACCCGGCTTTGTATTTTGGTGATTACAGGAGGTAAGAAGTGAAGCTCGCTTATTTCTCCACTAGACAGTTTCATTAGAGTATTGAAATCAAAATTCTTATCAAAATAAACAGATCTTTTTTCAATTTCTCCTTTGAACTCATTCATATAAAAAATATAGCCGTGTTGAGCGCCTAAAGCTAGGGCAGTGTTTCTTACTTCCCTAATTCTAACGTCATCTGAGCTAATCAAGCCCATTACAATGTTTTCATTTGCACCATCTTCAGAATATTCTAAATTCGAAAGTGTCTCTAGATCAATGCCATCATCTTGATATCCAATTCCTAATGATAAAACAGGAAGTGATGCCATAATTAGCGAAGACAAGATCGATATTTTTAGAGATTTAAATTTCATATCTCAGCCCTAGTTTAAATTGCGGTATCTCATGATATTTGAATGAAGCTCAATAATAACTTTCTCACCTGTTTGTAGGCCTAGTTCAATTAGCGCTTCATTTAAAGGCTGCCCTTTAATGTCAATATAGACCCATGGTTCTACTGCATTTTTTTTGCTATCAGAAATAAACTTATATCCTGCAGCCGCAGCGATTGCTCTTGTAGCTTTTACAGCAGGACCAGCGTATTGAAAGTCTCCAACTTTACTGAAGCCTTTTGGTACATTGGTCGCATTAATAAACCTTTCTTCATGCTGCTCTTTCGTCAATACCTTTTGGGCAATTGATTCTTGAGACTTAGCAAGAAGTCTTAGCTCATCTCTTGCTTCAATAGAAATAGTAACCAGTTCATCAAGTGCATTGCTGTTTGGTATTTTTAAATCTTGAGGTTTCTCGGTCTTATTAAAAGAACACCCTCCAAGTAGGACGACTGCTACCGAAATAGCTGTTGCTTTAAGGAAATTTTGATTCATCTTTATTTACCGGAATTTATTATTATTGATTTTAGAAGATACTAAACATTTAGCTCAAAAAATGCAATTATTATATTAAAAATGGGGTTTTATGGCATGTTTTATTGGCTGTGTTGTTTAAATTAATTGAGAAGACAAGTTAATGCCTTCTCAATAGATACTTTAGTTTTAAATCTATATAGATTTTTAGCTTTAACTATCTAGTGTATCAATTTTGTCCTTGTTTTTAATTATTAGGTCACGTTTCACATCCTCGTAAATGTTTTCATCTTCGTTTTCTGCGTCCATCCCTTTCGACTTAAGGAAATCTTTTGCACTACCACCAGGGAACTCACTCGCCAATATTCTTAAAGCATTATTTAAACCGATTTCTGAGGTCAACCTTTCTCTTAGATTAACATCTTCTTTAGTTGTGCTATAAGCCCATCTTTCTAGAGGTCCTAGTGTTAATCTAACAATTATTTCAATGCTGCCGCTATCTTTCAGTTCACCAATGTAGAGCATTGACGAGCCTTCTCTGCCTGGCCCAGTACAATATCTTTTAAGCTGTTTAATCGCATCATCACTTGGATTAAACTTATCCTTAATTTTTTTAATTGTCTCTTCTGTATTACCTTTAGACATTATGTAAATGTTATTCGCAAGTTCAATCATGTCATCATCGAAGTCATCAACCATTTGTGATAACAGGGAAATTTGAATGTTGAATTTACGACCTTCTCTAACATCTTGTAATGTTTGAAGCCTAACTCCTGGAGAGAATCTTGTTCTGTGATACTCATCCATACAGATTCTTTTAGAAACATTTTCGTCGGTATCTATTATTTTCTGATGATAAGACTTAAAGTAATCTGGAATTTCTTCGAGGACATCTTTATCTAAGTAAAAAGTTCTACATGTCACCTGTCTCGCAAGCATGTACATTAATCCAGTACGCTTCTTGGCTTGAGGAGAATTGCCTTTTGCTACGTCCTGAAGATCGATGCTACAAATTCTTGCCTCTCCAATATCAAACTTAGATGGGCTACTGATAATTGGATAATCTGAAGTAACAGATGAAAGCATGCTTTCAATAAGTTTTAATGTATTTTCTTGCCCAACAGAAGCATCACTGTAAATGTTTTTTATGTCTGCTGAAGAGTTAAGGACGGTTGTAGCGTCCGAAATATTGGGAACAGCGTACCTTTGTGCCATAACGGCCATTTGATATAAGTTGTTATCATATAAAAGAGTTGAAATTTTGTACCATGATACTTCTTCATCTTCTTCAATGTGAATACCAAGATCATCTAATGCATTATCAACTTCATCCAATGTTCCTTTTTCATACGGCTTCGGATATCTTTCTTCCGAGTAATAGCTGTACATTTCATCAATTAACTTGCTCGATATTTCTGGTAGTCTTGAAATAGGCGCAGAGCCTGCAGGCGTTAGCAAGTCTGTTAAAAAGTTAATTGCAAACTCTCTGTCCAATGAAACAGGGAATTGACACCCAAGCGGGGTATCCAAAATATTAATACAATACTCTTTCGTCATTTGAAGCTTGTAAGATTGTGCCAAATGCTTCAATTCTTTTGGTAGCGCTGACTTAATCAAGCTAACAAATGCAGATGAAGAGTATCCAATATCAATAATCGATATTCTAGGCAGTACCAGATTTTCTGGTGATGTTATTAGTGCAGTATTTAATGCAGACAAGAAAAAAGATTTACCCATGCCAGGGGGAGCAAAAGTTATGTCGAACCAAGCCGCCTGCTTAGAGCTACCTGGAGTGTATGGGTAAAGGTGATTACTAACAGTTCTTAGTAGACACGAACCTGTATCCCAAGGCGACGTCTGGTGTGTAACTGGCAGGATGGTGAAAGCATCTGTCATGCAAATAGGAAATGGGGTAGATATTTTCCTTCTTGACATGCATGGAACAGAATCCATCCATGCAGAAATTGGATCACCAAACTCCTCTAGCAATTCAACAGCACCCCAGTTAGATGCTTGTTGCATTATCATTTGCTTTCTTCTATTGGCTTGTCTTTCATCATCGGCCCAAGTACAAAATGTCATGGACCCCATTACCAGTGGTTCGCCTTCTCTTGCAAGTTCCATTAACTCTTCTGCAGCATCCCTGATAAGGCGATTGTCCGAAGAAAACATCGACAGGGCAGTTGCCATTGAGTTTTTATTTGCTACTTTTGATAGGACTTCTTTATGCCCCGTCTCCATGGTAAAAGAAAATCTCCATGGAATGGATTTATCAAGTTTCTCTATCAGTTCAGAAAAAGGCTTTGATTCCTGAGGAGGAAGATCAACTAAAATTGGTGCAATTACTTTCCCGCCCATCTTAATTAAAGAGCTGTCGTTGTCACTAACGCGAGGCCTTTGATTAAACAGTTGAAAAGCAATATTTGGATTCATAGTATGACTTGAATCTATGTCATTTCCAGCTTCTTTAGTCGACCTTATTTTTATTTTATCTCCAAGCAGAGATGCTTTCCACTGACTGCTTGTTACTTCAGCATTTATTTCAAATTTAATGCATCTAAGAGCTTCATGAACGTCCAATCTTTTAAATGCAGTATTAGATGCAGCAAGTGCATCTTCAAAGGTTGTTGTGAAGCCTAGGTGAATATCTCTTAACCCATCGATAGCAAAGTGAGGACTTAGCCCAAATTCACCAGGCTTAATTCCGATATTTAGGCCTTTAACTCTGTCTAATCTTTCCTTAAGTTCTTGTGATAATGTTTTACCTGTCAGTACAGACGGCAGTGTCGTAAGAACCATGTAGCAGTTTTCATAAGTAGTTCGCTCAGATAAAACTTTAGCTCGCTCCTTTATGATATCTTCCATATTAAGGTTTAGTCTTTTGAGAGATTTATAGACAGGGTCAAGACTCTGATCTACCTTTCTCTTAGATGAATATGGATCGTTGGTATAAAAAAAATCTATTTTGTACCCAGGCTTTCTTAATGTTCCTGAGAGGTCTTCAATTAAACCTAAGATTAGCTCTTTAAATCTTGCTGCACCAATTAGCTTGTATGATCCATTTATTTTTATAACAGTGGACATGCCGCCATCTTTGTTTACAAATGAAGAATCAGTCATGTCTTCTGAGTCATTTGTTTCTAAGTTGCAGTAGTCATACATTCCAGATTTGAAAAACTTATTCAAGGACCTTATGGCTGTATACATTGTTGTATCCTTATAGAGTTATTTGCTCTTCTTCTTCTTCTTGATTCGGGGCGCTTGATATTTTTGCTTTCAATTCTTCAAAAAAATCATTCAAGTATTTTTTTTGTTCTTCTGCAGGAGCAAGAAGGTGAGAGTCCATACCTAGTATCGCCTCTCTGTCTATTTCATTCGTATTCTGAGATGATACGAAATATAGAAATAGGTAGTCTTTATTGCATTTTTGTACCAGATCGGCAGGCACACTCCCAGACAGTATTTGTTCTAATATCATGACAGTTACCTTAAAAGGTTTTTCAGCGGTGGAATAAGGCCATTTCTTATTGCAATGTTGTTTGCATCTTTAATATCTGATGGTCGAACATATGCAGTTACTCTTCCTGTTCCGAAAGAGCCGGTGATAATGGAACCGTCTTTATAGAAAGCTTCTGCAGCATTTGCACAAGCTATTCTGTCATAAGCCCTCATATATGCAGCAGTAGCAGTGTTAATCGTTGGCTTAGCATTAAGGGGAGTTGCTATTCCTACCCATAGACAATCTAAAAAAATACTTCGTGTTAGTGAGAATTCATTTTCATCAGTATTTAAAGGTATTTTTAATCCTATGTCAGATAAGCTACACATAAATCCACCCTCAATTTTTATTTTTGAGAATCTTGAAATATGGATGATTTCTGGAAGAGTTGCCCATCTTCTTGCTACATTGGATCCGCTGCCGAAACTCTGATAGTCAATGAACTCTCTGTTTTGGCTTAAGACAGTTACTCTTAATAAAACTGCCTTTGTTTTACCTAGCTCAAGAAGGGCGCCAAGAATAGTTTTGGTTCCTTTTATTTGAATGTTGTCCTCATGGCCAAAAACACCAGAGAATTTCTTTTCTGGCAAAATCTCCCAATCATCACCGCCAGGGTAAGGCAGGCTCATTAACCATCTTGAGTACGCACCACGAGGAAAGATGAAGTTCATTGTCGTTGAGCCCTGAGGGGCATTACCGGTCATCTTTTGCATCGTTTGAGTTGATTGAGTTATTGCATTGTTTATTTCAAGCGAATGAACTCCTGATGGTTGTTTTTTTAATGAGCTAGAAGCAAGGTAATCTCTTAGCAAGTGAGGGATTCTGTACCCACATTCAGAAATGTTTATATTTAATTTGTTGTACAAATAATGTGAAAATCGAGTGAATACTTCTGAGAAGAATTTTACCTGTTCTTTTGGCTCATTTTCAAAGCCCAGCTCTCTTCCGTAGAAAGTATATGAATTCCTGAAGAACTGGTCATCAAACACATGGCCAAGTCTATTTAGATTTAGCCTTAGGTAGTCTCTCCAAAGAATATTTGTTATCCAGACTGCATCTGTTCTTAGATCTCCACGACTTTTGATTCTAAAAGGCGTACTGCCATTAATTGAAGCCCAGCCTGATGTTGCCATTTTAGAGTCATCAAAATGGCAAACTCCTACGTTTTGCATGTTATTACCTTTATTATTATCTTTATTGGCACTGCGTCTATTTATACCTTATTTTTTTGGTTGTTTCCAATAAAAGTGTTATAAAAAGTCAAAGGGCTAGGTTTCAGTTGTTAACGGATAATTAAATTTGTTTGGGAAGACAGTAGGGATTATCTTAAGAAATTAAGTTGGCAAATAACGGTGTTACTATAAGTTATTTTGTTTTAATGTCATGTTCGTTGGGGCGGGCCAGTCTCTAACGGTACGAGTATGCGAATACTCTTGATTGTAACAATGGGGATATTTTTAATTATTCATCGCCATCGATTACGCCAGTGCAAAAGAAGGCAAAGTTCTTTTTTAAAGTTTGTATATCGGTCACTACCGTTCAGCCTGTTAATCACGATTTACTTTTGTCGTTTTGTCTTAATGCACATATCTTTTCTGCAAATTTTTGTTGGGTTCAGCCAGCTTCATTACTTGAAATTCATTATTTAAATTATATTTAAGCAGATCTTAGTTTGCACTCTATGTTTTTAGATGTCATTTTAGGTGGGGTTTATTGCCAGAACGCTTATTCAAGGGCTGCAGATTTAGGAGTGTTATCGTTCTGAACTCAGACAAAAAAACGTTTTGATAGTCAAAGCTAGAGTGCGAAAAACTCATTCTATCAAAACGAAGTTAATAATTAAGTGGAAGAGTCATTTTTAGATTTTTTCGTCATTACTTGATTTATAAATAACGCAGAAAGAATAGTGGATAAAGCAATCCAGGTATTTGTGCTAATGTTTTCATTGGTCAACAGCGCGCCAATTAAAACACCAACGGCTGGAACAATGTAGTTAGTCATAGAAGTAAAGACAGGGCCGGTTCTTTTAATGCACATCATGTAAAGGTAATAAACAACTCCTGCACATATAGCTCCCAAATAAAGTACTGAGATTAACGCAATGGAAGATGTTTCTTTGTACTCAAAGGGAGTGGTTAATGTTGCGATGACTATTAACTGGATGCTAGCTGCAGAAAGTACATTTCTAGCTACAATTAAAGGATGCTCATTTCGGACTCGATTTAACAGTAATAATGCAATAGCAAAGCATATTGCAGCAACAATAATAGATAGAGAGCTAATAAGGTTAATGTCTCCTGTTCCAGCAGATAGTTGAGGATAAAACAATATTATTAAGCCACAAAACCCAACCACTACACTGATGGTGTTCGCAGCACTAATACTTGCGCCTTTTATAAAAACGGGTGTAAGTAGCAGAACGTAAAAAGGCAGTGTTCCCATCAATATTGCTGCGATAGAGCTATCTAGATCCTGTTGCCCCCATGGCACAAGAACAAATGGAATCGATGCCTCTAGGAGCCCAATAACGCTAAATAGCGCCCATTGTTTGCTTGAGCTCTTTACTCCTATTGCTTTGCAAATGACAATTAAAGTAATTGCACCAATTACTGCACGAATAGCGCCAATCCAAATGGGAGAGAAGCTTACCAAGGCAAGTTCCTGAAATATAAATTGAGACCCCCAAATAAATCCAATTGATAGAAGTATTAAGTAATTTTTTAAAACCATATTTAATCGCCTTTTTAGGGGTAAGAAAAAGAAACATCTTACATCCAGTTTAATTTAGCCCTCTTGTAGGGCAGCAGTATTATTTACATTAAAGTCACTATGTATGTGCATCGGCCTAGTGATCTCGAAAGATGCGGCTTGATTTTTTGAGTTTATCAGTAATTCCTTTGGTTCTAAGTGCATGCCAGAGAACAACAGCATTTATGCTAAGTATTGGTATGCCAATCATGGGTTCTAGTCGTTCTGCGATATGAATAAAGCTCATATTTGTACCGCACTGAACTATAGCATCCAGACCTCTTTCTTTTGCACTTAGCAGTTCCAATATGGAGCTTTCTTTAAGTTGGTCTGGAATATGAGCAATATGCTGTGTGTTGCCACAGGCAAGACCAACATCAACCAAGACGTCGTACCCTAGATCCTTAAACATCTTTTTAGCTGAAGCATTTCCCTTGTCTTCGAACGGAGTAATTATTCCTATCTTTTTTGCGTTGTATTTACCTAATGCGCTATTTATCGCATCATGGCATGTTGTCCACCCTAAGTCTGTTTCAGATACCATTTTTTTAATAGGTGAGGTTACTTCATCAATTCCATACAATATATGTTCTAGGCTCATTCCTAATATAATGTGTTCAGGATCAGATAAAAGAGCTGTATTCACAGATTCCTGCAACCCACTTAGAAATGCTTCTTTGTAACGCTCAAGGTCTTCCTTGTTTTGAATATCAGGGTTTGGTGTAACAACATTAGAGGTGTGAAATCCAATCTCGCGCAGAGATTTAGTCTCATTGTTATTGACTAGTATATTGCAAATCTCCTTTTCCATGGTCGTATTGGTTGCTGGTACAATAAGAGAGAACTTTGTATGTAAGTGCAATGGATCTTTATGGTGCTTGTTTCTATCTATTCCTCCAAAATCTTGAATTAGACTTCCATTTAAATAAACACCTTGCTTTGAGAAATTAGGTTTTATCACTTTATTACTTAATTTTGTATTTGAATTTTTCTTGTTGCTTTCATAAGGAGATATATTATTCATTATAATTCCTGTGTGATTTCTTGACTTAACCTTCACTTATAAATAAATGAAGGTTAATTATTAAATAAAACTTGTTTATTACATCTAGTTTTTCTAAAGCCTAATATTGTGGAACTTTTATTAAAATCTCTTGTTTTCCTTTGATTTCTGGTTCGTAAATTTCCTTATTCCAAAGTTCTTTACGTACAGGTTCCATTGACACAGATATGGCGTCATATGGACAAGATAATCTTTTGGAAATTATTTTAGATATTTCACTGGCAATATCTTCTTTATCCTCTGTTGAAATATCAACAGGAAAATGCTTAATTAGTATATGTGGCATAATCATACTCTCCTTTACGATGCTTTAGTTTTTATTGTATTTGTTGGATTTAATGGTTCAATAAACATTGATATTTCTTTAGAGCCTTCTTTAGAAAGTGCTTGATAATGATCATGTGTTAGGCTAAAAATATCAGGTTTAACCGAGCAATAATTATTACTTCCATCAATAAAAGAATAGTCATCTCCAATTGATTTTAGTATTGATATTGCAGCTTTTATGCTTCTTGTTTGCAATTCTTTGAATGTGTATTTAAAGTCATATGTCTCTTCAACAATTGAAACAATTCTTTCGATCGTGCCTGTATCTATTTCGGGTATACGACTCTTAATAAATTCAATAAATGTTTCTTTGCTGGAAACTAAACTTATGCACAAGTCGAGTTCATCTCCAGATATGCACCTAAAGAAAACGGAAAAAAGTATCGTTACAAATTTAATGTTTTTGTATGATGTGAGTTCTACGACATTGCAATGTGGAGTATATATTTTAGGGGAACCTGGAGCGATCATCGCTAAGTGTTTTACAGTGTCCCCGTTTTGCTCAAGTTGATATGCCGTTTCAAAGGCCACTTTAGCTCCAAAAGAATACCCCCATAAGTAGTATGGTCCAGTTTTTTGGATTTCCTTAATTGCCTTAATGTCAGCGGTAGCCATCTCTTTTATAGTGGAATAAGGGACTTCCCCTAAGTTAATGCCATATGACTGGATTCCATAAAAAGAACTATTAACACTTTCAGCTAAGTTCTTAAGGCCCATAGGATAGCCGCCAAGTCCCGGCCAACAGAATATTTTTTTGTCGCTACTAATACTGTTTAAATGAATGACTCTTGTCGCTTCAATGTCTTTGTTGTTTATTATGTGATCTTCAATTTTCTTTATCGTACAGCCATCGAAAAGTATTTGAAGGGGTAATGAGAGCTCCATTACTTCGTTTATTTTTGATATTAGCATTACTCCAGTTAATGAGTTTCCACCTGATGTAAAGAATTCATCATCTATCGATACATCGCAGTAATCTAATGTCGAAGCCCATAGGATAGCTAATTCTTTTTGTAATTTAGTTTTAGGTTCTATGACAATCAAATTGCCAAGATTAGAAGATTTTTCCCAAATCAATTTAAGCTCTTTATTGTCAACCTTACCATTTGGAGTTTGTGGGATTTCATGTAGTATTGATATATTGTTTGGAATCATGTGTGTTGGAAGTGTTCTCTTTAAGTCATCTTTAAGTATTTCTGTCGGTCCTCTTGAATGAATTAAATCTTCGTCCATTCCTTGCGAAAGGATTTGCTCTTCAGAAATAGGCCCACCAATTGCAACATATAATGCCCCTAATTTTTCGTTTCTTTCACCAAGTATCTCTTTTAGTCTAGTAGAGGCTAGTAAATCGTTTCCTGTTTTAGAACTGTATCCTGATGACATTAATCCAAAGCCTAAGTTGTTAAGTTGAATTTTTTGTAATTCTCTTCCTAACCAGATATATGAGTCCCACTTGTCTTCATCTCGTATTACCATGCAAATTGCGAAATGAGATTCATCATATACACTTTGATTTATTGCAATAACGTCTTTTTTTCTTATTGTTTTATCGGATATAATTTTAATTTCATTTTCATCTAGTTTATATATTCCTGATTTCATATCAGGAATTTTTGAATTGTTGTTTTGTAGGTAGAGTTCTACAGGAGAATTCTTTGAATGATTTTCCCCTTCTTTTAAGTTAAAGGAAGCAATGTGTAAAGAATCCGCGTCTTGCAGAATACCTTTAGGTAGTAAAGCTGTCTGTCGTAGTTCTTGAATATGCATGTTGTATTTTTTTAAAGTATCATCAAACATTCCGATAATATGTCCAGCTTCCATCTCTAAAACTTCTATTACGTTATTTTTGTATACAGAAGAAATAGCAGTAGTAATACCAATTAAGTGGACCTCTAATTTATATTCGCTATTAGATTTCCCCACAAGAGTGAATGTATGATTTATAGGGTTGTAATAATATGTGCCATCATCAATGCCAGTAATTCCTGTTAGTCCAATGTAGAGCTGAACAGCATAAAGAGCACCAGGTGAGGCATATGAGTACTTAGGTAAAAGTCTGGTTTTACTGCGGAATTGGCCAAACATCCTCATTATATGTCCAACATCTTCAATGGAATTATTGAATTTGGAACGTTCAATGTTTTTTGTGTCAGCAGAAATAAGATTTATTAAATCAATAGAGCAAATGTCCTTCCCTTTAAATGTTCTATATGTCTTACGTGCAAAAGCTTTCTTTGATTGATCTACATTTTCTTGCTTGCAAGGAAGATCTATTTTGATTTCATCTATAGGAAAACATCTCACGCCTGCATTAGAAAGTTGTGCTAATACTTGTGTTTTACTACTTTTAGATATGTGGTGACTTTGATCGAGTCCTTGATCCATAAGAGCTGCCTCTCTAGGATTGAGCTCAATGTAGGCAGTTAGTTCTTCAAACTCAGTTCGTTGATTTTTAGTTAAAATAACGCCTGCATTCTTCACCCAGTCATGGTTTTCTATAGAGACTTTGACCTCGTCTAGTTCAACCCTATATCCTCGCACCTTTACTTGATTGTCTTTTCTTGATACGAAGTTTATGTTTCCAAAAGGGTCTTTGTATCCTAAATCTCCAGTATGGTAAATAATATTGCCTAGTTCATTGCAAATAAACTTGTCTGCAGTTGACTTTGAGTTGTTGTGATATCCTGATGAAACTTGCGAGCCAGTTATGCAGATCTCACCGACTTCTTTGTCTAAAGCAATTTTATTGGAATCATTGATTATAAATATTTCTGTGTTTTTTACGGCAAGTCCTATAGGGATTACATCAGGATAGTCATCAAGTTCGTTTAGATTTACATTTAGGTAGGTTGCGTTAATGGTGCATTCGGTAGGGCCATAGAGATTTATTAGCTTTCTGCCAGGCATCTTTTCTTTGAAATCTAGGGCTAGCTTTTTGGTTAATGCTTCGCCCCCACAGTAGATCTCAGTTAAAGTGTTGCATGAATTAAACTCATCGCATGACAAAAGCGCTTTAAGGAGAGTGGGGACGCATTGGATTGATGTTATACCATGCATCTTTATGTTTGATATTATTTTATTTGGGTTTTTATATAGATCTGAATCACCGATAATAACAGTTGTGCCACAGCATACTGACAGAATTTCCCATTGTGCTGCGTCAAAACTGATTGGGGTTTTTTGAAGAATAGTTTTTTCTTCATTGATGCTTAGAGTTTCTGAAAGCCACTCCATTTGGTTTGTTATATTTTTATTGCTTATAGGTACGCCTTTAGGAACACCAGTGCTTCCTGAGGTATAGATCATATAAGCAGGGGCATCATCATGTGAATAAATATCAGTAAGAAAATTGTTTTTTGTTATTTTTTTGCTTACTAATTCCTCGTTAATCACAATAACTGTATTTTCATCAATAAAACCTTGGAGTTTATTTACATACTTTTGTTTTGTAAAAATAATTTTAATGTCAGAATCAGAAATCATATGTTCTACTCTGTTGTCTGGATACTCCGGTGATAGTGGTACGTATCCATTACCAGAGAATAATGCCCCAAAAACTCCAAAATACATGCTTTGATCTTGATCTGTGTATATTCCAATGTATTTGCCTTTATTGGAAGTAAGTTCATTTATAACCCTTGATAAAGATTCGGCTCCCAATGCTATGTCTTTATAGGTTAACTCCACTGAATTATTTTTTAAAATAATACGATTTGGATTACTTTGATACTGATCCATAAACATGGATACAATTCCTGCTTTATTTTTAGTTCTCATAAATAATAAGCCCAATAATTAAGATGAAAAGGATTGCTTGGAGTTTGAATTAATACACTTCAAACTTACGGGTTAAATTACTTTATATGACTAATAAATAAACCTACGATTGCCGTAGGTTTATTAAAATAATGAATAAAACATGAATATTTTTTTATGTAGATTTCTGCTGTTGAATGTGGTTTATTTTAATGAATAATGATTGTTTTATGTCTTGTTATGCTTAATAAAAGTGAATTTTAAGGGAAGTTTGTTGATGGCGTTTTAGTCACAAGAAAATAGATGCTGATACATTGGTCGATATTTTGAATTAATTAAATACTTCTATGAACTCAGAAGTATATTTAGATAAGTATAAAAAATGCGATATAAGTATGTATGGCCGTTTTCAAGCATATACAGATTTATTGCTCGACAATCCACTTTAACTTATTCGTATAAATTTCAATTTCTTAAGGGAGGAGGTTCCACATTATTAGTCATCGAAGTTGTTATTTTTGTTTGTTGAGCTTTTATATTTCAGCTAACTAGGTTTGCTTCAATGTGAGTAGGTGTTTTTTTAGATTGATATTTTTGTTGTTCGTAAAAGTTTAATTTTTCTGCCTAGGCTTCTGGTTAATTTAGATCGATTGCTTCTATTTAGCAGCAACTAGTGTATGTAATTTTCTTTTTCTATTAATCATTCAATAAGCTTAGCGTACTAAATCCTTTATTAACTAGGTCTTACTAGTTTTTGTTTTCACATCGTTTAATCTAGCTCACAAAGTTGATTTAAGGTTCAGTAATATTATATGTTGCTATGCAGTTAGATTGGAGACAACATTCAAAATCTCTATCATCAAAGTTTTGGGTATATAAGATGATTGATTAAGGTGTGAATCAGTACTTCAGGAATGTCGATAAACCCCCATGATTTTGAGTTATGAAGGTTTATATTCTACGTATCAAAACAAACTAATTTCTCTTAACTAATCGGCATTACTTCCATGGCTGTTTTTATTGAAGATATGCCAATTAATTATTTTATTTTTCAGAAGTGTTTATTATGTTTAAGTGGATAAATGTTTTCAAATCCTAACTGATAACAAAGAATTAGTAATTCTTGCGTTGTGTCTACCTTGAACTTGTTTTTAATATTACGAATGTGAAAGTCATAAGTGTGCTGTGAGAATTGTAGTTTTATTGATATCTTTTGTCTCTTATACCCTTTAATGAAGTAGTATAAAACTTTAGCCTCTGTTTTCGTTAATTTGTAGTCTCCGTATCCGCCAACCACTAAAGATTCACTGGCTCCCCCTAAGTTTGAATATTGAATATGCTTATTGTGTATTGATGCATTTGCTATAGTTCCTGATATATGACCAAAGGCATCATATATTCTAGTCTTACGAGTAAAGAGGTGTACATTAGATGTCCCATTTAGAGATTCTATAACTGGATAGTCCAGCCCAGCAATGATGTCTTTTTCATGCTTTCTGTATTTTTCACATTCGTGTGCCCATGGAAGGTCATAGTCAGATAACCCAATTAGCTTTTTTTGTGAAACTCCTGATAATTTAGAGAAAATAGTGTTAGATGCCACAAATTTGTGGTTATTATCCTTAACAATAAGAATATCGAAATTAAAGTCTATGAAAGGATTGGCTTTATATTTTTCAATTGTATCTTGCAAGATTTATCTCCTATTATTATTTTGGCTTATTGCTATCTACTAGGGCTAAAATGAGCTTGCGATGTTTGATAAGAATCTAAGGATTATGTTGTTGAATTCGTCGCTAGAGTCGACGTTGCTTAGATGTGCAGATCTATTAATATTTATATATGTTGAACCTTTAACTCTATTGGCCATCATCTTGCTGATTGCCTTGTCTGACATTGCATCTTCTTCACCGCTAATAAAGAGCATCGGAATTTTGATGTCTGCTAATTTTTCAGTGATGTCGAAGCTGGCAATTTCTGCAATTATATTTGCTAGAGAATTCCCATTAGCCATCGCAGCTTGATGGTGCCAAATTTTCTGAGTAATTATCCCATCTCTGGATTTAATGAAATTTAAATTAACCAAACTTGTCCAAGATTTTTCAAAACGCTTAATTGGCCCTTCGTTCTCCATCATGTCTCTAGCCCATTCGCTAGACATTACCTTAAATTCATTAGAAGACGTTTTGCAGAAACTATTGGATATAATTCCGTAAGAAAACAAACTTGGTTGGCTGGTGATGAGCTCCAATGCAACCATCCCGCCCAAAGAAACACCGCAGATTGCTAAATTCTCTAATTTCAAGTGTCGTATCAGCTCAAGTGTATCTGCAGCTATTTCAGTTACGCCAAATGGGCTTTCCACATTATCTGAAGCGCCATGACCAGCATGATCTGGCACAATCACCTGGAAGCCTGAAGATGTTAACGCCTCTAACTGAAAGGCAAAGGCTTGTCCGGTATTAGTCACTCCATGTAAGAGAAGAATAGGCATCCCCTCTCCATGAACAGTATAATAATTTCTTCTGGTTTGTAGTTTGTCTACTTGGTAATAGGCCATTGTTTCCTCTTCTTCTAAGTTTGAGGTTCGGTTAATTATTTTTATTTTAATGTAGCTCTACATCAAGATATATTAATATAGCTCTACGTCAAGATATATTAAAATAGCTCTACGTCAAGATAAATGATATTCTTCGAAAATAAACTAATAGGAGGATGAAATGGACAGAGCAGGTCGGGCAAGATTACAATGGCAGGCAGAACGGCCAGATATTGATAGCGACTCAATGAAACTTTTTGGTCGAATAGCTCAGCTTAATCAGTTGACGTTTCAGCATGTACTTACACCTTTTTTTAGTGAACATGGATTGCAAAGCGGTGAATTCGATGTTCTCGCAACATTAAGGCGTAGTGGGGCCCCTTATTCATTAACGCCAACAGAAATGTATGAAGATGCGCTAATATCTTCAGGAAGCATGACAAATAGAATTAATAGATTGACAAATGCAGGCCTGGTAAAAAGATCTGAAAATCCACAAGACAAACGTGGTGTGTTTGTCACATTGACAAATAAGGGGTTCAACCTAATTGATGGGCTAATGGTTCAACATGTCGAAAATTTAAAGAAAGTGTTGTCTCCGCTTGATGAACAAGAAAAGGAACAGTTGGGCAATATTTTATTGTCTTTAATAAAGGGATTTGACTGATATTTACGATTGCAATTGAATTAATACAAATATTCAAACCTATATTAAGCTTGAATTTGATGAATTGGTAGTTCGAGTCATTTTTATACAGTAGCGTTGCTTAGTATCGATAAACCAAAAACTGTGTATGAGATTCTAAGCGATGACTTTTACGGTAGCATCGGATGTTTCAAAGCTTCAATGGTACAGTTTGCTTATTCGTTAGAGGAAATATATTCGTATTTGGGGCTGCTGACGACTCTCATACATTTTCCGTAAATATATCAGAAAAGTCTAACGTCAAAAGGTTTATTGCTATTTCAGAAGAACAAATAGCTCTGACCATTTATCCAAACAACTTAATAATAGAAATAGTTTTCAATAAGTAGTCACCAGCCAAAATAAGATTTTTCTTAGTTGTAGTTCTCTAAATAATTCTTTTGTTTCTAAGTTAAGGTGTAAGCTTTAGTAAACTAAAGTTATTGTGATAACATAGAGTTATGCTGGGGAGCCTTTATGAAACAAACTAAATCTATTAGCCATAGAGCTATTAAGAAACGTGCCTTTAGAACTAGAAAAAGTAAGCTGAAACGTAAATTAAGAAATAGCTTTTTATGCTCTTGGGATGTTATTGAAAAGGCAAAGGATTCTCTTAGAAAAATAAAATGCCCTCATCACTATATTACTCGTCCAAGTAATTACTTATCAAACAAAAGAATTCATTTAATTGTACCTACTGAAGTAGATTATTATCTAAAAAGTAACTATGAAATTAACAATCATTTCTTGAACCAAATCAAAAGCTGCGCCTTGGGCTCGAATAGAAGAGTATATTTGGATTTTTCTTTAACAACAAAAATTAGTGCGGCTGCTATGCTATCCCTTTTGGCTGAAATAGATGTTATTACCAAAAAAAGTCCTTTTGGAACATACGCTGTATCGTTTAATCACCCGAAAGATCCTAAAATAGAAAGCATCTTAAAGCAGGTAGGTTTTTATGGGTTACTTAAAAAAGGTAAACGAGAAACCCCTGAATATGATGATGTAAATTTCTGGAAGTATACCTCAGGGGTTTGTTCTGAGCCTATTTTAGCTAAGTCGATGATCGCGGAAATAAAAGTTGAGCTAGAAAGAAAAGCCAGTAGAAGGTTATATAGGGGCTTTGTTGAAGCAATGTCAAACTCTGTTGAGCATGCCTATACTGATGATAGCGAACACGATGAAGAAGATCAGACTGCTAAGTGGTGGACATTTGCAGGAATCAAAGGTTCTGACCTGGTTGTTGTTATTTGTGACAAAGGGGTTGGCATACCTAGAACATTGCCTAAAACGCAAGGTGCCAGTCAACTAACTAATTTACTTAAAGTTTTGGGATATGATCCCTTTAAAGTTAAAGATTCAACCTTTATTAAGGCTGCTACAAGCTTATCTAGTACGCGGACAGGAAAATCAAATCGCGGTAAGGGTTTAACAGATATAAAATCAGTTATTGACTCAACAGGGGTTGGAATTTTGTCTATTTTTTCTAATAATGGAAGATATATGTATAAAGGCGAGAAAGGAATAGTCAAAGAACTTATGTTTGATTATAAACACTCAGTTTCAGGAACCATAATCGAATGGACAATACCCTTAAGAGGGGATGAACAATGAAAATATTAAAAGTTTTAGATAGATACACATGCCCAGGACCTAGATATAAAAGATTAGGAGCAAGTTCTGGAGAAGATTTCAAAGAATGGCTAATAAAGGCATTAAATAAAGATAAAGACTTAACAGTAGATCTTGATGATACCGAGGGTTACGGTTCTTCATTTTTGGAAGAAGCTTTTGGTGGCTTAATAAGAGAAGGCATTAATATTGATGATGTAAAAAATATACAATTTATTTCGAATGAGGAGCCTGAGCTTATCGATGAAATAAAAGAATACATTGATGATGCGATAGAAGAGTTAGGAGATTGTAAATGACAAAGTTTGAACCTGCGATAAGTTTAGCAGAACAATGCAAATGGGACGCTGATAAGCTTTGTTACTTAACTGAACTTCTTAAAGACGATAGTCAATATGTCACATGGGTTTTGGTCTTTTTAGGTTGGGCAATTACAGTTGTAATTGCATATTCACAATGGCGATATGGATCTAAATCCTCTCAAAACTCTTGTCATAATGAATGGGTTAGGGAGTTCAGAGAGAAATTAGAAATTCTTGAGGATGATGCATTGTTATTCTGGACAACTACAAATCAAAGCCTTAGTAGTACGATAATGCTGACAAAGCTTACCAGAGGTGTAAAAGAACTTACTACTATCGCCAATGATATTAAAAAGGTTGGAGGCGGGGAGTATCAATCTTCGTCTTTCAAGGAATTAAGACAATCTATTACAAATGACAAGGAACTAGATGCAAGACCAATAGCTGATACTCACTATAGAATTGTCGCTATTAGAACTGCATGTTCAGATCTTCGACGTTACTATCGTCGTAAAAGTGATTAGCATAATTAATGAAAGTTACTTTTTAATGACTTTTTAATAGAACAAGGTTGTGCCCGTTTTGTATTGGAATAAAGGTTGGGATATTTCTATCTAGCCTTGAGCTATATCTTCTTAATTGACACAACTTTACCTCTTCTTAGGCTGTATTTTCTTTTTTGAGCTTTACATTCGAAAATATTAAGCATGTTCAGGCAAGTCAAATCGGACACGTTTGTAATTGATTGTTTAAACTCAATTGGGTACTGATCATAATTAACTTAGTGCCGGCTTTAATGATTGGTATACTTAATATCAATCTACATCATCACGCATATGTGTGTTAGCTGATTGTGGGACTTTAAATAAGTTGTCTTGCTTAAAACCTCCAGAAAAATCGTTCTACAATTTCATTATCAATGCATGCGCTAACATCTTCTTTCAGTTAAATTGTTTAAACGTTTTCTAAAGTCGCCACTAGTTTATTTAGATTCTTGGCCACTATGAAAAACGATGCTTTGGTTGTTTCTTAATCTGTAAGCGTTAATTAACGCTTTTTAGATCTGATTTTTGCCATTCTTTTGGGCATGCAAAACACAATATGGAGAGAATATGGGACAGTGACAGTAGCTAAATAGGTTCAGCCTTTGCCCGTCTGTAAACAATTGTCATCGCCTGAAAGTAGTTGATTGGGATCAACAGCGTTCACGTCGTTACAGTCATGGTGTTTGGACGCTAATTAACTCATCTGGTCTTTTATGGTAAGTTTAATAGGCTGACGAACTAACTCTTATAGCTTCATAAGCAGCGGATACGTTATATTTAGCATCGAGTTCATTTATAAAAGAATATTTTACTTAATCCTGCTCTCTCATCAATATACAATGAATTACCTTTCGCTGCTTTTATATACTTTGGAGCCACTGCTTCTTTCTTTTCAGCATCTATAATGGGGCTATAAATCCTTAATAGAGATTTCCGGCTAATTCAGCCACAATAATTCTAAATATAATTATCGAATTTTCTTAGAACTAATTATGTCTATAATGTTCTTTTTCTGAGGTACGTCGTAAAGCCAAAAAAATTTTATTGTGAATACACATTTGGGCAAAAAAAAACCTGCATAAGCAGGTTTTTCGTAAGAATAGTTTATGACTAGAAATCTTCTGAAACCTCAGTTTCCATGTCTGAAGATTTTGCACCTACTGACACAACAGACCAACCAATTGCAGTTGGAAGAATTAAAAGAATTGAACCGATGATTAAGGCATAAATACCGTTCTTAAAGTGGCCTCGACCTTCTTCTTTGTTGTCCTTATAGATAAGAAACAAACCAATTACGAATAGAATTACACCACCTGTGTATGCTATTGCAACAACAAACGCCTTAATAGCATCGAGAGTTTCTGTTCCTGTCTCAAGAGCTTCTGCCCACCCATCTTCTGCCGCTACATCCAGTGAAACAGACATAGCAAGGATAGTCATAAGTGACAAAATTACGCTTTTGTTAGATAGCATTTTCTTAATTTTTAAAAACATTTTTTAAAGCCTTTTTATTATTGTTATTGTTTATGTTTTTTATTTAATATATACCAAGTGAGCCATAGTGGCAATATTTTATTGGTCATGAGTAAGCACTGAAATAATACTTTCATTAGAGTCATTCCCATACTTGTTATTTGACCACGATCTGAGCTTTTGCTCTGACACTTCTAGCCAGTCACTTGATGGTATGTTTTTAAATGAATTAGACGACCAATGATTGAATTGTGGACCATAGCCGGATTTCTTTGGTAAAAAATAGTACTCAGATAATGCAAGGTCACGCTGACTATAATCTTCATCGCTCAATTGAAGTAACCAATCGCCTACAACAAGTGGATCTGATGTTCCTAACTTTCTAATCGCAGAAACTTTCTGATTCGCCAGTCTAGCTAAGTTCTTGACTGAAATCATTTTTATTGACTGTTCCGTACTCTCCTCTGCTATCCATAGTACTCTCACAAGCTGATTAAGTTCAGCCTGTGATATGTTCAGCTTAGGATCAAGTCTAATTATATCCCCGCGATTAAATGTGCCGCTCAACCCAATGTGGAAGCAAGAATGGCAGAGGGCACATATCGTGATAAGGTTATCTTCACTATTGTTAGAGTGATTGTCATCAATATGATGTACCTCCTGATATTTATCTGCAGTGAACCCGCAATATTGACAAGTGTTGCTATCCCTAGTGAGAACACTACGTCGAACAAGCTGAAATTCTTTATCTGCCTCTTCCGATGATGGGTCATCGCTTCTAAAAGCACTTCGTTTTACTGAAAGAGAAATCTTTCTTTTATTATTGTTATTCAAATGCATTCTCTATTTGTTTTTTAAAATATACTATATTAAGTAAAAAAAAATGCCAACCCATAATGGGTTAGCATTTATTTAATTTTGGTAGGGGTTTATTGTATTTAGTTTGGTAGTTTAACTAATTTAATTAAAAACTTGTCTACAATAAGGTTTCCAGAATCATCTAATCCTTGAACAATACCCATTTCCGGTATGCTTTCACCGACCACTTTTGTTATCCATTCACCAGTTGGGCTTTCAATGAGAAACCCATCAGGGTAAACACCATTTAGTTTCCAGCCACGCGCAAAACTTTTAAAGGCTATTGGCTTAGCTATAGAGCCGGTAACCACTTGTGATTTCTGCTCAGGCTTTTTCTTTAGCATAGGTGCTTTTTTATGCTCTTTTTTAGCCACTTCTTTTTTAGATTCTTTTTTAGATTCTTTTTTATGGCTTGTTTTTTTATCTGATGACGCTATGTATGGGATGTAAGTATCATCCATAAAGTATCTGTTACCTACAAGGGCTAAGTGACCACTGTCTTTGATTTCTTGAACATTCAGGACACCTTTACCAGAAACAATCATCTTCTCGCCTTTAAAGAACACACTGATTCGTTCTTTCCCGTATTTAACTGAGCGAACAATTGACATGTCGCCTTCTACTGAAGTTGAAATAACACTATATCCAGGTATTCTACTTCTGTTTTTAATCAGTGATTTTTTTTCAGAGAAGCTTAGTCGAGGAAGTTCTTTTTCCACCTCAACTACTTTAGATTTCCCGTCGGCTCTAGACAAATCTGTTAATTTATTGATTTTAGCAATAAGCATATCGAAATGATCTGATTCCGATTGTTTGATTTGATTAATGCCAGTATTTACACCATTCAGTAAAACAGTATTATTGTTTACATTATTTAACTTAACATTTATTTCAGAGATCAGATCTTGATCATTGCCTACATTTAAATAGCCTTCGTCTTCAACGACAGGCATCTTAGCTTCTGGCTGCCTTTTAATTTCAGGCTTGCTTACAGGCTTTGTTTCTACTGGTTCATCTTTATCTAAGTTAATAACCAATGCATTTGACTTAGGCTTAGGCTTACTTTCAACTTCTTCAGTTGTAAAAGAGCCTTCATTGTCAGCAACTTCTTTAGCTTTATTGTCAGAAGCTGCTTTTGATTTAGAATCTTTATCATCTAAAACAATGAAGGTATCATTTTCATGAGATGGGGGAGTAGCTGAGTGGCTACTTTTATGTCCACCAATAAGATTAAAATGCACACCAGCGAAGTATGTTGCTGTACTCGCACCAAGAATAACGGCAGAAAGCATTACAGCATTTTTAATAAAAGATTTTCGACCACTAGAAGTATTAGATTCGTCTTCATCTTCATCTTCTTCTTCAAACTCAACAACTTTACCGCTGTTATCTTCTACATTTTCCACTTCCACCAATGATTCATCTTCCTCTTCTGAAAGAGACGCAATTGCTTCATCATATTCAGAATATTCTTGGCCAGGAGCATGGTTCGAGCTGTCCAAACCGTCTAAATTATCTAAATCGCCTAGCTTTTTATCTTTATCACTCATAATTTACTTCCTGACATTTTTTATATTACAGATATATTTAAGGCGAATTTTAACATTCGCCTTAAACCATTACAATAAATTATCGACCTAATAGTGTAATTATATATAGTATGTCGATAATATTAATTTGAAGGGATATCTATCCCAGACATAAACATGATCAGTATGTTGCTGTTCTGATTTACTGTAATTGTTGGATCCATATTAAAATCTTCTTCAAAGATAGGAACAAGAACCTCACCAACCTTACCTACAGCAGTCGCAATCTGGTCACTAGCATCTGGAAGTGCCTCATAGATGGTTTCAGTAGTCCCATCAGAAGTCGTCGTTGTATAGCTAGAAATAGCATCAACATATCCATCAGCCGCCGCCGCTATAGCAAGCTTAAAATAGCGCTCGAATATATGTCTGTCTACGTCATCAGCAAGACCTGGTCTCATTGTCTCCGGATCAAGTGCAATTGCACTTATAGGATACTCTTTACCATCAATGGTCATTGTTTTGAATGAAATAGATGCTTTCTCTCCAATGCGCACTGGAGTGCCGATTAGGATAGCTTCACCAATTTTACCATTGCCGGGAACAATTGCACGTACAGGACCAATCTCATCGGTGTTTATGCCTATTTGCAGTATTGCATAATGCATTTCACCAACAGATATGTGCTGACTGTGACTTACTTTTTCAGAACCAAGAGGATTTACAACGTTCGAGTAATTCGAGCTCTGGCTTGATTGTGAGCCTGATCTTGAATTAGAGCTATTGTTAGAGTTCTGACCTTGGCCGTTTTTCTCATTGTTGCCACCATTAGATGACCCATTTGTTCCCGTTCTTTCACTTGCCAGTCCTCTTGCATTATTTAATGTGCTAAGCGCAGAGCTGCCATTGTTATTATTGGATTTGTTTGTTTTAGAATATTTACTTGAGGTAACAGAGCTAAAGCTTCCATTGCCTGAACGATTAGAAGATTGGCCTTGTTGCTCTTCCCCAAACACATTAGGCTGGTAACCAGAACTGGTACCATTCTGGGTAAAGATGCTCTCACTGTTTAATTTTTCTGAATATATGTTTTCAGCATATTTTTCAAGTTCATTATTGATGAAATCGTCATCGCTCTTTACTTGATCTTCATAGGCCTTTTTAGCATCTTTATCAGTGTTTTTATTTTTAGCGCCACTGTTTCTGTTACGTTTTGCCTGAGCTAGATTTTCTCTTTGCTGCTTTATTTCATCTTTTTGATTAATTTTGTCATCGATGCTTCCACCTATGTTGTAATCAATTAGTGATGATGATTCTTTATTTAAATCAGCAATAACAGCCTTAGAGTTAGAAATTTCAATTTTATCCATAAAACCGCCGCCAGATTTCTTAGCCGTTTCTATTTCCTTAACTCTTTCTTCTGCTATTTCAATACCATAAGGAGACTCTTCTGGAATTATTGATTTATCACCTGGTTTGGCTTTATCAATATCATCCTTATTTGGAGGTGAGATTAAATTACTCTTATTAGATTGTGAATCATTGCTATTGCCGCCAGACGCCAATGAGTTAATCCCATAAATTACACAGCCCCCGGTTAACACGAAAGTAATCCCAAGAACCATTCTAGCCTTAGGCGGTATATTTTTTTTGAGGTTTTCTACGAATTTTGCCATTTTAAATTGTTCTCCAGGCCTTATTCAAAAATCGATTGTTTTTGCTTTAATTTAACTTCAAAACTGTTTTTGATTGTTGCTCTTCTGATTTCACCATCAACAGTAAATAGGAGGTTACTTACAGGAGGAACCTTATAAACGTTGTATCCTGTCGGAGAACTAACAGATTCTTTCCAAGGGGGAGAAATTAAGTTATCTCTGGTTCTAATATAAAGGTAATCATCTTTATACCAGGCCGTTCCATTGGTGCCCTCTAAATCATAAAGTTTTGCATCATTAATCTTGTCACCATTAAGGACATTGAGCATCATAGTGCTTGTCTTTTCTCTAGACTTAGATGAATAACCCATGCTTGTTGACTCTGGTCCAAACTTCGGGATTCTAACGCTAATTCGAGCATCAATGTCTGTTTCACTTCCGCTCAATCTAATGACAATAGGTACGTTTAGATCTTTTAAATTAATAAGAGCGTTGCTCTCTTTAAATCGTGTCGTTATTTCAAAAACACCAATGTGTTCTTTTCCTTCTATTGGGTATGATTTAAAAGAGTCACCATCACCAATAATATTACCTTCAATAGGCCATGGATTTCCTGTTTGGTCAAAAAACATAATAGATGAGGAATATCCCTTAGCAACATTCACAACAATTGGATCAGGCGCATCAACATCAATAGTGATTGTCTTTATTTTGAATTTAACAGGATCAACAGGAGAATTAGTTGCTTCAGCAATTTTACTGTCGATTTGTCTCAATTCTTTCAATTCAGAAAGGGTATAAGGAAATTTCTTATTTAGAGCATCTGCTTTCTGCTCCTCAATTTTTGAATCACCAAGAACATTTCGTAAGTTTTCCAATTGCTCTTGCTCATAAAGATACTTAAACAAAATATGCTGTTTGTTTTTAATCTTGGTAACTTCATCTGAAGATAAGTAGCCTTCATTATCGGCTTTATTTAAAACCTTGTTGAAGAATTCTTTATCTTCACTACTTACCTCTGTGCTAATTGAGTTAGGCTGCTCTTTAGCCTGACTAGTAGACACCGTTTTTTTTGCTGTGTCACTAATATCTATTTCTAAACCAGTATCAGCAGCAAGTACTGAATACGAAAATAAGGCAGAAAGAACCGCTATAGAGGTCGCTTTTAATTTAGTTTTCATTTTGTGTTCCGTTTTATTTTTCTTATTGTTCTTGCTTTTCTATAACAATTCTATGAATGCCGATTCCGCTTGAATTTGACAACAAACTGTCTCTCGCAACAGTTACAGTAAAAAGAACCTTGTTAGAAAATTCTTTTGCTTCTGTTCTGTATGTGAGAGTTGCCTGAGCCTCGATCTTCCATAAGTACCGATTAGAAAAACTCGGCTTTCCCTTTTTAAGAATTAAAGGAACAGAGTCAATAGATAAAGATACGATCATTTTTCTATCGACAATTGCTTTTAAGTTCCCTGTTTTTTCAAGCGCGTTAAGCAACTCTTGTCTGCCACTATCTGTGAAATATTCCATCGTCGCTTGGTTTAAGTGCGACTTTATATTTGAGTAACTAAAGTCAAAAGTATCGACTAAAGAATTAGACAGCCAGCTTGCTACAACTGAGTCTTTTTGATTCGGGCGAGATAAAGGAATTAGCTTGGTAAGTGTTTTGTCTTCGTTTACAGCAATATAAACAGTGCCAGGCTCTTTCATCACAGAATATGTAACACCAGCTATAGAGGTTGCAAAACAGATAAGGCTTGCAGCAGCCATTTTTGTCATTTTGGTATATTGGTCTTTGTAGAATAATTTTCTTAGTTCTACGTCAATAAGAGGGTCGTTTGTCGTACCTCTTTCTTTTTTTGTTTTGTCTTGTTTTTCAGGCTTTACGCCTTTTTTGAGAAGTATTTTTTTCTTATCAGACATAGAAAGCCTTTATTTTTTTCTTATATTTATTACTTTTTCAACATCACCATTGCGACTTGTTGTGTATATTTCTACGTCGCTTTTTGTGGATAACACTATGGTAGAAGCAATATTAATTAAAAAGGAAACTGTCATTAAAAGAACAAACAAACCCGTCATAAACCTTAAACCATCGCGAAATTGTTCGTATGAGGTTTCATCAACTTTAAAATCAGATTCATGACCTTCAAGTTGTTTTTGGAGTGATTCGTTTGCCTTTTTAATTTCTGCAGTAATTTCTTTGATTGTTTTTTTGTTGTTTTTTTTCATCACAAGAGCTCACTTTTATAGCTTTGGCGATATTATCATCTGCCTGACACATAATCTATATTTAATTAGACAATATTGGAGTTAATGGTCAAGTTTTGGGTGGTGGTTGATTCAATTTATAAGGGAGACTGTAAAAAAATAAATCATTATTTTTTGTTCGTAATATTGCTTTGTGTAGATGTTATTTACAAACAGTGAGTGTGAGCGAACGAAAACAAAGAAAATATAGCTAACTAAAAAGGAGTGTCGATCAAATTAATTTTGATAAATAGGGGTTGTGGACTGGTGACAACAATAATGCCGAATTTGGCACTGGATTTGTCGCTGGTGGCATTGATTTTGTCACTGGTGGCAATAAATATTAGTCGCATTTTTTATCTTGCTGGCAAATATTGCGTTTAACGTCTTTTGAGTCCTTATATTAGTTATATAAAGGTTATAATAGTTACAATAGTTATAATAGTTATAACATGTAATTTGCCAGTTTTCAAATATATTTTATGGAAATTGGATGTAAGTGGCAAAAATAAGCACTTATTTAAAAGCACTTAATGATATTACAGAGCAGGACAGTGATTCATTGGAAGGATGATTATAGGTTTTTCTTAAACTCAATTGCTCTTTTTAGCGCCTCCTTGTAGGTGAGGCTTTCTATGTTATATCTCTTTCTTGTCGGTTTTTTATTTTGGGTGTAGTTGACCACAACATACAGTAGTTTTTTCCTAGAGTATCCGAGCGATATTCCAGGGGGAAGTTCTGGGTTTAAGGAGTTCTTCTTTTTTAATATGTGTGTAAAGTTTTTGCTAATAGGTTGCCCAAATAAATCCATGTGTACCAGATCTCTTTTTGATCTTGCAGCCGCGAGAGTTTTATCTTTGCCGCCGTGTTTTCTGTATAGAAAAAGTTCTTTGTGTTTTTTCATTCCTCTATTTATGTAGAGCCTAATTCCATTACTCTGTTCAGTAAGATATTTGAGTTCTATGTTTTGACATTCAGACATTATTATTCTCTTTATACTTTATAGCCTAGGTGCGTTGTTATTCGCCCATTTTTAATTGAAGCTTATCTTGCTTAATTGATTATATGTAAAAAAAAATAATTAAAGAAAATAAGTTTGTTTTCAAAAAAGTCTTTTTGGTCAAAGTCAGTCTAAAGCCTGACTTTAAGAGATAAACCAAAGTGTTCGTAGTCTCGTGTTATTTACTTGTTCTTTAATGTTTTAGGGTTTTCAATAACTTATTATTATTAAGTATTAGTCATTAGTTTTCATTTAGTACTTAAAATATATGTGTTGGGTTTCCTGATTTGTGATTAGTAAATATGTAAGATCTGATTTTTTAAGTTTTACGTTATTGCTTGTATTTATATATGTAGGACCTATTTTTCCATTTTTACATTTTATTTTTTAAAAAAGAGTTTGTTTGATTAAAATGCATGCGAACAGGTTAAGTTTAAGGCGTTTTTAGGAGTCTGGTAAGAGGTTGGGTTGGATTTGTAATTATTGGCTTAGAGTCCTTTTTTAAGCCTGTATGAAGCTTGTTGTTAGTTCCCAGTTGTGAAGACCTGTATTTAGAAGACCTCTTTTTTTTAGTGAATTGAAATTAGATTCTATTTGGCCGATTGTCACATCTTCAGAAATTGGTTTGTGGGTGTTTTTTATGCGCAGAATGGTTGTGAAAGTGTCTTTGCTTGATTGTAATATCGAGAAAGTAATACCAAAAGAATTCGGAATCTTTCTTTTTAGACTGGCTATGTTTGAATAGATGTTTGACTCTATCTGATCCATTGTTTCAAACGTATTCCCGTTAAATTCATATAGGTGAAATTTGATAGAGATATTAATCATTTTATGTCCTTTAACGGGTGGGATTTAAGCTTTAAACTATACCAAATTACATGAAGTCAGTCAATAAATCCCATTTAAAACAATAGCTTAATTCAGCCTTTGTTTGTCTTTGCTTTATTCTTAAAACAAGTATGAACAACAATCAAACGGAAGTGGGTGTATCTAAAACTTTGTTTTAGGTTCAGATAAAAATCTGCTTTATATTTTAGGGTTGCCTCTATTGCTATAAATTAGTATAAAAAAAAGATTGAAATTAGCTTTAAGGTGTGGTTGACACATGGTGCGTTAACTGTTATAATATAGGTTGATTTTAGGGGAATTATGCATTAAGAACTTATAACTAAAATCGATAGTATTAAATTAAAGAGGAGATTATTATGTTTATATTTGCAATTATTGGATACACGCTACTAAGAATTTTTTCTGGTGATGTTGCTCATTGGCTTCGTTGGGAAAATGCGGAGTGGATTCATTCAGATTGGGTCGCTATGCTTGCAAACGATCTTAAAGGTGAGGGGCTTGTTTCTACATTAGTTTGGATGGCACCATTCATTCTTGTAGCTGCGCTTGGGACAGTTAGATCTGGCTTCAGCGGGCTTAACGCTTCAGGTGAACTATAGAAGAGGACTTAACTGTCCTTTTTTAGTTTTTAAAATAGCTAGTCGTACAATTGTTTTTAATAGAAATTAAATAGCCCACATTAATAGTCTCGATTCTCTCTGCCTTATAAATTATCTAAAACAACATCAATACACAGTAATACACAATAATACACCACTCAAAACACATTATAATACACGCCAATTTGCCATTAATTGTTCTAAAGGACTAATGGCCTGTTTGGCCATTAGTCATCTTGGTGTAATTCAAGATGTTGGTCGCTGTGCCTGAACTCAGCGCCTAAGACTTGGCCTATCTTTCACTCTTTAGCTAAATCAGGTTTGAACAACACAACTAAGAAAGGGCTTTGACTGCGAGCTTTAGCGATGCATTCTTGTGACCGCAGGGCACATGTTGTTTGGACTGCGAGCGTTAGCGATGCATTCTTGTGACCGCAGGGCACATGTTGTTTGGACTGCGAGCTTTAGCGATGCATTCTTGTGACCGCAGGGCACATGTTGTTTGGACTGCGAGCTTTAGCGATGCATTCTTGTGACCGTAGGGCGCATGTTGTTTGGACTGCGAGCTTTAGCGATGCATTCTTGTGACCGTAGGGCGCATGTTGTTTGGACTGCGAGCGTTAGCGATGCATTCTTGTGACCGTAGGGCGCATGTTGTTTGGACTGCGAGCGTTAGCGATGCATTCTTGTGACCGCAGGGCGCATGTTGTTTGGACTGCGAGCTTTAGCGATGCATTCTTGTGGCCGTAGGACACATGTTGTTTATGCTGCGAGCTTTAGCGATGCATTGAGTGTATTCAGTGTATTTTATTTTGGCTACAATAATTAATTGCTTAAGAAAATGCCCACGGATGTGAGCATTTTGTATGGTGTTATTTACTGATTTCTGATTTCACATTAAGAAGTGCCGCATACAGAGTTACGTTGATGTTTAGGTTTTTAGCGTCGTTCAATACAGAGTCGACATGCTGAATGGTAACTTTGATAGATTCGCTTTCATGCTCTAATCCATACACTTTATTTAGATCTATCTTGGATAGGTCAGTCATCCCTGTAAATATATGAGCTCTTTCTGTAGAGCCGCCAGGTGAAAGATAAAATGCGCCAATTTCTTTAATATTCTTTATGTCTGCACCAATCACGCCTGATTCTTCTTCAGACTCTCTAATGGCTGTTTCAATTGGGCTATCGTTGCCTTCAATTACACCTGAAATCATTTCTAGAACTTCAGGGTTGTTTGGCGAGTGGCAAACTGCACCAGGTCTGAATTGTGAAAGCAAAAGTACATTGCCTGACTGATCGTAAAGCAAGATGCTTGCGCAGTCGCTTCTTTCAAGCAGTTCAAATTTGGCCTTTACTTTTTTCCCATCACTTGAAGTATATGAGGCAATCATTTCGACGAGGCTCATAAACCCCTTGTGCAGTGTTCGTTTTTCTGTAGTTAAGTTATTCATAGTTCGCCTCTTTTTTTATTTATTATACATTAGCATTAGGTTAATATCAATGTGATTGTAACCTAATGCAAACATATATTAAAAGGGCAGGGAGTCACTTCTTTTTATTTCTGGTGCACACTCTGTGGTTATGTATAGTCTATTATCTTTTTCTGAAATAAGGATCTTCTCTACGTATAATCCCTTTAGCGGATAGTCAACCAAGAATGATTGAATGCCGCCCTTTGTTGTGACTGTCTCCCACCTTGCAGATGTTCCTTGATTGTGTCTGAATACAGCCCTATATGCTCGGCGAATTTCATTAATGATAAGTAATCTTGAAAAGCCTTTATCTGTTGGGTATATGGTGAACTCAGACTCTTTATTGAACGGGAATAGTATTGAGAATGAGAGCACTTCATTGTTCACAATGATTTCATCAAGATTTGGAATGTCCTGGACAGAGGCCGATATACTTTTTTTGTTTCCGTCAAAGTAAATCATAGGTGAGACGTATTGGTTTCCCATTACTTTAAATGGTGTAATGGGAAGAGCTTTTCGTTTGGTTTCCATCTTTTGCTCGATCAATTTATTAGCCCTTGTGATTATACAGACACTAATATTAGTTGATAAGTTAGATATTGAGTAGGGTTTATTATCAAAAAGTAATATTTTGCGAGGTGTTATGTTTTGACGAAGTTGTTTTTATTTGAATAAATCTGTTTCATTGATAATGATAATGTCATCTTCATCATATTCATTTTGCTCGAGTTTAGTTTCTTTATTTTTGTTCATTATTGACTCAGGTTTAATTTTTATTCTGAAAGCTAGACCAATTAATCAAATAAAGGCCTAGCTTTATTTGTGTTGGTTTATGCCTTTCTTTTTTTGCTTAAGCTTGGCACCGTAAATAGTATTCTACAAACAATTCGACCTTTATTTCCCAAAAGACGACCTAACTTAGTTGAAAGTAATCGTTCGACAACCGGATTTATTGTAATAGAAAGTATAGGTGTAAGCATTAGCGATGTAATTGTTGCCCCCAATGCAACTAGTCCATATGCCATTATTTCATTAGTACTCATTACAGATGATATTATTGCTACAGTTCCGATAAGAGCTGTTATTGTTTTTTGCTTATTCATAAATTTCCCCGTTTTGTAAAGCCATTTAAATATAACTAATTATATAGTATTGGTCAACTTTTAAAGCGGTGTTTTTAAAAAAATAATATAATAAATGATATCTTTCGCAACTAATGTTTATTGTCAGTTTATCTATAAAGGTATATAATAAGTGATAAGTTAAAGTATATTAAAGGAATGTAAATTTTGAATAATGAGATATCAATTCATACGCTTACCGTAACGCTATCTAGAGATGCATATATTGAGAAAGATTTTGCTTGTGACAGTGATCGGCTAGTTATGTCTTTTTCTGATGACCGATTTGATTACCCTTTAAAACTGGTTAGTGTTTATAGCTCGGGGCATTTTGACTCTTCACTTGATAAGTTCAAAAAGGGCTGCATGGTATATGCGACAGGAATGTTAAAGAGTGGCAGCCGTGAGATTGTCGCATCGTTTCCGTTCGGTAGTATCACTGCTGTTTAGATCAATAATGCTTGGTTTTATGATGCTCTTTTAGAGGTGAATTGGTGAGATTATGATTAAAGGTTATGTAATGACGGGCGTTATGCTTTATTCGGCTGTGGCGCCATCATTAGTCTTTGGTGAAGAGCTTGAGCACCCATATTCAATATGTCAGGTGATGTCTAACTATGGCGTTCAGGCGGCTCAAGAAAAGATTGCTAACAAAGAAAGCAGTCTAAATGAATCTTATACTATATTGGTTTATGGCTTATCTAAAGAAGATAGTTTTAAGTCGCTTGATGTTGCGGCAAAGGAAACATTCTTAAATACTGTTTATGACACCTTCACCTATGTGTACGGAGATGAGTCTATTTCGCTTGATAATGCCCAGTCTAAGTCCCTTGAGCACTGTTTAGGTCGGACAAATATAGCTTGGCAGAAGATCATACCCAATCTTGAATTTTGTCAATTAAGGGGAAGACTTTATGAATCATCAACAATGTTGCGTGACAAAGGTCAACCTAAGGCCGTTACATTAAGCTACTTTGATTCCAATGCCCGCAATGGAGGTGATAAGCATTATTTGAATGCAATAAAAGATGCAGTTGATTTTGCTTATTCGAACAGTAATACGCCAGAAGCTAATGGCTCACTTGCCTATGCGGATTGCATGAAGTCGGCCACTAGGTAATAGTTTGTTGAAAGTTAATAATGGATTATTGCTTGCTGGACTGGGTAGCATATAACCTTATCTTTGCAGCCTTGATAGAATAAGTTGAATTCGCGTTTACTCACATTGCCTTTATCTATGAGTAGCGTTGCAATGTTTTTACTTACAGTGACATTTCCTAAAAACTCGTCGTTTTCATTGGTGCCTTCACTTATTTCAATGATGTTTGCATTAGAATCAACTTCAAACATATTGTTATAAAGTTTGTATCCATCAGCTATCTTAAATTGAACAAATACGTTTCCATTTGAAGTTGATGTGTATGAAGGTTGAAATGCTTCATCCGCTGAGAGGATCAACTCATCAGCCTGTATGTTAGATGAAATAGCCAGTGCGGTTAAGATTATTAGCTTATTAAGTGTTAGCATTGTTTCTGCCTTTGTTGACTGTTTTTGTATTTTAATTATATTATATTTAAGTTTGTTTAAATAAAAGGATATTTATGAGTTTTAAAGATATGGCCTTGTCATTTTCATCAATGGTTGCAGATGATGCAATGCTTTTTGGTATGTCAGACGAAAGAGAGAAGGCTTTACTTCGCTTTGTTGCATTTCTTAATGAAGAAGGTGAAGAAATACCTGTGAGCATTAAAGAGCTCTTAACTGGAGAAGATAAGCCTGAGGATGCCCACCAGCAAGTTTCTGATACATCAGGAGATTTTATTTACATTATTAACTCTGTTGAGGCGACTATATCGTTTTTGTTAAAGATTAATTCTAACTCTTGGGGTAAGGCTAATTCTATTGCTAGAGAAGAGATTGAGAAGCACTTTACAGATACTGAGTGGGCTTTTCAGGGTGGTTTGATGCTGAAGGAGATGGCAATTGAAGAAGGGCCACTTTCGCTCATTGAAAAGCTAAAGAAAAGGCCCAAGTATTTTATGGTGAGCTTCAAGGCGAATAATTTCAAGGCATTTGACGGAGATTCTGAAGAGGAAGTGTTAAATAAGCTTTATAGCTTAAAGGAAGCAGAGTTTGAAATCCTTAGAGGAATTTTTGGTATAACGCTAACATTGGATCTTATTACAGATGAGTCTGATATTGTTGTTATTCCTGATTAGTTATTAGCGCACCTTAATAAGGTGCGCCAATTATATTATTTGCCGTCTAAAGCAGATAGGTAGTTAATTAGACCAGGTACTGCTTTCCACCCGCCTATCTTCGAAAGGCCGCGAACTAGGACTATATATTTCCCTTCAACAATAAATGCGGGAACACCGGTTGAGCCAGTGCTGCGCTCTTCTTTTAGTGTTTGTTCACGTTCAGCAATAAGTTTTGGAGCTTTCAAAGCGTTGAAGAACTGATCTTGATTTATGCCTTTGCTTTGGATCCAATTATTAATGTCTTTTGTGCTTTTGAATTGCCCTTGTTGCCTTTTGTCGAAATACTCTTGTCTAAGTTCCGTTTTATCAATCAACTGAAGTCCATAGAAGACATTTGCATCAAACATGAATCTTTCTGAAAGTTGTGAGTGTTTTTGAACGAGAGTGTGAGTTAGTTTTTTGTCTTGTTCCCACTGTAAGATAATTGGGTTTACAGCATAGCAGTGAGGGCAGCCGTACCAAAGAAACTCTGTGATCTCATTGTTTTTATATTGCAGAGGTTTTTCTAGCACTCTGTATTGGACACCTTCAGTGTATGTTATAGGGGTGGGTGTTTGTTTTTGGGTTTCTGTGTTGTTTGCATCACAACCAGCTAGGGAAATTGTTCCAATAATTACTGATGCGGCTAATAGAGTTTTTTTTAACATGTTAAGTGTCACTTATGGGATTATTTTATTTAGTGCCTTAATATAATGAAGTAGTGTTGTTCAGTCAAATGCTAAGCATTTCGTGTGGTTGGTTATTGCATTATTTAATTTAATTCCGAATAGTTTATGGTATTAATTTTATTTTAAGGCGCCTAATAGCAATAGGCGCCATTAAGTTAAGCGAAGAATTCAGCGACTTCAAGCTGTCCCGACGGGCATAGTGAAGAAAAGTCTGTGTTTTTATCTGCGATATTGTGAGGAATGCAGCCATCGATAACGAGATAAGCATAAGCGATTTCTGCAGCCATTAGTTGGCCTGAGCATGTTAAGTATGCAAAATAGTTATTGTCTACAATAGCGAACGCGACGTTTGGACATTTTTCTATAAAGTGTTTTATTTCTTCTTTGCACGGTTTTGAATAAAGAGGGTAAAGCTCTCTTGTTGCAAAGTTTGTTGCTCTTTCTATGTGTGTTTCCGTAAATTCGTGTGATGCGTCAAAAAGATTTAGAACAGGGCAGCTTAAACTCAACTTTTGTTGCACTTTACATGCAGGAGTATCTTTCAATAGCTCCAAGGCCATCTCTGCCACATTAATATTACTGAAAAAGAATAGTGCGTCTTCAGTCTCGAAGTTTTCGACTAGGTTCTTGACTCTTGTTAGATCACTACAATCTGTTTCAACTAATTTGTCTAGTACTTGAAATAGAGATATTGCACTGCACACGGCGTCTGTGTTGTCGTTAATATACTCTAACGTTAATGAAGATAATTCCTGTTCGTTAAGTGCACTTGTACTAATTGAAGGAATTCTGATGTAATTTTCGTTTTTCATTAAATATTTCCTAAATTGTATGTTTGGCACTTAACGTGCCGTGATTGTGAGCGCTATAGGATGACGATTAGCCACAAATTAGAGTTAAATTGAATTGAGACTGTTTCTGAGTCTTTATGTCCAGATTGGCTTGAAGAGACTATGTAGAACTTACCGTCGACTTCGAATTTTTGCTCTGGCCACTTAACAGAAACTCGAATTATTTTTTCAAGATTTCCAACGATATCGGTATCGATTTTAAGATATTTTGCTAATGCTTCTTTTTGATTATCGATTGCCGGAATGTTGAATGGTTTTTGATCTTGCTTGCTCATATTAAATCCTCAATTAGTATCTCTTTGGTATGCTGATTATTATACCAATATTGATATAATAGTCAATATAGTTGTGTTGCTAATAGTAGTTATTTTGAAACAACTGAAATAATGATGCGCTTTACAAATGGGCGGATTTATTAGGTGACGGTGTTGTGTCACCTAATGATTTATTGATCTAAATAAAGAGGTTTTTATTCTCTTTCAATATTTTGGCCATGTCGGGCCCGCTTATGTCTCCATAGAACAATGAGTCCGTCTCATCATTTTCTCTTAATGAGTTATTTTTGAAGCCAAAAAAATCTGCTACTTCTGGATGGATGGCTGTAGACGCGAGATAGATGTCAGTGCCTTTGTACATGTAGTTTTCACCATTAGCCGGGTCTGTTTCGCATTCTAGTTCGTCTTCGGTTAGCATTTCATATGTTTCACTGATAATGCACTGTAGTTCCTTATCTTTATTTGTATCGCTTTTCAGTTCATCAATAAGAATATTTAGGGGGCATGTACTGTCCACACCGCGTCTAGTGCGATATTCGTCGATTGCTTCATAGAGGTATTGAAACAAAGCTGGTGAGCCATCTAATTCACATTCCATTATCATAAGGTGGTCGACTGCAGCCTCCCACATGAGAGAAGGGCTCTTTTTGGTAATTGCATTATCTAGCGCACTAAAAAGTGCTAGCCACTCTTCTTTGATGTTTTGTGGCTTCATTTGAAAGATTTGGCCTTCAGTTAGCCAGCGAAAGTATTTGCCTTTCAGTACGCGAATATTGCTTGGTGTTATTCTTTTTGTGTACATTCTATTTCTCTTTGAATTGTTATTTTGTCCATTATATACAATTTGGTATAATAAGTATATAAAGGCAGGTGTAATACTCTGCTTTTTTGCACTTTATTTGCAGTCGATTACGAGTGTACAGATGAAGAGAGAGATTAATATTCTCTTCATCTTTGTACGTTTAATTGATGGGGTTATTACGAGTCTATTGACTCAAGTTGCTTATTGAGGACTCTTTTAGACACGGCCATGAAATGTCTTTTACTAATAATGTTGCTAAATGCTTCCTTTAATTTGAAGCCTCTAGCGTTTTGTCGTGACTTAAGGTGCGCTTCGTAAGCACTGGTAGTTTTTGATAGTAGCAAGTCCTCATACGCTTTGTTTGGAAGCATTGCTAGGTAAGCTTCCCCTAGTGTTTTTTCAGGATTTGCTTGAATGTCTTTAGCACACCAAAAATTAACTTCTTCGCCATTTAGTTCAAAGCGGATGCCGTCTAGCTCTTTTGATATGTGCATTGAGTAGTTGTTTTCTTGATCGATGATAATGCTTAACTCTTCATCTGAATTGATAGAACAAAATTGGCGAATTTTATCTAATCCGAATTGTGCATTTTCTTTAAAGTCTAGAGCAGAAAGAGAGATTCTTTTATTGTTACTAAGGCGAATAAACAAAAAAGCCAGTTCGCTATTTGTTGGAAAATTCATAGTAATTTGTGATTTATTTAAAAGTGCTTTAACTGTGTTCATGATTCTCTCCCCAGAGTATTTCGCTTTATTGCGAATTATATATTGTTTATTGAGAAGAGAACTTCCGTCCCCTCACTCAGTAAAGATATTATATCAATATTGGTATATCAGGTCAATACTAAAGGGGTAAATAGGTATATAAACTTATAAAGTCAGAAAAAGGCGTAGAGGCGTAAGATTGTCGGTCTTCCTTTTGAAAAAAGGCCCAATAAAAGAGATTTGTATTCTGCTCTAATGGGCGATATTGATTCTATTCACTTTATGGGGTTACTAAGATAGTAGTTTATAGGCCTCATCGAAGTGTTCTTGTAGTAAGCCAACCCTATAATTTGTTCTTATTGGATTTAGACGAGAGTCGATAAAGTGATCATCTTCAAATACAACGCAGTGTGTTACGTTGTTCTCTCTTGCATGCCGTTCAATCTCATTTGTTCGAGGCCCAGAGTTTTCGGTAATGTCCATTCCAATGTCTGGGAGAGCATTTTTGTGTTCAATATAATACTCATTGTACTCTGGTATTCCACAGTTTTTAAGAAATCTAAATATATTAAGGAAATTAACGCCATAGTTCCTCCACATTGAAGTCAGCACTACTTGCGATTGTGTATCGATGGCCAGCTTAAGCAAAAGGTAAAGATTTTTAATGTTTACCGTTTCACTTAACATGCCTAGGGTGCTGCTACGGTTGCACGACATTGTTTTTTCATGCACATCTAATACGCCGTTGAAGTCACAGTAAATAACTTTAACCGGGTCTTGATCATCACTTACTTGTTTAAGGATTTGAAATTTTTGTGCTTTGTGATTGTTTGGGTTTAATTTTTTAAACTTGGAAAGGGCCAGCATTTTGTTTGTGCTGCTTACCTTCCCGGAATAAGTGTATCCTTCTAGAAAGTGGCAAGAAGACTCTTTTTTTATTTTTTCGGCGATGACCGGTTGGCCAAGCTTATCTGAGAAAATTGCGAAATTCATTTTAACCCTTATCGTAAGATGGTATCGATATATATTTCTGAGGCGTTAATAGTTTCAACGAAACCTTCGTCACTTTTAAATCCAATGGCAAAGTCTGCTGAGATATCTTCCGAATTTGACAGTCCGATAGGCGCATCGTCGTCGAGGTGCTGCAATTCGTTAAGCAGGTGCTGTAGGCTGTTTTCATTGATGCATGAATCGTTTTCATTCAGGCAATCCATAACATTTTGATTGTTTACTGTGAGGAAAATAGAATGCTGAGTGTCAGGTAGTATGAAAATCTTGTGGTCGCCGTGAACGCAAAGCTGAGATTCTACGATGTCTTTTAGTTCTAAAACGTTAAGTTGCTTATATTGGTTAGTCATTTTAATTTTCCTGATTAATTACTTGATGCTGATATTATATCAATATTAACATAAAAGTCAAATGTATTGTGTCTTTTATATTGGTTTAAGATGGATGTTTCTTTTAGAGCGGTGTTCTGGTCTGGGCCTAAAGATGCCTGCAGCACTGGAGGTTGTGTTTTACTGTATTAAATACGTAATACTGTATTTACATAGTTATGTATTTAATTGTTATCTGCTTGATTAACCCCTTTACAGTAGGTCTTTTTCTTGACGACGTGCCGCCCGGTAGGTGTACTTGTTTTGGGTTGTTTAATTCCTATGTGTCGTTTTAGGTGTTTTTGCGGTGCATCTAAGCTAGCGCTGGTTGGGTTTGATATTTGAGTTGCTTCATTAATCGCAAGGAAAGAAATACATTGACTTAATATACCAAAATTGATATATTAAAGGCGTCTAATTAACACGGAGGTATTTGTGAAAAAGGTTATTAAAATGGTGCTTATCTTAAGTATCGCAAAGCACTCCATTTTCGGAGGGGCACCCAAGTCAAAGGATTACCATATTCATCCGTCTGACTTTCGTAGAAGAGCAAGAACAACGATATCTTTAGTTATCAACTAGAATCAATTAAAGCTACATTAACCGGGGAGATAATAATGAGCAAGCACATAGGTTTTAATCAATATTTGGAAGGCATTTACAATGAACTGTCAGTTGTCGTCAAATATTGTTATGGCGCATTTACATTTGAAGATTATAAAGAAAGCATTCATGTACAAGGTGTGTTTTCTGATTGGTTAGAGTTATTCAAGGATAGCAAATTAACAAAGCAGGAGATGGAAGGTTTAGCATCTGACTTTGTTAGTTATGCAAGCATTAAGCCTGAAGACATCCACCAGAAGCTTGCCATGTTGTCTCACTCATCAAATGTAACATTGCCAGAGGTTGGCGGCTGTCTAACGGCCAGTTATTGGATTGATTATTTTGGCGCTAGAAGCAGCAGCTAATAGTTAAGGTTTCTGCTGGCACTTTTGTCAGCAGTAGTTATAAGCCTGGAACACTCTACCTCTTTTATGAAAAGCCGCTGATGCGGTTTTTTTGTTGGGTTTTTTATCGGTTATGTTGATCTGGAGTGATTTAAATAGAAGGGGGTATTCAGCGATATTCTTTTAAGCGTTATGAAGATAGAGGAGCAAGTTGCTCCTCTTTGTTTGCATATGTTTATTAAAGAAGTAATTCTCTAATGCTTTTTGAGATCACCTTGTGTTCGGTTAATGTTAATAGTCGTTTCTTTGACTCCATGAATAGTGGTGTTTTATCTCTCATTTTTCTGACGAACTCTAGGTAGTCGTATTGAAATTTTCTGCTGTAGAAGAGTTCGCCATATATGGCTTTTGTTTCATCTGATAATTTTTCGTTATCTGCCATTTCAATAAGCGCTTTATTGTATACAGCAGACATTTTTGGAGGCAAATCTGATTGCACTTTGTATTCAGTGCCTTTATTTGTTTTAAGGATTAGCTCAGAGATAACAGTCACTAGTGCCATACCTCTAAATGCGTCCGTATTACATGCTGTGTCGGTTTTAAGTGTAAACTCTAGTTCATCATCAGTTTCTGCCGTTACGTTACCTACAAACGCACTATGTAAGCCAAAGAAATTTGTTTCTCTCTGTTTTTTATATAAGCCCATAAACATTTTTTTACTGACGATTTCAGGATCTTCTTCAGGCAGTAGTGGTGTGTCTATCATTGCTATCGAGCCGCCCATGGTATCAAGCGCTGAATCCTTAAATCCTCTCCAAACGTCATAATTTGACATGTCAAAAAGCGCTGAGTCTTTAATATTTTCTCTGTACTCATTTTCTGGGGTTGTTGTGCTTTTTTGTAGTCGCACTTGAATTAATGCGGTGTCTTCTACTTTCATGAATCTGCTTAAAAAGGTCGACATAAGAACATGATCTGATGCTGGGAAGTTGCTTTTGGTGCTGGTTAACACGCCTGCAATGATAATGTGGTCGCCAGTATCTCTTGTAACTAGGTTAATTATGCTCATTTATTTCTCCTTTGAATTTACTATATTATATATAAATTAGTATATAAAGGCAACTTGAATGCTGTGTTTTTGGCAATGAATTTGAGGTCTTGCCAATCAGTAAGGCGAGATAATTGATTTGTGCCTGCACCAGGCGTTGAATATTTGGGTTATTTTGTTGATTTCAAATAGGCATGGGAGGTTTGTTGATTGATTTAAACGATGCAGGGCGCGAACGCCCATTAATTTTAAGAATTTATCGTAATTTAGAATGTAGAGGAAAGGTTTACGCCATAGCCACCATCTTCGCTAACAAAAGGAGACACAATAAATTTAGTTGGAGAGAACCCCATTTCAGTAATAGCGTATTGTACACCCCATGCAATAGCAGTACCTGCTAGTACGTCATGAGTATAGTGATAGTCGCCTTCAACACGGGTATAGCCAACAAACGCTGCAACGGCTGTAGCTGGCACACCGATTTCCCAACCGTAGCGCATAGTAAGGAACGCAGCCCCTTGCATGGCGGCAGAAGTGTGACCTGACGGAAAAGAATCGTAATCTGCGCCATTAGGGCGTTCCTCGTCAACAGTTGCTTTTAGCGCATGCGTTACAAGAGAAGTATAAACTGCGCCCTCTGCGGCTTGCCAGAACCCTTCCATGTCACCTTTAGCTAGGCTGTATGTTGCTGCAAATAGAGGAACACCTATCTGTAAGTAATCACCTGCCATTGTAAGGTTTTCGTTTTCTGCAAAAGCTGAAGATGAGATAAGGGCAGAAGACAGAGCGATTGCGGCGATAGTGTTTGTTTTAAAAGACATAGTATTATCCTCTACTATTTTTAATTATGTGGGCAAAGCCCTGTTTATCTGCTTAGTATAACGCAATTTAAAGTTTCGTCAATTGGTAAGTCACTGTTAGTACAGACAAACTTAGTGCATTTGGCTTACTTCAAACTAAGGCTTATTCCTTAGCAAGTAGGGATATTATACACTATTTGGTATGTTTGTATAGTTAAAGCACCTATAATGAGGTAATTTAGGCTTATAAATCAAGAAGTAACGTAGAGAGCTGGCTTTAACCGACATAGTCGGCACAACTTAGATTTGATATTTGATATAGTAAGTGCATATATTTAACTGACGCACTTACTAATAGTTATTTCTATTTTATTTTTTGTTTTTGTTTAACTTCGTTTTAATAACGAGTTCTGCCTTCCTAGGCATTTAGGCGTTGAGACCACTCACCAGTAGCAAGTGCTTCAGCCGCTTCTTCATATGAAGCAAAGTACTCATTTGATTCTCGGGTATTTGGGCACCCCATTTCTTCATCAAGTGTCCCTAAATAGTGACCATTAGCAGAGCGACAAACCTGCAATGGAAGTGTTTCGCCAAGAATACTCTTAGCTAGGTGGCCTATTGCTTGTTTCTCATTCATGATAATTCCTTGTTTTATGTTGTTCTATGTTGTTCTAGCTTAGCCACTTTATGGGGGCCGCACTATTTAAAATACTGCTGACAAATTAAGTAGCGGTACCGCGTAATCAATATCTAACATAATATACACTATTTGGTATAAAGTCAATGCAAGGGGAGGTTTTATTATTAGAAAAGAAAACAAAAAAAGTGACCAGCACTAAAGTAAGTGCTAGTCATGCCGTTAACCCCTCATTAATCTATATTCGGCGAGAACTCAAACTCACTCTGAGCTTCACTGTCAGTAAACAAGGCGATTTCTTCTTTTTTGTTTAGCAAATTGTTAATTATAGAATTTGGGAATGTTTGGATCCCCGTATTGAATATTTCCACGTTTTGATTATAGATGCGGATAGCAGCACCAACATTTTCTTGTTGCTCCGAAATCTCTGCCATTATGGCCTTAAACAAGGGAGATGCTTTTAGCTCTGGGTAATCTTCTGATGTTAGCTTTAAACTTGAAACAAGGGCCTGTGCTTTATGCTCTGCACTTCTTAACGTTTGGTTATTAACATTTGAATCATCCAATTCATTAAGGGCTGCTCTCAACTGCGTTATTTTTACCAACACTCCCTTTTCAAAATCTTCATATTGTGAAATTACTACTTCAAGATGAGGAAGTATCTTGTTTTTCTGCCTTGCATGAACGATCACATTAGACCATGCTCGCTTAACAGAATTAAATCTGCCTATGATGCCGTTATAGATAATCATAACGGTGACTGCTGTCAGGACTAAGGCGCCCAATACGTAAAATATTTCCATGTTGCTATCCTTTATCTAAGTTTATTTTAAAAAGTTATTATTTAAAGTTGTTGTCAGTTTTATCGTTAATGAATACGGCAAACGATAGAAGCTTATCTAACTTCTTAAGTTGGTTATTTTGCTCAATCTCTTCCTTGAAAGAAATCGCATATTCAAGCCCAGCCTTTCTTGTCACGCCCATTAAATTGTTTCGCACGGAAAGGCATGCGCGTCCGTTCTCACTAGCCTCAAAATTAAGGCCATCAAACTCATCTGCCATCTCTTCAAACTTCAACACAACTGTTGGCTTGGTTAGTTTAGAAGCCTCCATCTGGTCAGCACAGGTAACTGAAAATTCCTTTCTGAACTTTAACGATGCGGGTTCAAATTTTTGCTCAAGCTTTGACAGTGGTGTGCTTGAACAAATCATTACTGAGCTTGCTGCATTGTGGTCGAACATTATTCCGTAACGATGAAAATGGTCATAAACGGTTCTGGTGGAAGTGGTTGTTCCTCCTTTCCCATTTGAGGTTACCACAACCTCTGTTCTTTGGTTTACGTAATGAAAAGAGTAATAATCGTAAGGAAGCTTGCAACCATTATTATCGTAGTTTCCTTCTGCTAAAAAACTTATTTCTCTTGAGTAGTTACCTCTGTCGAATTCACAAAACTGGCCTTTTAATTTTTTTGCATACCCTTTGCCAATGCGTGTTTTGATTGGCTTTAGTTTGTTGTCAAAAATAAGGTCCATTTTAAATATTTCGTCGGACAATTCACTTACGCTATTCGTTCGCATGAGTGCATACCCAAAAAACGAAGCTGCAACAATAAGCGGGCATGCCAACATAAAGTAATGCGCGAGTAAGAAGTAGTTAGTGACCTCAAGAAAGTAGAAATAAAGCGGCACCGAAGTAGCGGCAAAGGCCGTTCCGACAGACCATTGGACGGTATTGTCGTATTTCAATGGGTAGTCCAGTGCAATCACTTTGTCGATAATTGTTACCAGGTCTTTTTCGCTTTCTGCTTTAGCTAGTTCTTCTTTTGCAGATAACACTATTTCTTTTATTTTCTTATTCACACTCATTGCATGAGTCCTTTCGTTTGCCATAATGGATGCATGTGGCTGTGTTTAATTTATTGGATACAAAAGCCTGTCTTGGGAACGGGTACGTCCTTAAATGGCGTACTGTTCCTATTCGCTTTAGCGTTCGTTTGTAAAAATGTATTTTTCTTTGCTGAAGATATCGGGACCATCGTCAAGAGGGTCATATTCAGCACTGGCATGCGCACTGTCTATAATAGGGTTGCCTTCTTCATCGCGATAACCGATATTTATTTGGTAGCGACACGGCACGTTTGAATCTGTGAAGTGGTATGCAAGCATGTCATTAATATTAGCAAAAACGAACACTTCTTCATTGTGGCTTTCGTAGGTAACTTCACCCTGAGGGAAAGAGCTCTCCTCTATTGTATAGAATACATTAGAGCCGAATTGTCCTGTGTGACCATATGACGAAACTTCCTCTGTCAGAGGCACTTGTTTTAATAGGTTGCTGTTGAATTGCAGTGCTGCTGAAGAGTGCATGCTGTTCCCTAATAAATAATTAATATGAGCTGGCGGTTTTTGGCAACTGACTTGTCAATTGCCAAGCTACTTGCTTAGTGAAACGTAAACGGAGTTTCGCCTAAAACGTGCTCTGATTTAACGGCCATAGGATCATTAAATTTGGTTTCCATGATAAGGCGCTCTAAGGTAATTGAGTTTGTACTTTTTTCATTACTTAGTGACTCAATGAAAGCGTGAACTTGCTGCTTAGTAACAAGCGCATTGCCAGGGTTTGAATTAATTGCGTCAGTAAGTGTGATGGTTTCTAAGTAAACTGGAGCGACTTGTTTCATGATGTAAATGACCTATAAATATAATAATAGCCGATAAGGCTTATAATAAGGGAGAACTCTCCCGACTGAGGCTATAATATATCAATAATTATATTATAGGTCAAATCTATTCTGTTGTTTAATAAAGAAAATTAAATTGTGGTGCAAGTATCTTTGCATTGACTGTTGACTCTATTATTATATAATATATGAAATATTTTATAAGGAGATTTCGCTTGAATCCATTTACTGCACTAAAAATAAATAAAGCCCCTTTAATACTCGCACTGGGACTATTAAGTCCTGTCGTCAATGCAGACACTTCTTTGCTTTCTGCAAATACCTTTTACTCAATTAAAAATGCGCTCAATAGTGCGGTGTCTACGGTATCTGACACATCAAAGGGTCGTGGCGCTACACTGACCACCAGCAATGAAATCTCAGGCAAAGGAAAGATTGCCTATGTTATCGATGGTGATACGGCCTGGGTTTCTGTTAATCGCACTGAATTTAACGAATTTCTAGCCGTTGCAGACACCAAGGATAAGAAGAAAGCGCTACGAACCGATTCAATGCAGGTAAAAATGCGCATTGGTGGCATTAATACGGCAGAATCTGAACATCGTATTAAAAGCAAAAACAGTGCGTTCGGTAAGGCGGCATCAAATTATCTAAAAGGATGGGCGAGCGGTGGTAGTGCTGAGTATTCTTGTTATGCCCATGGTTATTACTCACGCCCAATTTGTGCCGTTTCGGCTAATGGCTTTGATATTGGCTATGACATGATTAAGAACGGTTACAGCGATTACGACACCTCATGGGGCAAGCACCCGTATTTTGATGCACAGTATAAAAAGGTAAGTAAATAAAAAATCGAGTTAATATCTTAACCAATAAACCGTTTAATAAGAGAAATATACTATGGCCAAAACAGTCGTTTTAACAACAAAGTCTATTCATATTCAAAGAGAAAGAGCCCAAATGCCACGAGTCATGGTCGAATCTCCTTTAGGCGGTGACTACTGGAAGAATGTCGAATATGCAAGAATGGCAATGAGGCATTCAATGATGATGGTGGGTGAGTCTCCAATGGCGCTCCATCTTCTTTATAATAAGTCATTAAGAGACGGCAACGACGTAGAACGCTCTATTGGAATCAAAAGAAGTTTTGACTGGCACTCTCATGCAGAGAAAAAGGCGTTTTATATTGATAGAGGTTTATCAAACGGCATGATCATGGGTTACCTAGATGCATGCGCAAAAGGTCAGCAAACTGAATTTAGATTTATAGCGGGTAGCAAAGAAACCGATGAGATTTTAGGCCGAGCAAACAAGAAGACTTTAACGTTACCTCAACTTGAGAAATTAAGCACTGAACTCAAAGTGATAATTTGCAATAACGCAGCGACTAAAGGTATCCCAACTGGCGCGGTGACGGATTATCAAGAGAGATATACTGCTCTAGTGAACTTGATAGATAAATTAAATGTTAATGTAGATAACGAAGAAAGTTTATTTAATTGCTTGGCGATGCGCGAGTCGTTGATGCGTAGAAATGAAAGCCCACTCATTGTTGAAGAGCTTTATAGCCAGTTCTTAGATATTAACGACAAAGAAAAAGCGTTTTATTTAGATGCGTCTCAGTCATGGTTGCAGGTTGTCGATGAGATCATTCCTTTTGTTAATCCGCATGCTGAACTTGATGAAGGGCTAATGGATTTAGATAAGCGAAGTTATGACCAGTCAGTGATTGACGAGTTGCCGATTATTGAAGAGGTTCTGTCTCATGGTTATTCATCTGCAGCGCGTCAACTAAACGATAATATTGAGATGTCACAACCTTCATTTGCAATGTAGTACTGGTTTTTGATTTGAGAGTACCTGGCATTTATGCCAGGTGTGTTGGCTATTCTGAGGGGGATGTTTTATTAATGTTAGTTATTTTGCCTTCTTCATTGAATTCAATATTCTTCACGTCGTAGCCAAGCCCATGAAAGTGCCTTAGCAGCTCAGAGGCGAGGCATTCAGGCATATTGACCCCTTTGGTGCCCGCTTCTTTAGCCGCGACGTTGGGTTGCCCTTTTTGGCGGCACCCCGCGCCTGCTTTGGAATCTAAATTAAAGAGCCTTGCCCACTCATTTTGAGAGCAGCCCGTTGATTTTCTTGCTTCGAGATAGTGTTGTCGGTTGCGCTCTTTTTTTGACATTGTAAGCCTATAAGGTTTAGCTGCAGTTGCAGTTTTGTTAGGCGCGCTCATCACTTTTGTGTTGTACGCCAGAGAAATTAAGGTGATTATACACATGTTTTAGTTTGCTCTCGTCAAAACAGCGCACTGTTTTCTTACCAATTTCTCGCTCTAGGAAAGTTCGTTTCTCGATTCTATTCAATTCACGCCAGTAAAACCCAAGCACTTTGAATTCATTATTAGTATAACTAATCAGTGCATTGATTCGCTGTTGTCCATCGATGATGATATCACTTAGAGGCACAGTTTTTTCACTTCCACGGAAATGCTCGTAGTCGTTGATCATGATACTGCCTAGGTCATATCCGATGTAGACAGATTCTATAAACGAAATATTTTGCTCAATCGTCCAAACTAAGCCGCGTTGCCATGATGGTAAAGGAAATTGTCCGATGAAGCGTGTTGCCCAAGGGTAGTTTTCTTTTCCATACGATGAAATGCCGACGAGTGTCGCTATTTGTGTTGATGTAGGATTAAATCGTATAACGGGTTTAGGAATTCTGCTTGATGTGCTCATTTTTATCTCTTTTTATAATAATTTTTGATTTTAAGTCACCGCAAATACTGGGGCGTTTAAATAGATACAGATAGTTAGCGTGTATTTGTTTGTTGCTCATTTATTTAACAGGCTAGCGTTAATCTGACTATTTGCTGATGAGGTTATAATATACCAATGTTAGTATATTGGTCAAGTTGTATTTGGGGTTTTTTGCTTTTATTATTGAATAGATAGGTATTGACTAAGATTGACCTGATATACAACTAATGATATAGTTTGTGATATTGGGTTGCAGAGTCAAAACAGGTTTTTTCTCGCAATAATATTAATGCTAATTAAGAGGGAAACCGCTATGTTTGATAAGCTAAATGGCTATAAGACTGTGCATGAGCTTGGACAATCATTTAACTCACTGCTGATCTCTAATAGCGCGACTGTGCCTGGTCAGGATGAGCTCATGTTATATCAGGCGATTAATCGTGTTGTTATAGAGAATGGCCTTCACTATACCACTGACGTCTATGAGGCGGTTGTCTCGTTGTTGTCTGAGCACCTGTCAAAAGAAGAGCTTGCATCTGGCATTGAGCGTGTAGAGCATGGCGATGTCGGCATGATGATTTATTATATGAGAAAAATTGTTGTTGCCAATAGTGAGCTTTTAAAAGATAAGCAAGCAATAATGGATCCTAAAATAGGCATTGGCCTAAAACTAAAAAACGTACAATATGGACGCATGAAATTCTCAACCATGGTTATTGAACATGTTAATAAAATGGCCGGAGATTTAACGTTCACCTGTTCTAGACGCGGCACCTCGGCTAAGTATTCGGTTACCATCGGAGCAAGCAGTGAGTTGGTACAAACGCAATTATCATTAATTTAGTATTAAGCTAGGAATTCAAATGAACTCAAAGACAAACATGATCTCAACCAAGGAAGAAATTGCAGCATTGAATGCCTCATCTGCTGACTTCTTTAATCTAATTGGCGAAACAAGCAGTGCTTATGTAGGCCTTATTTCTATTGACTTCAGAAAAAGAGCCCAAAACAGGCTAAATGCGACGCTGTTTTTTGTGATTGATGGTGATGATTTGGCGTCTGCGTTACAGTCGCTGTTAACGCGGGATGAGTCGTCAGGGTTGTGTGAAGACGACTTAGCTATTGATGGAAAGGCGATGAGCGTTCATTTTAACTGTGAAATTTAAGTTCATAAACGCGATTATCAATGGAGACCTTTCGTCTGATTAGCCATTAATCCCCTGTCTATTTGGCAGGGCACTTAAGCCCAAAACGCTCCCCAACAGTTCCCACACTTTCAGCCCGTTAAACTAACCCTGCTTGATAAGAGACATCTTAAAGGCGCTAAAAGCAATGCGTTCTACTGTCTCACTTGGTATTTCAACATGTTCACTTTCTTTTATTTCACTGTCTGTGATAAGCATTAGGCTATCCATATTAGGGCACTTTGCAATTGCCAGTGCACATAGTAATCCTTCTACTAGTAACAACAGTAATCGCTTCTTACTCGTACCCTGGTCAGTCCACCAGCTATAAGTAGTGCGTCTGCTCTCACCAATCAACAGGGTAAAATCTGTAATGGAAGTTTTTGCAAATCCTAGCTTGTTCAATAGACTTTGCAGATCAACCTCTGGGTCATTTATTAGCGCATTTCGCTCCTCTTCAGTGTGAAATTCAAGCGCAGTGGCTAGCTCAAGAAGTCTGACCCTGTGGCCCCGAGAAGACTTCCACTTACTAAGCGATGAGTAAGCCGCGCCAGTTACCTCAGAAATTGTAGCTTGCTTGGCGATATCAAAGGCCGTCCAGTTAGTTGCATTGTTCATTTTAATGTTCTCGCCTTAAGCAATGAGTAGTGATGATAGTGCGCGACTTTTTTCTTTCGTTTTCATTTTGCTAAGTAATTTATCATGGCTCTTTTCTTTTTGGCCAGCAACTTTAAACAAAGATGAAATTTCTTTATTAACTCTATCTGACGATTTTAGTGCCTGAGCCAGCGCAGTTGCTTGCTTATCGAAAGCATTTGCCAGACTGATCTCAGATAATACGGCCTCTGATAGGTTAGCTTTAGCGACTTGGCTAAGCAGTAGTGTTTTAAACTGAGTGTAATCAGACAATGATGCGTGATAAAAGCCGAACCAGGCATTGTAAGCGCTGCATTGTGTTTTTCCTTCTACTCCATCAAGACTGTAGCCCATTGCACCGTATGTGCCCATATCAACGCTATTAAGCAAGGTTAGTTGCTCATTTGCAATGGCAAAGAAATCTGACATGATTTGCTTTGTTGTATTAAGCGCAAATTTAGCCGGGTTGGTTTGGTACGTTGCACGAGATACTTTTAATTCAGCTCGTTTATTATTTCTAATCGCACGAACGTCTAGTAAGTATCGTGCTTTATCCTGGCGGTGCTGAGCCATCGTCATTGTGCCACGGTAAGCTAATAGCTCTTCTCTTGATTTGCCCTGTAGCTCAAAGGCGCCTACTTCAGCAAACAAGTGTGAACGACGTAATGTTTTTTGAAACTGCTTTGCATAGGTTGGGTTAATTGACACACCTGCATCTCTCATTAGGCGCTTTAATGGCTCACTAACATCATACTTGCGAATCCCTCTTGCTAGTCCGTTTTTACGGTAGTAGGCGCGATGTTTGATGTTCATGCTAAGGATGTTGTCATGGCGCTTCAAGGCCTCTAAATGACCGCCTGTTTCAAACCAAAAATCAAGTTTGTCCATGTCAATATTGTAAGCTTCAACATCACCTTCAATGTTATCTAAGTAATGAAGTGTATTAATTGGATCACGTTCGATTATTTTAAAGTCCGGCACCGAAATTTGAGTAGTAGACTTAAATTTTGCTTCATAAATTGGAGACAAAGAAGGCGCATAAAACTTACAACGAGTCGTTGTTTTAGTTGCACTTACGAGTGTTTTTTTAACTTTTCCGTCTTTTTCTAAGTCTTTTGTTTTAAATGCTGAAACTCGGCGAGTAAAGCGATGCCCAGCCTCTACTTTAGTTGCATCAGATTTAAAGCCGGTATCGATTGTAACGGCTTTAAAGTGTCGCATTGGTACAGTTGAACTAGTGAAGTTTTTGCTCATTTTTCTTGACAAAGCAAGAGATAGCTCAGCGATTTTTTCAGCATCATCTTCAGCATAAGCATTGACTAATGAGGTATAAAGCGCCGAGAATTTTGTGTGAATAATCGTTAGTGCTTTTTGCTCTAAGTAGTCCGCCACTTGCTTCTTTTGGCTCCCTTGAATAGCAGCGGGAAGCGCTCGGCCTGTTTGGTTATCTTTTACTTTGTTTACAACCGTTGTTATCGCGGTATCAATGCCACCATAAGCGTTTTTCTTGTGGTTAATAACCAAGTCGAACTCTGCTTTTAGGTCATAAGTATGCGCTGCGCTTTTGTCAACACTAGAATTGCCACCGATATCGCTCCACATGTCTTCAATGCCAACTGGTTTTTGCCAGAAACTTAAGAAGTCAGGTTGGCCTTCTTTTAAGAAGTTGCTTTCAAATTCTTTGGTGTGAAAAGATAAAACTATTGGCTCAAGTGCTGGTGAAGGCTTAAGTGTTGATAGTTCAGCAGGCAATTCTGAGTTTAATTTAGGGTACGGAATACGTCCAATACCTTCAACCGTGTCAGCCCAGATAGCAAGCGGACGGTAGCCAATTGAATGAACACCTACAAGCGACCATTTAAAGCTTAGTAAAACGGCATGCTTGTCGCTAAAATATTCCATTAGCGGTTTCGTTGCTTCCTTAAGATACATTTCAAGAAATGCTTTTTTAGCCTTAGGGTGGATGTGCTTGTCTGCGACAATAGCAGCATAGCCTTCATGCTCATGCTCGCGTCCTTGCTCTACTAGGCTTGCTAAGTGTTCAGCCCCTTTCATTGAGTCCACAGTTAGTTGAGATGCGTAGCGTACCATTTTTTCAAGGTGCTTAGATTTAAGCACGTTTGGTTGGAAAGCAATTCGATTCATTACAGGGTCAATCGCTTTTGGTTGATGTGTTCTAGCATTTGGATCAAGGCTTATGCGAAATAGCCAATCTCTTACTCTTAAAGCGTTCTCAGTACCTAACACTTTCCAGTAAGTTTTCTCAGAGACCTGGATAGTACTTTTGTCTTCTGTGATTTGAGTACAAAAATGACATCCAAAGCGCTGTGAAGAGCCGCCACAACCCGTTGATTTAACTTTATCGTCTTCACTGATAGAGATTTGGCAGGTTTCTTGTGTTGCACGGCCATAAATTTCTAATAATAGCGCAAAGTTTTCGTAATAAGCAGGGATTGATTTACCTGCAAGACGTTCCATTGGGCTTGTGCCAGCGATACGTAGTAGTGCAAAAACGTCCTCTGTAGACCAGGCAAAAATAGGTGCATAGTTTACTGATTTATTAATAGATAGCGTTTCAAACTCTTTAACGAGATCGTTTGCCGTCTTGCTTGCAACCTTTTGTTTTTTCATGTTTGCAGCTCTTCTTGCGCTCTCTTCTAGGCGTTGTCCTGTAATGGTCACAACACGTTTGTCTTTACAGATAGTTTGGCGCAATAAGGCTAAATGCTTAAGTGATGGGTCTACTTTTAAAATTGGAGTACAGTCCCCGGTTCTTAGCGGGTTATTAATTAGTTTATCTGCAGAGCCCCATTTAATGAAATACTCAGAAGAAAGGCTTGGAGAAATGGTTGAGTAGCTTAGGTTTATGCCCACTTTACGTGCATAGGTTTCGATTTTGTCTTTTGCATAGTTACAGAACATATGCATAGGTAGCGACTCAATCTTAGTGTCTACTGTTGAAATAAGAAGAGGGCGGCTTGCTTCTATTGTATTTTCATTGATTGCTTGACGGTAAGCTTCAAAGGTAGCAAGTACGACGATATTGCTGTCTTTACCGTTTGAGTTAGCAAGTTTAATGATGGGCGCTTGTTTTGACTCGATAACAAATCTGATTTCGCTGACTAGCTCTTGAAACATAGCATGTACTGAGTTTTGAAGATGTGCATCTTCACTTAGTACTTCATTGGTTACATCAATGACATTATAAGTATTTGCTAGTTGAGTTAGTAAGTCCATTGTCGAGCCTTTATTAGTTGCTGTTGTTATTATGGGGTCATTATAAATCTATATTGCACAAATGTAAATAAAACGCGGGCATATAATTAATTTAATAATCTATGTTGCACAGTGTGCGAAAAGTGTTATAGTATCTCCCATCAACAACATCTAACGAACAAAATAATAAGAAAGGTACCTAACATGAACAACTCAAATGAAAGCCGTATAATGACATCGCCTATTAAAAAAGACTTGCAACTTACATTGTTTAAAGCGCAAGAAGGTATTATGAACTTATATCCTGACATTGAAGTTTGTGAAGGGATCATTACAACTCAAGAACTCATTGAGCACTTTCTTGTTGAGCAAAATGCCGATGTGATAGATGAAAAATATAAAATGCAACGTGATGTAGATAAAAGCCGCGTAAATGGCCATATCGACTACGTTAGAGAAGGGAACACTATTTACCCAAGCCTCACTATCTTCGTTAATAAGCTGGATATTCAAGAAGAAACCACGATAGGTAACCGTGTTGTCTATATCGCAAATCTATTAAGTGGCAGCGATAGATTCCTGTGTGATGGACAAGGAAGATACTCAGGTAACAAACATGTCTACTCAGAGATGGAATCAATGGGTGATTTTAACGAAATGCTTCGTCTAGGTAATCAAACATTTGGCTTTAAAGTCATTATTACTAACAGTGACACTATCTACTGTAAAAAAGAAATTGTACGTACTGTGTTTTCTGACTACCATCTGAATCTTAAAAAGCCTTCAACGTCACTGTCTCTGTACTTTGATGGCAAGACTCCTTACAGTAAATTAATGCGCTCATTAATAGAAACAACGGAACTTGCAGGAAAGCCATTAGAAAAATGGATCTCTCTTAACGGAACACTTAAGCTTGGTCAAATGTGGAAATTAGATCAGTTCGCTAAGTTCATTCATACAGCAATGGATAAAACTAAAGGTCAGTTTAATAAGGATCTTAAAGAGCAAGAAGTTTATGATGAAGTGTTGTCTGTTTTACAAGTTATTTTGCCTAAAGCACTTAATAATTTGCCGGTTAATGTATTAACCGAAGATACCGAGGGCTCTCCTAATGTCCCTCACGACGCAACCTTGTTTGGTGCCGCGCTTTTCTCTGAAGGCCTTGGATACCTCGTGCGCTCGATTATCGACCGCTCTTTTATTACTGGGAAACTTGAAATCAGTAAACTAGATGCGCTGGCGAATCTTCCACTTGATAACTTATATGATAAAGAATGGCTAAAAGCAGACATTATCATGCCAAACCCTAACGCCGCTTCAAGTGCTAGAGCAAAAGAGTTTATTATTGTTAAGCACAGTGCAAAACGAATCGGCAGTCACTTATGTGAAATGCTTGATGTGTACCCTTGTAAAGCGCTAAGAGCGTAGGAGTGAACATGAATACACCTTCATTCAAAACGCTAGACCTTAAAGCACATCGTTGCCCTACCGCGTTTATCTCAGCTCGAAAAGGCATCGATTCGTTCTTAGAAACAGCTAAGACAGGTGATAGGCTGGCAATACAGACGATTGAGCCAAGCATTGAAAGGGATCTGCCCATGTACTTGAACTCAGATGCACAAGATTTAAAAATTGAGCAGGTACTTAATGGCGATATATCTCAAAAAGCGATTGACTCTTGGGAAGAAAGCTTTGATAAAGAGGATTGGGAAGACTGTTCACAGCATTGTTTCGTACTCATTAAAAGTTAAATTAACAAAATAAGTATCAAAAAGGCGAAGCTAAAGAGACCTCGCCTTAACTCTCCCTAAAGTATTTAGGGAGGACAAAAACAAACAGTGGTATTAGCTTGAATGGATCCTATCAAACAGCCACTTCTGGTGATGCTCATCGAATTCAGTAATAAGCATTGTTTGATTGGCACTGATTAATTGTTGTGATTTGCTGTCAAAAACTTGTTCTTTTATGAAGTCTCCATAAGCTTTCATTTTATACTGGCCAACAATAGCTGAATAGGCCTTCTTGACGGTGCGCTCATCACAAAACATCATGCTAGCGTGTCGGCCTGTTATGCTTGTGAAAATCCACTTCTTAAAGCTTCTTCCCAGGTAACCGGCAACAACTTCACTGGACGAAGTAAGTCCACCGACAAAATCGTCTAAGCCCATGACACTCACTTCGTTCACAGACGTTTGTGCCAGGCGGGTTAACTTGTCCCATTCTTTGAATTTATAAGCCTCTTTGGGCAGTGTCTTATGGCCTTCATTATTGATAGAGGTAAATTCGTGCCAATCGTGTAGAAGCGCCTTAACCTCTTTTGACTTGATAACGGTTGATGTCAATAGCGGGGATTGTTCAAACACTTTTGTAGGAAGACGTTTAGTGCAATAAAAAAGACGCTCGCCAAATCCCATTTGAATAAGATTACGCACCATGGAAAGGATCTCACTTTCACGCGGCTTACGGTTAATAGACATAGAGTGCTTATCAAATAGCTCAATGTGCCCATCACTGTATTCAATTAAGAACGCAAGCTGCTCTTTTTCAGAAGAGTCCTTTGGGTCGGCGTGAACCGCAAATGTGAAAGCGCTAATGAGTGCACCATTATCAAAATTTGCCTTGATAGAGCGTATAATTTCAACTTGGTTTGAGCCAGTTCCGCCATACGTTTCGTGTCGGACAATAGTCCGGTTTGAACGAGGAAATATTTCCTCTGGAATTAAAGTCGTCATGTTATATCCTTTTAACTCTCTACAGAGCCTTAAGTCAATGTGGAAACAAAACCCTGAACAATCTCAGAACTTCGCCATTAAGTCGATAACACCGTCATCGATAGATTTAATATTAGTCGCATGTTTTGGATTTGGCAATAGGTATTAAATTCACTTGCCTGAACTAGAAAGGGATATTAATTTGGGGGTATTGATTGATAAGTGGAAGGGTCAAGCTGGTGGATGCGCTCGACCCTATTAGTTAATTGATGTCAATGACGTTAATCTTCTGTCAGCCTGCGCGCTATTAAAGCCTCTAAGGCAGGCTCGTCCAGCATGTCGATGACTTCCATTGCATAAGCAATAGGAAGACTGATACTGCGTGTGCCGCTTGCATACTTAAACCCGTTTGCTCTTGATGTGCCCAGTAATTTTGAGGCCTGTTCTGAGCTCAATTGCTTTTCTTTGCGCCAAGTATTAAAGCAGATATTCACCTTAGGTAGGGGATCAGTCATTGTAGTTCTCTTTTGTTGGTTATTTATTAAATTATCTTACAGGGGGTGAAGCCGACAACGGCAATGGTTATGCCTGGGAAACCTGTCCCAGGCGTAAATTAATTAAACAAACTGCTCTAGCTCTTTGGTAAGTGTGTTTATTGGAGTACCTGTTTTAAAAGCTACAAACGCAATAACCTCATCAATAGCCCAGTGCTTGTGCGTGTCAGAGTCCATCAAGCTAAGGGCAAGGGATGCGCTAGATGTTTTGTTTGAGAAAACCAACGTGTTCTTAACCAGCATCTTGATTTGCTCTTTAGTTTCAATCGAAACCAAAGAGACCAATGTAGAGTCTGGATTATTCTTATATTGCTCTTCAGTACTTTTATCGCGTCCATGTATTGCAACAAGCTTACACTCACCTAAATCAAGCATAGATACGCAATGACAGTAGTCAGAAAATAAACGGTCATCAGCTTTAATGCTTAGGATAGTATTGCTCGCTGTTGCCTTACCGCATTTTAGTTGCAGTAGCTCAAGTTCTTTAATCTCACTTTTAATCATCGTCAGCTTATCGCTTGTGATCTCCAGTTCGTTTGTTAATTTTTTCTTAATATTCAAAATGGCCGCCATTTCAGTTAAAAACACATGGCTAGAAACATCGGTTAGTGACTCCGATTTTGGCACAATAAATCCAGAGAAGAAGTTTTTGTGATGGAGCTTTTGATACTCAGTTGGAGCGGGCTCGTCAATTTCAAAACCATAAATATAAGAATCAGCATCAAAGTCTTCAACTTTTTTTAATATTAAAGGAATAATTATATTATGACGAGTTACTGCGAAACAGGTTTTAGGATGGTTCATGTCGAGCCCTTAAGTAATATTCAATAAGGGCATTATAGTCTCATTATGAGACTAATCAAGCGAAAAGTGATATATTATGTAGAAATATTTAAGGGGAGAAAAGGGCGCCTTGCTAAGGTTTATTTTGGGGGAATAATAGCAAGGCACCTAAAAAGTGGCCTGTTCACAAAACAATAACATTGGGGGAGTTATTATTAATTCGCTAATAAGGCATAAAGGTTAGGGGGAGCACAAATGACACCTGGGGAGAATATAACACCCGTGCCACCCCTGTTTTGATAAAAAGCCCTGAATATTAATTCAAACAAGCACTAAAAGGCGCTTGTCGCAGGCAAATAGTGCCTTGCTGAAACATCTCTGGGGAGAAATGGCTTGAATCAGCAAGGACTTATACTCTTAGGACATCCCCGTTTTAATTAACCTAATGTATTGATAGCAAATTAATTACGCCAATACATTAGCTCAATCCCAGTTATCTGAGGGCGCTTCTTAGGCAGACCTCTAAATGCCGCGACACAATAATTATTATTAGCACGGTTGTCAATAAAATTAATTGCCCAACGAACAAAAAGTTGGGCGATGAGCATTAAATATCAAGTTTTGTATAAGTTTCATTCAAATAACTGAAGTGCTTATGCGTGTTTTCTTTATTGCCTGAGTGAATCTGGCTAGCCAGCTTCTTTAGTTTTATAAACGCATCATCAACATAAAGAGTCGTCTTTATGTGCTCGTGCTCTTTATTGCCATGTACGACAGTATCTAACGTGGCGACCATTATGTTTTGACAAGAAGACACCGAATAAACAGTGGGTTTCATATCGCCTGCATTGTGCAAGTGTAAAGAAACCGACCCTGTGCCCACAACCAAAGTGCAACTATCAGGTAAATCCATCTCCATTATTTTCGTTTTACCATAATTAACAAAGAGCTCTCTTAAACCATTAAAACTTTTCGATGCTATCACTTAGCTTCCCTTACATTAAACCTGTAATTACTCATAGTAACATATTATATTATTTATTGTATATTAAGTCAATCGGGTTGTGCGGGTTTATAACAATTTTTCTTTTACCGACACAATTCCATTTTTCTACATCCATATTAGGCGTCACTGCATAAAAAATGCCGTCAATATGGGACGCTTCATCTAAGTTGTATGCATTAAAAAACTGCATCATCGAAAGACTATTTTTAAAAACGGCAATTTGATTTAATCCATTAGATAGCACAAATGAAGTCGGTGTTTTGAAATCTCCTTTTATTTCTTTTAGCAAAAGACGCTCAAAGTTTTTAGCAGAGTTAAATATTTCTCGGCCTGCAATGTCCCCAAACACGCCACCCTTGTTGAGAGGGGATGGCTTTGATGGCGCCTCATGTTCATAATCCATTCTTTTTCTAAGTAAAATTTGATCAACAGTGAATACGCCAAATGGATTGTCACCAGTAGACTCATATTCCCATACAGTGGAACTGATTGTCTCCTCTTCGCCATTAGGAAAGCCGTTAAAGCCTTTCTCACAAAGAGAAACGACCGTGTTGACCTTTGCCTTAGTCTTAGTGAGTTTTTTCATGTCAGTTATAATTGACTCACCTCCAGAAAGCATTATTGACTCACCATCAAAAAAAGGGCGTGAGTTAAATCTTAACTGGGCTGACTTTTTAGTTACATCCGATAAGTATCCGATGTTACCAATCCAACTGCCCGACGTACAAATCACAACATCTCCATTTTTTGGAATCTTCATTTTTATACCCTTTTAAATGTAATTGTTTTGTTTATTTAATTAAGCGAAATAGACAGTAGAAAGCCCATTGGGTCATCTTGCCATGCAGGGCTAAGCCATAGGCCGAAAAGGGCATCTTGATGTTGGTAGCTGCCTGGTTTAATTTTTATGATTTCGTTCTTATCTTCCAAGTTTGAAATGGTTTGGAAAAGTGATTGTCTACGCATGTTGAATCTAATGGTTGTTTGCTCATTAAAAATCTTGAAATTACGTGCATAGGAGATCGCTTTTAATGCTGTTTTTTGACGCGGTGAAAATAATTGTAAGCGAGAAATAAATGCATTCTCATTGCGCTTCACTAAGTCGACGATAATAGATGCACAATCATTCCATGACGGTGAATTGTTGCTGTTTATCATGAGAGCAGAAAAAACTTGAGATATTGCATCATAATTTGAACTTAAGGTATTGCAGACAGCAACAAATACGTCATCAGTCATATTGACCATATATTTGTTTTCAAGATGTATTTTAATTTCATTGATGTCCATTGCTATTGCGCTATACGATTTAAGCTCACAGTGCCAGTCGATCGGGGTTTTATTGTGTTGTTGGCAAAAAACAAAAGAAAAATAGGGGCTGTTCTCGCTAAGCTGATTTAAGATTTTCAGAATATTACTTTCTTTTTTGTTGATAATCTCTACGTCTGAAATTGCAATAGTGACATGACTAAAACCATTGAAAGTAAATGCGCCTTTAATCAAGTTTAGCACTTCAGTAAGCGGAGCTTGTTCTGAGGGTGATTTTGCTTGTTTGGCCGTGTCGTCTGAGCTTTCTGGAGAAATCGAGCGCAACGTATGTGATGAAGCGCTTTTAAGAGCAAAAGTAAAGTCGGCATCATCTACAATGTTTGAGCAACTAACTGGAATTAGCGCAGATTTAGCAGGCATACTTTTTATTATTTCGTCAGTAACATATGTTTTAACTGACTTTCGATCACCAGTAATGACGATATCGTGCTTCTCAAGCATGTCGTTTTTAATGTCCGCATTAAGATTACTATAAAAAGATGCAAATTTTTCATTAAGAAGTTGAGCCGTCGTTACTTGTGAAAGTTTCATTTTTATGCCTTATATTTTAAGTTTATTTGTCATTCTGTCAAAATTAGGTGCGACACCAAATGGCGTCGCTATCAGATTGCTAGAATTTACCTGACACATGAACACCAAAGCCATTAGTGTTGTCTACGAAAGGAGAAATAATAAATTCAGTTGGAGAGAAGCCTAACTCTGTAATGGCATATTGAACGCCCCATGCAATTGCTGTCCCTGCTAATACATCACGAGTATAGTGATACTTTGCTTCAACGCGGCTATAACCAACGAACGACGCAACGACAGTGGCAGGTACGCCCACTTCCCAACCGTAACGCATTGATAGGAACGCCGCACCCTGCATCGCCGCAGATGTGTGTCCAGATGGGAATGAGTTATCATCCATACCGTTTGGACGTTCTTCGCTAACTGAATATTTCAAAGCGTGAGTAGCTAAAGAAGTGTAAACAGCACCCTCAGCAGTTTGCCAGAAGCCATCCCAGTCGCCTTTGTAGAGAGCGTAACCTGCGGCAAATACAGGTACAGCGTATTGCAGATTGTCGCCTGCATCAGTCATCCATGTGCGATCATCATTTTCAGCAATAGCTGTTGTAGACGCACTTAAAGAAGCAACGATAAGACAAGTTTTTGTTAGGTTTTTAAGTGCATTCATTTTAATTCTTCCATTCGATAAATAGTAATTTAATAAGTAGTTAGTGAGTCAGTAGTTGCCCCTCACCTGATGTACATAATATACCAATACTGATATATTAAGTCAACTATAATGTGATACAAAATGCGATTAATTTAAAAATTAATATAATATGTGTTATTTAAGGTGTCACTGATGTGGGGGTGGTTGCCATCGGCAAGGAAAATTAAATTGTTTGTGTATTTATATGCAGTAGGGGATTGGATTTGTTTTGGTTGATTGTGCCTTACTGACAAAGCAGTAAGGCAATGGAACGCGAAGTGTTAAGCACAAAAATCAGGGAATGACGTTATTCCTAAGCCCTTAAGATATGTCTGAGGGTGAATGCCGTATGAGCCAACCCAGACTTCTTTATGGAAAGATTCAATTGCTTGTAATTCATTCGTCAGCGCATTGTCGATGAAGTTAGTGCGATCGTTTTTTTGTAAAAACTCTTTGTAGCTTTCTAATGTTGCATTGCCGTCCAGACCCTTATGCTGTCTTGCAATGAATTCAAACTGGTATGCTGCCTCTGTACGCTTAGCATTGTAGGCTACAACGGCTGTTGAATAGTCATTAATTTTTGGCTGAAGAACATTACAGTTGTATTCTACTGCTGACTTCATTTTTTTAATAAGTGATTTAGATGTGATCACCGCATTGAATCGTAGAGACCATTGATAGATCTGGCCAGAAACAAACACAGAGCCGTCAGGTAGGCTGATAAGGCAAAGAGGCTCATTGCCTGCTCTGTTTTCAGCAGCGCAGTGATTAAGCAGTGTGATGATGTCTTTAATGAGTAATTCATCTTCTTTTGTGCCATTAATAAAAGCCTGATTAAGGTTGTGTAGTGCGAACGGTGGTAAAAGGCTTTCAACGCTCTGTAGTGATGTATTTCTTAACATAAATCTCTCCCCTGAATAAATGATAAAGTGTTTTTTAATTTACGTTATTATATCAATATTGGTATAAGTGTCAATGATAAGTTTGTTGTTTTAGTCGTCTAGAGGCTTTGCCCATTCTGGGATATAGCCCTCCCATTCAATAAGTAGATCATGTTCTGATATGAAGTCGGTTGCGATATCAAATGCTTCTATGGCGGTCAGATAGTCATAATCACCATCAATCTTTAAAAATTTGGTAATTTCACCTGTTAAATGAATAGAAAAGAGGTTGTCTTGTGCTTTCATCTCTCTAATAACGAACTTGTTGTTTGTTGGCATATTTATATCTTACAAAAGTGAGAATAGGTATATATTATATTGTTTGTTGTATCGAAAGTCATTGTGTATGTGAGGGAGCAGGGGTTGTAACTGGTTATATGCAGCGCATGGCGCTGCCCCCCTACTAAGATTAAATGGCATCAAGCCTTTTTTTGTTCTCAATGAAAGATTTCATTTCAAGGGGAGGTACTGGTGTACCTGAAGGTATGCTTGTTGTCATTGCATTCACGGCTTTATCTTTAATAAGCATTTCAAAATGCAAATGCGGGCCAGTAACGCGGCCAGTACTGCCTGATAGGCCAATCTTTTGACCACGAGTTATTTTCTGGCCTTTTTTTACCAGTATTTTGCTCATGTGAAGGTATCGCGTTTTATATGTGTTGTTATGCTTTATCACCACGTAATTGCCGGCATAAGGATGTTTTCTAGTTAATATCACGATTCCGTCGCCTACTGAAGCAATCGGAGTTCCACTCGGCACCGCAAAGTCAGTACCATTGTGAGGAGAAATTCGTTTGGTAACCGGGTGTAGTCGATTTGGGTTGAAGCTAGAGCTTATTCTAAATCGTTTGCTCACTGGTCTACGGTTGAATGCTTGCTCCAGGCTTTTGCCGTCACCATCATAGAATTGGCCGTCAGTATGCAGGATAGCTGAGTATGTTTTACCCTTATTCTGTATCTTAACCATTTCAACTTCGTGATTCCGTGTTTTTTTTCCGTTTATATACTGAGTTTTTCTGATTATTTCAAACTGATCGCCTTTTTTAAGTTCCTTTGAGAAATTGATCTTATTTTGAAGTAAAGCCGTCATTTGAGCTATTTCACTATTAGATAGTCCGACTTTTTTGGCTGAGCCAGATAAAGTGCGGATGACTTTCCCTTTAATTCTACTTTCTTTCCAGGTGCCGGGATCTGAATATGTGTTGTAATCATAAGATGAACCATTAAGAGTGTAACTTACGGTGTCAGAGAGATTTAATTTGAGCTCAAGTCTAAGTAGTTTATTTGATTTCTTTGTTTTCCAAATCTTGATGACGTTCCCTGGCATGATTGTATCAAGTGAAAGAAAATTCAAGTCAGATTCCATTAGTCTCATTAAGTCAGAATATCTTAAGTGAAACTTTTCAAAAATAAGGCCGAGGTTATCGCCTTTTTTTATTTTGTATTCGTAGTTATATGGCGAGAGAAATTGCGCGATGTCAGGGTGTTTGATAGTGTTATCAATAAGTAATGTGTCTTTTACATCTGATTGCAGTGAGGTGAACTCGCTGTTCGCATTATTTATTGGTACCGGTTTATTGATTATTTTTGAATGTACTTCATTTTCAATTGTGTCCCCGATTGGTGTCGCCAGTATGTTTGGGGACAATACCGTTGGGAAAAGTAGGATTGCGAATGATTTCAGAGTATTAAAGTTTTTATGGATATGCACTGGCATTGCTCTTTTGTTTTTTATTTAATTTTTATGCAATAAATATACTAATATAGCTCTATTAAGTCAAATATGGGTTTGGTGATATGTCTATGGTTATTTTTGTTTTGGTTCTTTTTCGATTGTTTTGAAGTAGGGGTGAGCCGTTAGCGGAATTTGACTATATTTGTATGTGTTTATAGCCGTATTGATGATTAAGTTAAATTAAATGCATTAGTGTAATTACGCTAAATACATAATTACGTATTTATATAGAATTGCATTGATACATATCTAATAGATATGTATAGTAAGTGCAGAAAAGAGAGCGTCTTGTTTAATATAATAAGATGTATTTTAATTGATTTGAGGTGGTATATGATAGTAGGTTATCAAGTTAGAAGTCAGGAAGACAGCACGTTTAACGGTCGAAATGAAAATGAAGTGCTATCTGAGCAGTCCGCAGTAAATGAGCTCTATTTGGCACGTAAAAACAAGCCTGATGAAAATTATCACTTAATTGCCGTTGTCCCTGGTGATATAGAAAACCCGGTGTATGAAAAAGAGTATATGGCGCCTATTAATACACCTGAAGAGTTAGAGATGTTTGCACTAGAGTTCGAAGGAGATATCCAAATAGAGCAATCAACAGGTAAAGCAAGCGACGACACGATTGCTGCTGCAAAAAGGCTCGTTGAGACTTCAAATAATTCTTGCTCGATCGTGTTCCCGGTCAATGTTGAGGTCATAGAGGCTGGAGATGGTTCGGGAGACTGGGTACCAGCATTCGTTTTTGTTAGTGATGATGAAGCAAATTTCAATAAGAAAATTAGAGAAGGAATTTAAATGTTAAAGCTAGGTGTGTTTGGGATAGAAATTAATTCTTCCGTAGTAGGTGGCGTGGCAACAATTTATTCTCAAATGAAAGAAGATTGCAAAACAGAAAATGAGTTATTTAATTCAGCCATTGATGGGGTCGAATCAATGATCCTTGCTCATCATTCTTCGGGTATTGATGTTTCTTCGAGTATTTATATTGAAGGCATCGAAACAGCCTATGAAGCAATATGTAATAAGTTTGGCTAGTCGGGCATGATGTTGAGACAAATTGCTATTTTTTTAAGCCAATAAAAAATTCAGATAAAATATATCATATTTTATATGGAATTTATTTCTTAGCATGACTATGTAGTTTTTGTTGTGCTATAATTCTTTTTCGTTTTTGAGCGCTGAAGGTATTGACCTTTCGTTAATTTAAGTTGTTGGAGGTTTATATTTTTAGGTTAGTTTTATTGGGTGCAAAAACAGTCTCTTTAATTTTGCTTATGACAAGCGCGTCTTTCGCTAGTGATAATTCAGATGAGTGCCAGGATGCTTTATTTAGCATAACGCATGAGAACAGTATCAGGGTCTTCTTTAAAAAAAATGACCCCATGTATACCGCTGCACATATTGTTTGTAAAGATGATAAAGATGGGATTGTCAAAACGGATGGTAAGCACGTCGTGGTTGCTGGGAATGGACAAGTTTTTGCCGTATTTAACTTTAAGCCTGGTAGCCGAACATACAAACTTTAAAGAAGCGTGAGCTCTAAAGAAATATGATCACGATCAGTTTCTTCTGGGTTGCAAAAGCCATGCTTCATCCAGAATTGTAGTGCTCGCTCATTATCTTTAAAAACTTCGATCGTTATTATTGCTACTCCCGATTCAATCACTTTCTTTTTAAAGTGATTGAAAAGCTTGGTTCCAATGCCTTGCCTATTGAAAGATTGATCCACTGATAAGCTTGAAACCGTTGCATGATGTTCTGACAATCTCCCTTGAAGACGAGACATCTCACCTAACTCCAACAGTATGTTGTCATAATACTGATCTCTGATTGTTTCTTTGATCATAATCTATCCATTAACAAATATTTGCCTTTAGGCGCCTCTTATTATTTATTGCTGTCATTTGACTCGAAGGATTCAAGGCCTGAGACATCTAGTTTAATTGAAGGGGCGAGAACAGGCACAAATTGCATTGTAAGTGATTCTTTGACCGAAGATACTAGCTTCGCTTTAAAGCCTGTTGATTTATTAATACATATTTTAATTAAATTCATGTGTTTGCCTGTATTTATGTGTTTGTTGTAATAAGCGGGTAATATACCAATGTTGATATACTATGTCAATCAGATGGGTGAATATTAGTTTAGATGCCTGTGTAAAACAAAGGATAAATGTGTCGGTGGTTTTTTTGCCATACTGCCCATTGTTTTGCATTAACTGTTAATTTTAAGTATATAAACATTGCCTAAAGTCGTGTACGCGACTATAATATATGAATTAAAGGGGCGCTATTTGTGTGAAAGCCAAATCACACTTTTAATGCTATTTACCAATAGGTGGCTTAATGAACCTAAGGTGTTTTAGTCCAAAACTATAATTTAAGGCTACTTATGACAGAAAAACATTTCATATTGAACAAAAATGCACACTATTTCGTAGTCATTGGAAACATTAAAAAACAAGATTTAGAAAATTGCGATTTTTTTAATAGCTTGCCTAAATTATTGTTGGCCGCTGCTGAAATTTCAGAAGTAGCTCTAGAGGAAGTTGAAGGTAATTTCTATTCATTTGTACAAATTTCAAATAAGAATGACTGGCATATTGTTGAACCAAGAGGGGTTCGGTTACCTGTCATTACAGAGTCAATTGAACGTTATTTAAGTGATTGGACACTTTGATATTGTTTGCCTTAAGAACATTAAGAAACATGGATATATAGAGACGATTATGAAAAAGAAATTACCTTCAAGAATTAAAATACGCTTTAGAGTTTCAGTAAGAAGTACACGCTCAAATGGTACGATTCATAGTTACAGCAAGACATTCACTTTGGAAGATGGGCAATCTAAAGTTGTTGTTCGCACAAGTAAAATGACTGATGAAGGTTATCAGTCTAATTATGAGGTTAGAGAGAACAAGAACGGCACTCTTTACAGAGAAGTTGGAAGCAACTCCAGAGACTGCGATGGTTCCCACTCAAGTTTTTCAGAGCAAGAGTTGGTGTCGGGTTCATGGGTATCAATTGAAGATGGTCAGCGAGATCATAATGCAGAAATGAGCGGTTACTAAATACGTTTAATACGGTAAAAATAACAGGAGTTTTAAATGAAGCGTTCGACTAAAAAAGAAGATCTTGGCCCTGACGAAAAAACACAGGGCGATAATGCATTTGATGGGGCTACTAAGCCAGAGGATTTTTGTCAAAATGAGCACGGTCAATGGTGCTTAAAGGTTGGATAGAAAAACACGAGTCCAATAGTTAGTTAATTCGTTATTAGAGCTTGTCTTACTCCGTGTGCACGACTAAAGCTAAGCTCTTTAAACAACTTATTTAAATGAGGAAGTTATGAAAAATTCAAATGATAAAAAAAAGTTTAGCCATCCCTGCGTGAAAGAAGGTGCTAAGGCGGAGAAGTATCGAAGAGACAATAGCACCCCGATAAGCAAAGAATTTTTCTTGAGCGTGGTTGATAATGCCGTTTTTAACGAACTTCATGAAAGTGTAACAATTAGGTCTAATGCAACATACCATCAAAGTTTCGATGCTGTGTACGTTGATAATGGAGATATGGATTATATCTTTATATGATGCATCAGTTTTTGTTGCAAACAATTAGCCCATAGGACTCTCCAACAGTGAGTCCTCAGCAAGTAAACACATAACAGGTAATTTCAATGACAAGCCCACAACAACCAAAAAACAAACATGAGACATACAATAAAAAGCGGATACCACTGTTCCGCGTTGAGATTGTCCCAAGTGACGATGCGGTACTATTAGAAAAGATTAAAGCTGATTTTATATCAAAGTCAGGATCTCCAAAACAAGCTGTTATTGATCTTCATTCTTTCGCTACAAAGCACGGTTATTTTGACTTATAAACTTGACCATAGTCGTGTACACGACTATAATAAGTTAATTAAAAAATAATAATTATCTTAAGGAATGAATAACAATGATGGTAGATACTCAGAAGCAAAATAAGCTTGGCTCGACTCTGTATGATATTGCACAATTTGATGAATGCTTAAACTTTCATTCACAGCCTGAAATAACAATGGCGTCAAATTCTGAAAACGATTTAATTATAGGTTTAAATTTTGAATTTGATATCGATGGGGATGATGAAAATACCGAAAATATAGATATGGACATTTTCATAGATAAAGTCACCCAAACAGCTTCTGTTACACACCCTTACTGCACAAATGAAGGATTGTTAAGCAATACGGCCACAGACATGTATCGCTCTTGGCTGGCCGAGTAGGATAATCAAATGAGGGCTATTTAAACTTAGCCTATTATTTTACACATATTGGCAACTAACTTATTAAATTAATGGAAATTTAACATCATGAACAAATTCATTTCAGCAGTATATAGAGCAAGAATCGACTTCAAACTACCTGAATTAAGTGACGCTAGTGAAAAATTGTTTTGGGAATCCATTTACCAAAACCCGATAAGTCAACAAGCAGACCATCTCGAATCATGTCAGATGACTGACTATGTTGAAGCTGACTTTAGTTGCCTTGAAACGGCAGGGTTATTTATAGATTATTTAAAAGGTTATCTAGAGGATAATGACTGCATTATATTTGAGCTAGCTGACTAGAAAGTATGCTTCTCTCTTGAGGCGCCATTAAAACTAATTAAGGCGCCCAAACCAACTGGCTTTTATCAAGTGAAACGATGCCCATCTCTATGAATTTCCTCTTGGCCATTCCCTTTAGATTAGTTGTTCGCACTAAAATCCATTATACAAATCAAAACCGACCAGGAACTAAGATTGTGTTGCCTCCCACTTGTCCTGGCTTATCATTATGCAAGTACTATCATTTAATCATGCCACAGTGTGCTAATTGATTAATATGTCGGGTAGTTCTCTAACATGCTCTTGTTTTGGCATGATAATTAATGCACCTCTTTCACCGATAACGATACTTGGTGTTCCCTCTTGCCCTACTTTAAAGTAGATGTCAGAGTTATCAGGAAAAACGGCTGCTAATCGTCTCATGTATTTAGGATCAAGCGTTATGTTTCCTGAAGTGTTTGGGACATGACGATCGTATATGGTTTTAAAGTTAAATGGAGATCGCTCTTGAGTTTCAAAGGGGATGAGGGCAACTAATTCATCATTTTTGTCTTTACAAGACAGTAAGCCTTTAGTCTCATCTACAATAAAGTTCTCAACGTTGGTCATGCTTACTGTGCCTAAGTTGATTAGCAAGTCTTTACTGACTGTGCTTCCTGTCATATCTAGCTTATTGGAGACAAAAGCTAAGCTACCGTCAGTGGCTGCGGCATATCCCGACTTAAAGATATGAATATTGCTGCAAAAAGGCTGAATGTGGCCTTTTACTAAGGTGCTTAATAATACTTTCATTGTTCCTTTATCTATAATCACTTATGTCTTTCTCTTTATTATGAAATATTTCACTTATTATATGATATTTTGTATTATGTTTAAAGTGTTTTTGTTTTGGTCTGTAAATCTAAACTCAAAGTCGCATTTAAATTTAAAGCTGGATTTAGCTCAATTCATCTTTTATAGTGGTGTATTGTGTACACCTTATAAATATTACAGGTTCTACTTATGACTACCGATGAATACAAGAATGCCCGTGCTAAGCTTTCCCTTTCAGTCCCTGATTGGATAGAGAAACTTGGCATCTCTTTTAATACACATAAGAGCTACAATTGCGGAAGGGCTGAAGTACAAAAGCCTGTGGCTAATCATATTCTTACATTATTAGAAAATATGTAAATTAATACATAATAATACACTTTAATACATATTCCTGCTTTACATGGTGTATGTAATACACTATAATGACCTTATTGAATTGAGACACACTTCAAATCAGATTTGAATATAATCTGTGTTTCCCAAGTTAAAATAAATTAGGGTTATAAATATGAGCGGTGAATATGTTGTAGTTGGTCGAGTTTGTGATCTTGATGACCATGTTAAAATGGTACAAGCAGACTCAATGCAAGAAGCAAAAACAAAGTTTGAACTTTATGTACGTGAAATTGAAGGCGAATCATTGTCTGATCGTGATTTCTACATTGAACACTGTCAGCTTGTTTCAGAGATGAAAGAGTTAATGCTTCGTTAGTCGGTAATAACTCTTAAGGTTTTCTAGTATAGCCAAGATAGGGTTGTTACTTGCTGGATTTATTTAAAATACGATATACAATACATAGTATAAATATGTATTGTAATTTTCTAAGGTTCGAAAATGGTAACAAGAGTAATTGTAGATAATAAACTGTACGACATGCCTGCTAAAGAGGCCGCTAAACGACTAGGCGTTAATTACTCGACCTTAATGGGAAGAGTTAGAAACCCCAAAGAGAAGTGGTCTGGATGGAAATTTGCAGATGTCGACTATGATATTGTTATTAATGGAAAATGTTATGCTGATATTGATATTGCGGTTTTTGAATTATTGAACATTAAGCATAAGATACATAAGCACAAGATGGAGCAATCGCGCTCTGAGAAAAAGACGGATTAATAGCTTTTAAAAAAAGGATTTGGTCGTGACTTATATATTGCTAGGACTGGTTGCTGTATGTCCTGTATCGTTTCTTATATATATGACGTACAAAATATTATAAAAATTAATGCATTATGTTTAAGCCCAGTCAAAAAGCGGGGTAATTAAACACTCAGTATGCATGATTTCGAATTAAATTAAGGTATTACTATGAAAATGCGATTTAGCCCAGCAGAGAACATATTTGTTTTCAAACATCCTCGAAGCGAGTCTATCGTTTCAGTTGAAGAGAAAGATGGTTCCGCACTGATCACGTTTATTGATAAAGAAAATTCTCAAGCTACGTTAGAGCTTTCAAATATGCATGATTTGACTGAATTTACAGATCTACTTTCTGGATTAAAAGACAAGCATTATAAGGAAGTAAGGGGACTCTTTGATGAAAATGTAGTGTTTTGTGTCTCATACGGTAATTATGGTGACCCATTCGAGGAGTGTATTGTATTTACATTCTCTATTGCAGATCCCAAGAAGCAATTCGAAGAATGTGAGATTGTAGTGTCATTGGATTTATGGGAGAAGAAATGGTTTGTAGACGCTTTGTCTAAGTGCGTTAAATAAATTGATAGCCGAATATAAGTTTTTGCTTAAGTTCGGCTTATTTTGATGGATGTGTATTTTAATGTTTGCAGTGCGAATACTCGCTTATTGAGCTGCTAGTCGTTCATTCTAAGGATTTGGTTTTTTTGTTTTGTTGTTACCAGGCCTAGGCCTGGGTTATCCCGAGCCTACCCTGTTATCGTGTATTCTAACTTGGCACCATTAAGCATCACCACTTCTAAGCCAAACTCTGTTAGGGTTGCTTTACTTTTATCGCAAAAACTTGCAGCTTCACCTGTTGAGAACTGATCTGACTTAAAATAAAAGTCTTTGCTACGTGAGTGTATTTCACCCGTCATTATTCTGGGTGTTTTAGGCTTCATCCAAAACTGATTTGAGTTTTTGATACTCAAAGAATTATCGTTTAATTCAATGTTTTCTGGCGCACAGCCTTGAGAAATTAAGGCTTCAGTTGTTTGTTTGACCCAATCATCCCATTCGTCAAGTGATAGACCACCGTCCATTGTGCGTGTTACTTCTTTGTTTTCTGCAGCCAAGAAAAATTCTTTTTTTGATTTGTATTGTTGAGTAGGCATTATTTGTTCCCCCAGTTAATTAAGTATATATTATATCAATTATTGTATTATCAGTCAAAGTAATCTTGGAGGTTGTCTCGATGTTTTTAAGCTTTTGTAAAGGCCATGCTATTTGTTTATTTTGGTTTATTGGGTGATAGAGATATTTTTTTGAAGCGGAGCGGTTCAGGATGTGTTCATACTGAGTGATTATTTGCTCGGAATTTAAACAAGAAATAAGTTATTTTTTACGGGAGGAAAAAGTGTTCAGCAACAGAAGAAGAACTTCTGTTGCTGAATGCTTACTATTTTAAAGAATATTTTAGGTGGAAAAGCAAGTGAACCGCTGTGTTTGGGACCATTGCTGAGCTATTTTCTACTTCAATTTTGGCGTATGAATAGGTCATTTTTCCTTCTATGCTAAAGATTAAATATTGATTAATTGGGAAGTCATGCTCTATGCCTAATTGAAAAGTGGCACCAGCGATTTTGTACGATTGGTTACTTTTAACGCCATTAATTGTTATTTCACTGCTCGGAATGACTAGGCCTGCCCCGAAACGTGCGATGTTGTTCGGTGTAATCTCTTTGGCATAGTTACCGTATAGCAGGTTGTAATTGATATCAAAGTTAGAGACATCTACGCCCTGGTCGTTATCTAGGTCGCTTGAGTCCATGTAAAGCTTATGATGTACAAACTCTAGTTCCCAAGCGCTATTATCTTTCCATTTTGCTAGCCTAACATCATAGTAGATGGGGGCTTCAAAGGGATTCGTGTCAAAATTAACAACGCCCAAATCTACATCAGCGCTGCCAGAGCGTTTTATTGTTATGTCTTCACCGTAGCTGAGTGCTGCGCCTGAGCCGAGACTAAATTCTATTGAGTCTTCTTTGGCGAATGCGGAAAAGGTTGTGAGAGAGATGCCGATAAGTGTTATTTTTAAATATATGTGCTTCATAGTTAGATATCCTTATGTACATGCTGCTGAATATATGATGATTAATATATAACAGTTTAATCAAATGGTGTCATGATGCAAGTGATTTAAAAGTAAGCAGTTTTTGTATCGTAATTTAATTTACATCATTTGTGCAGGCTATCTGGGTCGCTTTTTAAATGTATCACATAAGAATTTACACTTTTTCTTTGGTGCTAATGTGTATCACATAATTCATTACAGAGCTCAAAAAGGGATAAGAGATAGGGAACTGGATAATTCCGGCTTTGCCGGGCATCTTTTAAATACTTCACAGCCTAATTTGACTGCTTTACAAAAATTAAAACAATAAATATAAAAATACAGTGAAGTTAATTATACTCTATTAAAATAATGACTCAGGATTAGTGAGTCGTTCTACTTCAAGTCTCTTTTATTTCTATGTGTTTTTTAATAAAGAGAAATAGTTATATAAAAGCTTTGTTAAGATCGTACTTAAAGGTTTAAGAGACAACAAATTAAAGGCATTAAGTTGAAAATACACTCATTAAAAAAAGTTAAAAAGCAATCGGTTAGGTTGAAAATATACTCATTAAAAAAAGTTAAAAAACAATCGGCTTTGCTACAGGAAAGAATAGCAGCCACCAGCAGTCACCCAAATGATGCAATTGAAATCAATGCAAAAGTCCGTGTTGGCGTCTGTTTAGATATGTCAGCAAGCATGAGAGAGGCAATTAGAAATGGGATTGCTGGTGATGTGGTAAAGAAAACCATCATGATGGGGCTTTTGTTAGATTCAGAAACAAAAGTTGATGTGTTCGGTTTTGGCAATCATGCTGAGCTCTTAGGGACAGTTGAAGCAAGTGATGTTGATGCCTTCTGTGAATCACTTAAGACGGCCCCTACAATGGGTGATACAAAATATTCAAATGCGATTCATACTGTTGTCGATTTTTATGAGCAGAATAATAGTGACATTCCTGCCTATGTTGCCTTCATTACAGATGGTGAAGCTTTAGACAAGGGGCGGGCAACCAGGGTAATGAAAGAGATGTCATCGTCATCTATCTTTTTTCAATTTATAGGTATCGGAGAAGATGACGAGCCAGTTCCCGCAGTTATCAATAATGACAAATCATCATTATCTAAAACAGGAAGACTTAAATCCTTTTTTCATTTACTGATAGGAAAAGAGCAAGAGGAGCAGGTCTGCTTTACCAACAAAGGAATTTTTCGAAAATTCGCTTTCATTAAAAACATGATCAATGAAGATAGTTTTAATAATGTTGGCTTTTTTTCTATTGAGAACCAGGGGGATTTTCAAAACAAATTAACTGTTAGTTTGATGATTATACGCTATATCGGATGGAGTCGGACTAGACAGGCGTTATAACACTACTTTTGCAAAGCGCCTTTTGTTTATTGACTCATATGAGCCTTTAAATACCATTTATAGTATAATATTCCAATTAATTGTTAGCGAAATATTCTGTATGTGGTATATTGCGTTAACAATTAATAGCGTGAAACATATTGAATATCTATCGCGTTTTTTTAAATTTAAACAGGGGATAAACATGGCATTAACGAAAGCACAAATTGAGAAAGCAATCCGAACGGAAGCCAATCTTGATGAAATGCAATTTTCTTTACTAAAGAAAGATGGAGTTTGGCACTGGTCTGGTACTGTAGGTGAAAGCTTAAAAGAGACCAGTACGTCAGAAAAAACACTGGGTGCAATGAATTTAGAAGAATGGGTTAGCAAGTTCAAAGCAGGCCAGAACAAGCCAGTAGAGCTAAAAAGCAATCATGAGCCAGTAGAAGCTAAAAAAGAAAGTGCTAACACTGTAAAGAGTGAAGTTGCACCAACTACAGTGAATGCCAATAAGTCTCATGCTTTTAGAGATTGGATGCATAAACAAAGCCCTAACGATATGCTCCCAAGAGGCCGTTTCTTCAAAGGTCGTGAAGCAGGCGCATACGCTTAAGCCGAAAGTTATTTGCAGGAAATTCCTGCAAATATATTTTAAGAAGAGAATAAATAGAACGCTCCCTTCATGATCTCTTCTTTAATCTTATTACCTATCACACCATAATCCATATTAGCTGTCGTTTCCAAAGGGATGTAGTTTTTTCCTTCGTAGCTAAATGAAAGGCTCATCGGTTTCTCAGATTCAATGACAGCAATAGCGTGTGGTATATTTTTAAACGCCAATATTGCAACTTCACGGTCAGGAAACTGGTGTTCAAGTATTGAAACCAAAAGTAACGCCTTCTCGTCACAGTCGCCCTTGTTATCCATCAGAACAGCCAGCGGTGTTCTAAAGTAGTGCCCTTCAAGCTCGCCGTAGTCATAAGGGATTGCTTGTACAAAGTCGAGATAGAATTGAAGTTGGTCTAATGGATTGTTCATGAGGCTAACAATTGGCTGTGTTTTTCGGTATATGCTTTGTCCCACAGAGGCTTGTGTTTTGAGTGCAAATTTATAGTCAAAAAAGGATGCGTCGCCGATGGTAGTATGATGAAAATACTCTTCTGCCATCTTAGTGACCTCAACCTCGACCAGGCCTCTAACTTCTTTGGCAGCACTATCTGCCTTTTTCTGGCTTTTAGCCGATGCTATAAACTTAAAGCCCTGAGAATAAGACAGTTCAAATTCAACTTTAATGCCGTTTGAACGCTCATATGACCGTACTATCTGGTCGATTCGCGTCTTGAACTCTGGGATTTTATAAACATCAGATAAATTAAAGTCTCGTCGATAGCTAATGTCATCTATGTTTACAGATAGTGAATTTGTTTTTAATTTAAATCCATAATTTCGATAGTTATCTACCGTAAAATTATACGTTAACAATTCGTGTTTAAAGCTAATAGATTGCTCTGAATGCTTCATGTTTGTTATAACACTGTGCTTTGAAGCATTTGCATTAAATGCAAGCCCGGCCAGTATGGCTATTGAAAGAAGTTTTTTCATAAAATAGAGAGCAGAACGATTTAAGTTATCCTTCATATCGTTCTGCTGCATTTCCTTTTAATTATTAGAATATTCGCTGTTGTTCGCGACATTGAGTAACTGAATTATTTAGATATCAATTCGTGTGCCTTAGGCAAAGAGAACCACAGTACAATAGAGCCACCAACGGCAGAAATCGTTGTCCCAAGTAAAACGCCCACTTTGTATGATACAGGGTCGATATCACTAAGCTCGCCGATAAACAAGGACATGGTGAAGCCTATGCCCGCAATCATAGACATACCCAGCAGCATAGGGAATGTGGTGTTGTCAGGTTTCTTAACCCAACCTGTTAGAATTAAAAAGCAGGCAATAATGAATATTCCGACTGTTTTACCTACGAATAATGACGTCGCAATAATAATTGAGATTGGATCTAAAAGATTGTCGAAGCTAACGTTTTCTATATAGACGCCAGCATTACATATGGTAAATAAAGGCACAACAAAAAATGCGACAAATTCGTGTAAGCTGTGCTGAATGTCTTTAAGTGGCATTCTTTTGTCTTCAGTAGGCCCATAAGGAATGGCAAATGCAAGAATAACCCCTGATAGTGTTGCATGAACGCCGCTTTTAACCATAAATGCCCAAAGCACAAACCCGACGATAAAATAAGGCACTAAGTTGACAACGCGACAGTATTTCATTGCGAACAGAACAATCACTGCCGCTCCAGATAGCATGATGTAGGTTGTGTCTATTCCTTTGGAGTAGCCGATTGCTATCACCACAATAGCCATTAGATCGTCAAAAATGGCAAGGGCCAGTAATGTAACTTTAAGGCCAAGAGGGACGCGCTTGCTAAAAAGGCCTAATATTCCTAATGCAAATGCAATATCGGTTGTTGTTGATATTGCCCAGCCTGATATTGTATCCGCACTGAACCCAGTTAATAACAGGAAAATGCATGCAGGCATAACGAACCCGGAAAAAGCTAGATTTACTGGCAATGCAAGCTGTTCAAAAGAAGACAGCCTGCCTTCTTTTACTTCTTCTCGAAGCTCTGCGGCGACAAGAAGAAAAAAGATGGCCATTAAACCTTCATTTGCAAAGTGATGTAATCCCAGATCAACTTCGAGCCCTAACATATTAAATTTTAGCGGTAAGTGAAGGAATTGCTCATAGCTTGCATTCCCAAGGTTAGACCAGGCTAGCGCTACAATTGCTGACATGATCAATGCAATGCCTCCTGCGGACTCAAGGGCTATAAAGTCTTCTATATGCTTCTTCAAACGTTTCATGATTTTCCCATAGGTGTGACAAATAAAATAATTGGTTAATATATTACTATTCAGCCTTAAGTCAATATACAGGTCTATTTGAGCGAGTTGGCATCAATAAAAATAACAGGATGTATTGACAGATATTAGGGAACAAATATTAAGAGGTGTGCTTGATAGAAGCATGAAAAAATCGAACATGCACAATTTATCAGTAGTTAAAAATAGGGGGGAGATTTAATGATTAATAGTGCAAATTGCTACCAAAAAATGGACTGATGGTAGCATGAATAGTTGCTAATACGATGCAGTGGAATCGAAATCGTAAGGGTCTGTAACCTCATATTTCTGACCTTCAAAGATGCCTGCTTCTTTTATTTTTATGATGTTCGGGCGTAAAACAATCATTTCAGTATCAAGAAAGCTGTCAGCGACAAGATGCGCTCCCGTCGAAACAAGGCATGATGTTATGAAATTGCTAGTTCCGCTTCCGTAATGCGCCTTAATGGCTCTTTTAGCATCACCTCCACTCATGTCATGAACCAGCACAAGTGCTTCAGGGCTGACCTCGAAGAAAACATAGCCGTCACCAGGGTGTAAAAGGGCTTTTGATGAGCTATCGTTGCTTGGATTTGAGAAAACACCAATGGGATCATTTTCAAACAAGCAACTTGGGGCGCCTGAGTCTTTAGCGGTGCTGCCACATCGACTTAAATCGAACCCATTGTTAGCAATAGACTCTGCAAATGATGCATTGCCGGTTTTATGCGTCCCAAATAACTGTGAGAATTCATCTTTTACTTTTTCAAGTCTAAAGCCAGGTGGGAGAGAGTTTAAGTTTGACATTAATTGATTCCAAAAAATAATTTAATGTATTTTAACTTGTTTGGGCAACAATTTAAAGTTGGCCCATTGCGAAGAGTCGACAGAGGGAAAACTTAAAAGTTATTGTGCCTGGATGTTTGGCCGATCGATAAATTCCACGAATGAACATTTTTATCCTGCAGCACACAGTTTCTCTGAGTTAGCGCTTTTCGGGCATGGATTAAGATCTAAGCTAACTAGTAAAGCATCGATTTTTATTAATATTACATTTCATGGACCTAATTTTCGCGGTTACCATGTCAAATCCAGTATAACTGGCAATTAATTTAATGAGTTTTTCGTTCAAAAGAGAGGGAAAGAGGGAGCTGGCGCCTTAATCTTTTGCAAAAAAGACCAAAATCGCCTGTATTCGGTGGAAGTTAATTCCAATATTAGACAACATCAACTGGAATTAACTTAATGATTAAATTGTCTAGTTCGGGAAGATAGTCAACTCTACGCGGCGGTTACATCTTCGACCATGCTCAGACTCATTAGAGCAAAGAGGGACAGAATCAGAAAAACCATCAATATTTGTTCGACCATAAGCTAGACCAGAGGCATGGAAGTAGGTGGCAACAGAACGAGCTCTGGCCAAGGACAGCTCATGGTTAAGTGAGTGGTCACCGATGTTGTCAGTATGCCCATCAACTTGAAGTGACGCATGAGGATGCATTTTTAGCACCTTAACAACACTTCTTAGCGTTGACTTAATCGATTGAGATACCTTTGCACTTCCAGATGGGAATAAAATATCACCAGAGAGAATAAGTTTAATATGGTCATCATTACGCTTGATTATAACGCCCGTGTCAGCAAGCTCTCTTCTGAAGTCCTCTTCTTGTTGGTCCATTTTTGAGCCAATTAGTCCTCCTACTGCCGGCCCCGCCGCACATCCTTGAATGCCTAGCTCTCCATTGCCTGTGACGGCTGTTGAAGTGCCAGCTACAGTACATCCGACAATTGCGCCATTAACTAGATTAGTCGTCTCTTGTTGATCAGTGGCCGCGTTATAGTGGGTTGTCTGACAACCGGTAAGCATAAGTAGCAATGAGGAAGCAATTATTGGTGATTTAAACATATGTGTCTCTCTTTTTTGTATCCAAAGTGGCATTAAATAAAGTAAATTCAACAATCAATAATCATATATTATACCGAATCTTGAGGTTTTGACAATACTAGGCTTTGTATATTTTTAAGTTAAGTCAAACTCTATCTTAATGAAAAAAAAGAGTTATCTTTATTTGTTTGGTGTATGTGGTACACTTATCTGTAAGCTACGTCTCCACTAATATTATAAAAAACGGCCTTTGCTGTTAAAGGAAAAATAATGAGTACAAAAGAAGATGAGAAAATCAAATTAACGTTGACTTGCACACGCGGTACCGCAAACGAGCTCCTATCTGCAATCGAGTTCTATTGTAGCAGAGTACCAGACTTAGAAGATGAGCGTGAGTATGAAGATGCCATCATTGCCAAGTTGAAAAAAGCTGGAAGAGTGATCGAAAGGGCCGCTTTTAACAATAAAGCCACTTAAGTAACGTTGTATTTTTAAATATTACTTGGTATCACTTAGTTGTTTTTATTGACCCGTAACCAGATTAATATATAATATCTTGTATATTAACCATTAAATAAAATAACAAAAGAGGCCTGCATGTTTATTAAAAGAATTCATCGTTATGCAGTTAAAAAACTAAAAAGTGGTGCAGCAAGAATCTATATTCAAAATAGCGATACATTAAGAAGTGCTGGTCTTCCTGAAAACTCACTTATTGATATCGAGTACAGCAAAAATTCCATTACCATTAAGTTAGATGAAAATGGAAAAAACAAGATAATGGATACTGGAAGAGGTGCTTTGCTTGAGCTAAAAAATAAAAAGACAGCAGAGTCAGTTGGAGAGTTTGACTTTGTTACGGTCACTTTTAGAAAAGGCAAAGTCGTTATTAGCCTTCATTATGCAGATGTTCAAAAACTCTCGAGAGAGCGTAATATTCTACAAGCGGTAATGAATGGTGAAGCAATCAGAACATCGTCATTCTTCTCTGGGTTAGGCATGCTAAGCTATCACCTCAAAGAGGGGTTAAAGAGAGCAGGGATTGATTCTCAAATAACATTCGCAAATGACATTTGTCCTATTGCAATGGAATGCAATCTTTCTGGGAACCCTATGTGGGACACCGCAAGCCATGATGCATTTGTTTCTGTTGACGCGCTAGAAAACTTAGACCTTTCAGAGTTAAAACCTGCTGATATGGTAGAGGTGGGGTACTCATGTGTTGGCCAGTCGACATTATGTAAAAAAGAAAATAGAGATTTAGATCATCCAATCGCAGGTACTTTATTCGTTAAGCTATTGGCCGCACTTGAAAAAATCAATCCTGCCATTGTTGTGTTTGAAAACACGCCTGCATTTGTTAAGTCTAAAACACTTAATATTATTAAGCGTGAAATGAAAGGGTATCGTTTCGAAGAATGTGTCTTCAATGGCCACGAATTTGGAGAGCTAGAGGCACGTCGAAGAGTCTGTGTTGTTGCTATAAGTGACGGATTGGGTGAGGTTAACTTGAGCAGTGTTTCCCCTGGAGATGAAGTTCAGCATAATATTCTAGGTGACTTCTTAGACCCAGTGCCACTGGACTCAGAGCTTTGGAGGGAAATGGCGCACGTTAAGAAAAAGGTACTAGACCCAAACTTAAACTATAAAAACATGCTCTACAATGGGACTGAGAAGTTAATTGCTACAATAACGGCAACATACTCTTCTCCAAAAGTAGGCTCGCCGATGATTGCCCATCCAACTGTCGATGGATTGCAAAGACAAATTAAGTCTATTGAACATGCGCGTATTAGATTGTTGCCCGACAGAATGTTTGTTGCAGTCAAAAAGATCATTAATGGTGACACACCAATGGTAAGTGCAAAGGGATCTTCAAGTGCGGCGAACCGGTTACTTGGAAACGGAGTGAGTAAAAAGTTATGGCAAGCGATTGGTTGTCATTTAGGCAGTTTTTTGAAAAAAGAAATACTATGTACTTCGGAACAAATAGTGTAGATATTAATTGATTTTAATGTATAGTGGTTCGATATTTTTTGAGCCACTTCTAGTATTTTAAAGCAAAATTTTGCCTTGTCTGCTAATAGCTCCAGCGATAGAAAAGGTTGAAATTAGTTTTAGAGAACCACTGTAAATCAAATCCAACATACCTCTTAATTTGCCACTAAAATATCAATAAAACAATCCAAAATAAACCCAAATTATATTCGGTCATTTGTCATGACCGCTATTCGAAAAGTAAGGAAAAAAAGATGAGCGTTAGACGTTTTAAGATCAAAAAATTCAAAAGAAATAGAGCGAACCATCGAGGCCAGTTCAACCAAACAAAGAAAACCGAGCAGCAAAAGAAAGCACTAGTCGCTTTGTAGGTCAATGTTCCACTCGCCTGGGGTGGTAGCGATGCCTTGTGTAAATACGTCTTCTTTATTTTGTCCCTTTAAGAAACCATGATAGATCCCAGTTACAAGCCATTTCCCTTCTTTGTAAGATAGAAACGGCCTTCCACTTGTCCCAATGGGTGTATGGCAGTTCGGGCTAGAAGTAACATGTGCGCCCTTAATGTATTGTTTGTTTTCGAAGTGACAGCCAACAGTTATCATGTTTTCCTGCTCATCATTTGAAGCTTGCGCTATATAGCTTAATTCAAGGCTACCTTCACTACTCTTTTCAAGTGAAACATCAATGGGCTTTATGCCATCAGGTTGGTTTAGCAATTTAAACGCAGTCACCTCACTTGGAAAGTCGTTAAGGCTATTAACGTATGAGAGTACTTCATGCCTATTAGGCGGCAATATTATCATCGGACGACTGCCATCACTGGGAAAGAAAGCCATATTGGCGATTGCTGGGCCTAACACGCAGTGGCTCAATGAAAGAATTCGACTTTGACTAATTAATGTCCCATAACAGCTTGTGCCTGTTCCATCGATAAATGTCGTTTTCATTTCACCAACGGCGCTTGGCATCGTTTCTTTATGATGTGGAGCAAAGACGGTCATTGCACATGACGATACCGCCGCTGCAATCAACGTAAAGGAAATTATTTTTTTAATCATTCGAATGCCTTAAGCATTTAACTTCAAGTTTTGGCATGGTACATAGTTTGGACTTGAAAATCATTCCTACAATTCATTAATATGATATAATAAGTAAAAAAAGTGGCGGTTAAAGTGAAACCTAATTATGCATTTGGTGTAAACAAAGACGAACTTGCGATCAAAAGATTTATGGATACAAGCGTTAAGACTCAAAAGGTTTATTTATTTAATCCTGCTGATGCAAAAATGATGGCAGATAAAGCCTTAAGAGATAACTTATTGATGAAAGTTAACTTTGTCCATACGAAATCAGGGCCAGTTCCTTGGACAAGAACAATTAGCATGAGTGAAGAGAATGCATTGATTCGCAACAAAGAAAGCTTATCAAGTCTAGCTAAATCCGATGATGGCGAGAGCATGGTTGCACAAGGCGATAAGCAAATTTTGGATCAGATGGAAACGACTGAAAATATGTCGCCAAACCAGTTCCTTAATACTTTTGTTTACAATCAAGAACAAGAGCAAAGCTACGGGCCTGCCATGTAGTGGTATTGCTTAGCCATCCATAACGGTTGGCTAAGCTTACAACTAGATTAAATCTACTGTTTTACTGAGTCTGTCCATTGCTATCTTTTCTAATTGTCTCACTCTTTCTATTGAGATAGAGAGTTCATCTGACAACTCGCTCAATGTTGCTTTATTCTTAGCAAGCCAGCGACTTCTAATGATGATAGATGATCTTTCATCTAATAAACTTAATCCCTTATTGAGCGCTACTGAATTATGAGAACGAATTTCTTGCTCCTCTATTTGATCTGACAATTCAATGTCCGATGAAGCAATGGTGTCAATCAAGCTGTAGCTATCATCGTCTTTAATTCCTACGGAAGCGTCAAGAGACGAACCGGGCGTTTTTATGCGCTTTTCCATTTCTATAACATCACCACTTGTTATGTTTAGCTCGCTTGCAATGGTGTTCGCTTCTTTTAGAGTAAGGCTATTAGTGGTGCTTTTAAGTCTACGCTTATTAAAGAATAATTTTCTTTGAGGCTTTGTTGTTGCGATTTTCATCATAGAAAAATTGCGAACAATATACTCATGAATTTCTGATTTAATCCAATGAACTGCGAACGACACTAGTCTAACACCCGATGTTGGGTCGAATTTATTAATTGCCTTCATTAAACCGATGACGCCTTCTTGGGCTAGATCAATCAGTGGAATACCGTAACCAGAGAATTTCATTGTAATGCGGGCAACAAACTTAAGGTTTGATAAAATAAGCTGAGAATATGAACCCTCATCTTTCGAATCAATGAACGTTAACGCATGCATGCATTCATCTTCTTTGCTTAACTGAGGAAATTGACCTGCTATTTTCATGAACTGAGAAAAGCCTGTAAAGCTGAGTGCTGGAAGTGATGCTGACATGTATTAACTCCTAAATAATGATATGAGTTATTATACTAATCTGTGTATATTCTGTCAAACTATAGTTGATGTGAAAACTTAGGTAGATTTGGTGCTTATTTGATTTGTTCTGCAAGAAGAAAAAAAGGGGGATGGTACGCCCTACTGGACTCGAACCAGTTGCCTACGGCTTAGAAGGCCGTTGCTCTATCCAGATGAGCTAAGGGCGCATAATTAATGCTAACAGCTTAGTGGTTGGCTGTTGAGTGATAATATAATGAATTAGATGATTGGTGTCAACAAAGAGATTGAACAAAATGAAATAAAGTTAAATAAAATAATATTAACCGCCTTAAACTACCTTTTATTTTATTGAAAAGTAACTGTTAAATATATTAAAAGTGATATAATAAAGCGGTAAAAATAATTAATGGGAGAATGACATGGCCAGAGCACTTTGTTTTGAGCAAATAGTGGATACAAGAAATGAGGGCTGCCTTGAGGATCTTGTTAAGATTAAGATTGGAATAATTAATAAGCTAGAACAATTTGAGAATATTAACATTACACTCAATGACGTTAGAGAGCTTGAGTTTAATGAGGGAGCAGGTCAAATGAATACAAGCTATAGGCAGCAGTACCAAATTGATAAGGTAGGCAGAGCCCCGACCTGGAATGAGGTCATTAAGGTAATTAATAGCATTAAAGCGGTTCGCTATACATTTATCAGTAAATAGCGGTTACGGGTGTGCCATATAGCGGTGCACCTAAACAATGATTCCGTCTATTGAACTGGAGAGAGGGGTTTTACTTTTAACTAAGTAGTTATTTGCTTTATTTTATTTTATTTTGGGATCAAAAAAAGGCACAAAGTGCCTTAATGAGATGCTGCAGATTAATTAAAATGTGGCGGAGAGATAGGGATTCGAACCCTAGATGCCCTTTAGAGCATACTCCCTTAGCAGGGGAGCGCTTTCGGCCACTCAGCCACCTCTCCGTAATGTTGATTAATATATTTAAATTGAGTTATTAAGTCAAGTTGATTTTAAGGTAAATCAACCAAACCTTTCAATAAGCTTATTTCGAAGGCAAAATAGTTGAAATAGATTGCTTGTAAATAAGCTGAGTTGTTGTGTTTTTGAGGATGAGACAAGAATCATCAAACGAATCAATCACTCCCTGTAGCTTAATACCATTTTGAAGAAAGATAGAAACGGGTATTTTACCTGCAGAAATTAGCTCGATGAAACGTACTTGTGTTTTAGTGTTTGTCATATAAGACTCTCTTTTGTTGTTTATTATTATAACAGAGATTTGCCATCCCTTTGATGTGTGATAAATTATAGCAAAAGTAGTATAAAGGTCAATACTTATTAATAGATTTTTATATATTAAATTGCATAACTTAAAAAACAGCGCATAAGCAGCCTCATTGTTGGTCTATTTATTTATTGCTATATAGTATAGTAACTTATGTATGTAGATAATATAAGATTTTGAATAATTGCATTGACTAATTATACCAAGTTAAGTATATTAACTTCATCAGTCAGGCGCATAGGCGATATTGCTTATGTGTCTTGTAATTTAGATTAACTGCGGAGAGCCCAATGGCTAATCACTCTAACAAACCTCGACCAAGATTCATTACTGTTACACCTTTAGGGGAGTTTGCTAGTCTTACGCTCGCGGCTGAGAGTGAATTAGTAACACCAATGGCTATCAGTAAGAAACTTAATAACTCTGCGAACACTCGCTACTACAGAAAGTATCCAGGTGGCGTAATCGACTTGGGTGCCAAAAAAAACCGTGACTACAAATTAGATCGCAAAAACTTAATTGGTACGGTGGTCATCACACCAAAAGGGCAGTTTGATACAGCTAAAGATGCCGCGTTCGCTGAAGGTATTTCGCCCTGCACAATGACTTGTCGTATTAAGAATGACAATTACCCTGACTTTTATCGCATTGAATTAAAAGAAGTCAATAAAACAGCTCTCAAAGAGGCCGCATGTTAACTCATGGGTCAATATTAAATGGCAAAGGAATAAAGATGAATTCAGATATTAATACAAGGCAAGAAGTTGCACCTGCAGTTTTTTCAACAGTTAAAGCACTGTTAGAGGGGCATATTATTGTAGTGGGTGACGAAGAATACCGTTATGCAACTAAAGGTCAGGAGCTTTATGAAGAGATTAATGACGTAGAGGATGACCGTGTGTTTGTTGCGACAGAATCAGGTATCTATAAGCGCTATTTCACTTCTAACATGGGATCGGACACTTCTACTAATATGGATTCTGTTAATGTTCACTTAAGACCGTTATGGGCGAATGGGTTTATGTGGGTTCATATTTGTTCCGATTCACTATCAATTATTAGTTCATTAGTAAAAGAAATGACTGAAAAAGAAAAGTTGATCATTTCAGGAAATGTTGTGTTGACAGATATTAATTGTAGAAGCAGAAAATTAGCTAGCAATAGAAATGCCCAAGGGTAAAGGGCAATGGCAACTCGTTTAAATACGGCTTGCCGGACCAACAACATGTTATTAACTTAGAGCCTACTTGTAAATCAAACAAGTAGGCTTTTTGCTTGAGAGGGTTTGTGCTTAGTCTTATCAAGAACGTGCAAAGTAATGCGTCCTATGACATTACAGGCATGTGTTCCTTATAGTTTAATAAGCTTTTCATGGAATTAATATCATTAATAAAAGGGCCCTCATCTAACGAGAGATTAACCAGTCTGTCATAAACGCTTTTGTTACGTACAGGGTCGAGTTCAAGCAAGTCGTGTCCAGAAATTGAAACTAAGAACTTAGTCGGTGCCGAGAGATCATTTTTATTAGGAAACAATCTGAATTTAGGCGTATTGGTTGCTAAAATATTGTCTATGATATCTACGGCTAGATTGTGGGAGAAGGCAAGCTTTGCCTGCGTTAACGTGGCTTCGACTAAAAACTGCGTGTTATTAGTAATGTCTAATGATGTCATTACGTTATCAAAGCTAATATGGTCTTTATACTTAAGGGATGATACGGCTTCAAAGTCATGCCCTTTAAAGATAGAGTCTGTTGATTCAAACACAGGCTCTATTTCAAGATAGGAATACTTTTCGGTTAATTGATTAATTACAATTTGTTCATTGTAATTGTGGAATTTGCTTAGGTTTGCATTGAGGTATTTGTTTGCTTTGTTAAGCCCAGAAATGACTGCCGTAATAAGTTGGTGCTGCCCATCGAATTCCTTAAGCAGTAATGCCATGAAATCTTTCTTCAGAAATAGGTACCGGCTTTTTTTAATCTCTAGTAGCTCATTCATTAATGTTTTGCTTCCAAAAAGATGTTCTTTGCACTGAGATACGGCTTCAAAAGCATCAGAAACAAGTAGCGCTATGCGAGCACGAGTTGATTCGTCTTCTGCGCCCCATGTCTTATTAATGATGTCAGAGCAGGCTTCCATTTCATCTTTAATGGATATCTTCTTGTTTGTTAATAGCACTGCCATAGATTGATTCTCTTTATTATTAAACACATAGGTGTTTGATTTGTTTCTGAAATATATACGTCATTGTATTTTATTGTTATGGATTAGTCTATGCCTTATCCAGACTTTGTTGACGGCAATCATTTTTTAGATATAGTATTTCAGTAATATCATTGAAAAAACATTCATATTGATGAGAAAAATAAAATGAAAAGAAAAATGGCTCGCTTTACACCCGCTTTGTTAGTTGCCACCAGCTTGTTAGTGTCGGGAACGGTTAAGGCAACGGATAACCAGGCAATGAGTTTTTCAACGAACATGTGTGCGAACTCATTTGTTAATAATAATGACAATGCGGGCGCCTCGATGATGGGGTACTGCAAACAAGTAGCGGATAGCGGTGACATGATAGGCGCCGCCATTATGGGTGAGATTTACTTAAATGGTCATAAAGGAGTCGGCAAGAACTATAATAAGGCTTACCAATGGTTTAGTACAGCAGCAGAGCAGGGGCATGTCCCCTCTATAGCAGAGCAGGGAAGAATGCAGATGCTTGGATTAGGTACTTTTACAGACATTGACAGTGGAATAAAGCTAATAGACAGTGCTTTTGATAGCCGTTCAGGTAAGGCTGCTTACTATAAGAGTGTTTTTTATCTTAATGAGGAGTTGTATGATCAATCTCTGGGATTAAGTTATATGGAGAGAGTTCAGAAAGTGTGTGAGTTGAATTTGATTGCTGTGGACTATGGTTACAATGAGAGAAAGTCGGCCTTTGATGAGTTTATCAGTAGTATTGTTAGTTCAATGCCGAACGTGGGGGCCAAATTGCTTTTAGAGTGCACTCAGAGAGTCGAGGATTATCATCGGTCACATAAAGACTTGTTCCTCTATGCTCATGCTGGAAAGCCACTGGCAGACACATGGAAAATGCCTAAGGGGCCATTCCCGGTAACATCTCCTGAGTTCTGGCTAAATATCATTGCACCTAAAGATTAAATAGGGGAGACCTACATATATATTTGCGGCTATCTTCTTTAAGCTTTTTATTGCTTCCCTAAATTGTTATAATATGTGGAAAATAATAACAATAAAATAGGCACCAGTTATGAGCTATAAACAGCAAATAGAATGGTTAAAAAAGAATTATTTCAATCTTAATATTTATGATTTCAAAAAATCTAATAATAAAGTAAAAATAAATGAAGACGTAACACGAATGGATGATGTTGCAGAATTCATTCTTAGTGCAGGCAGCGTTAATATGAAAGTGTTCATTAAAAATGAGTCTTTCATATCTGCCAATGAACAATCAGACAATAAAGGGCCTTTTCGGATCAGGCAAGAGATGATCATTGACGACAAAAAATCTACTGTCGACAAAAAACGAATATTAGAAGATGGCGAATATAAATATGAAGGTAAAAATGATTTTCCAGAATCGATAAGAACGATGATTGGTCGCAGCATTCAAAACTTGTCTACGCATAAGCCCCTTATGTTATCTGATAAACATTATGAAACTTACCAAAAAAACCTTGAAGCAATGAAGAGTAATGACATTGACATTAATGATACTCGCCAAGGCATCATGGATGGTCTTGGCTGGATAAAAGATGACATATACAGTTGCGGTAAAGTAGACAAAGATATTGTTAATAGCTTTATTGATAATGAGATAGAACTCCTCAAATCCCTTTTGCCTGAAGGCATGCAGTTAAATGAAGAAGTTGAAATTTTAGGTGGGTTAAAAAGATTAGGCCACCGCGCTAAAGATGTTGATAAAGTGGAATCGTTATTTAGTGACATTGAAAAAAGTATTGATGTTTGTCTGGACCAGGCAAAAGCAAGTTTTAATACAGAGCCGACTATAGATGACCAGGTGGCCTGCTATAAAGCTGCACAGTTAGACTACTTTAAAGAAATCATGAAGAGTAAAATTAACGAAAAGCAAGCCGGCATTTTGGTTTTAAAGAACAGTATTAGTGAAAAAGAAGAATTTATTACAAATATGCTGAGCATTAATGCTAATAAAGAGGTGTCGAGTACGCTTTCAAATGATCCTGCTCAGTTCCAAAAGCTACTTGATAAAGAGGTTGAGTCATTACAAGAAGCGGAAAGTGAGTGCGACGCACTTATTGCGCAGGCCGAGAACGCGGCGGATTCAATTGAAGCCTTAGGCACAAAAATGCGTTTAGTTCCCAATGAGCTTTTTGAAAGGTTATCTAGTGGCATTGAGCCACCACTTGAAGGCGTAGAGCAAAAAATGCAAGCAGACTTAAATGCTTCTCTGCTTAATTCAGAAAGTCCGAAACTATTTCTCAGATTTGTACAGAAATTTTCAGGTGATGAACAGGATTCAATTGTTTATTTTGCAATGAAAAATGATGGTGCAAGAATAAACAAAATGATAGATGCACATGAAAACAATGAGCTTCAAAAAAGTAGTGAGAACGAATATCACTATGAGCCGTCAATGTAGATCTCTTATTGACCACAATTAAGCCATAGTTAGCGCATAATTCCCGCATTAATGGCGGGAATTGTGCCTAAAGGTATCCCTGCTGTCACAATTGACCTAAAATAATTTTAGTAATATACTTAGTTGCTTCAGAGTAAGGGGTTCAATGGTTAAATTAAGTGCGATTTTGTTATCCCTTTATGTGTCGTCTGCATTCAGTGCTGCGATGGATTTGAGTCGTTTTTATAATCCATTAGTTGATGCTGGTATTCCTAAGAGTTTAATTTCTATGGGATCAGGTAAAGACTGTAAGGAGATTAACAACAGGGCAAATGCTCAGTCTGAAGCATATACGATTTCCCCCGATGGGGTGACAGTGAAAGACGTCTACTGCGATATGGAGACATTTGGCGGTGGATGGACATTGCTGTATTCGTTTGGCAGTCAACCAGTGTCTAAGCAGGCGCTTATTTTGGGTGGTATTAATGACCAGTCTTCCCTGGAAAGCTCAGGACTTAAGCATCGATTTACTCACTTAAACTTGACGCGATATGGTGTTGCTGAAAACGAGCTGCAGCTATTCACATCAGGGCGTGAGCGAGGATATGTTGAATTTACTGTGCCAGCATTTGCTAAAGAAGTACGACTAGATGTGAATACAAAAAAATACAACGGTCGCGTTAATATCATAAAGAATGGCGTATTTCGTTTTTCCATCAACCAAAAAAGCATTAAGTCACCTGTCTTTTTGTCTGTATCACCTAATGACATTTTGAGAATAGAAGAAGATGGGATCCTGTGGGTGTCATCTATTTGGGCGAGGTAACAACTAACCCTAATCCAGCAACAAATGGTAATAGATAATGGAAAGCATTAAGCATAATAATAATAATAAAGTATTGATGGGCATGTTAATGTCGCTATGTGCAGTCGGCCCGGCGTTTGGCGCTAATGTAGCCAAAGAAATAGTATTAAACACAAAGTTAACAGACACTAATTCAACCGCGTCTTTTTCAGGTGTGTTTAATTCATTGATCGACGTTAATGATTATTCAGGTCGGATGGTGCTTGAAGTTGATAGTCGATACAGCCTAGACAAAGACACCGTATCGGTAAGCGACGATGAAGACAATGTCATTAGTACGTCAATTTCTATTGAAGAGTCTCAAATGTTGCCTGGTACATATGATAGCTACAATGTTATTGAAATTAGTTATATGGGAAGCAAAGTGCTTGGAAACTTAACGATCAGTTACCAGGTTTGTTTAAATAAGACTGGGGAGTGTTTACCTGAAGCGACGCATTACTTTTTAAATAAAAAATACGATGAAAAAGAAAACATTGATGAGTCAATTCTTGAATTTAACGAATAATATTTAACAGAACAAATAGGAAGATGATGTTTAATTCAAAAACAAAATCATTAACAAAAAGAAAACCGACTTCTCATGCGACACCTAATGTCAAAGTACAGGAAGAACAAAACGATAATTGTCGCTTTAATAAAACTGCTGCCATCGCGTTAGGGTTTGGGTTATTGGTTGTCTATATGACGCCTGGTTATTTAGAGTCAATGTATTTAAAGACACTGCATAAAGAGCGATCGCCTTCAGCCATTGTTGAAACGGTTAGTACATTAACTTTTAAAGATGTCGTTGGCGTGAAGGGTATCCGCGAAGAGATACGTCGTTCAGCGGCAATAGGTCAACCGGTGTTGTTAGATTTCTATGCAAGCTGGTGCTCTTTTTGCGAGGCCTATAAAAGAAAGACATTTACGGATAAGAAAGTCATTAGTGAGTTGGACCATTATAATCGGATAAGGGTTGATTTGTCTGATGCGAATGACATTAGTCGAGAGGTTTTTGAGGCGTTTGGGATCATTGGATTGCCTGTTATTGATTTTTATAACGAAGAGGGCGTAAGAAACGAAAGAGTGACCGGGTTTGTTGGCCCAGAAGAGTTTGTAGAGCGGTCTCGTCGCAAAGCGACTTAAAGTACCACCTTTTCTTTTTCTTTCCTGCCCCGCTCTAACGTGTCGTTGAGAGCGGGCTGAATTGCTTCGTTATGGGCTTTATTTATTGAGCGGTTTAAGCGAAAGCCAGTTTTCAATAATTGCGTCCCATGAGGTTGCTTCTTCTACATGACGACTCATGGTAAACGAACAAGACTCCTTATCGCTACACGCAATCTCTTGAATAAATCCACCTTTAGGTTTGACGGTAGATTCTCGAAGCGCGACGGATTTACAGATAGGACAAATTAACTTCTTATTTGGTGAGTTTTTGGCGCTCAATTTTTTTACATAATCGCTTGCCGAGGTTGCGCTTAATACGGCATTGATTTTTGAGCTTACTTCGAAAAAGTAATTCGTCATGACTAAGTTATTGTTTGGGTCACCCGCTTCTTTCATAAATGAAGTGTATTGGTCAAGTACAACACTGAACGGAATTTTAATCGGTAGTTTCGTTTTATTTACATGTTCTTCATCAGTCACGATAATGCAGAATCTTACATCTTTTAGCGTTTCAGATTCTTCGACGTAACAAGGCAAAACAGATACTGCAGTCACATAGCCCATAAACGCATTTCTTATTGATACCGCGTTCTGTACTGAGAGGGTGTCTGAGCTATTGTTAATATTAAGCGGCCTATCAAATGTGACTTGTTCACTTAAGAGTGCCGTTTCTTGGTCGATGAATATATTGCCCTTTCCATCGGTTACAAATGCCATTACTTTGTATTTGTTTTTCATTGTAAATTTTTCCAATTATATTTTTAATTTTAATTTTAATTTGGTTTGGGTTCGGTGTTCCGCTTTAGATTTATTAATACCGTCTATTAAAGGCCCGCACGATAAATAGGATTAACAGGATCATTGATATCAAAAAGAGTGATCCCTGATTGCGGCATATGCTTATGCTTGAAGGCTGCAGAATCAATGAAGTATCGGTTGCCAATGGAGTAATGTTTAAAGCTATTTCTTGCACTATAGGTATGCCCATGAAATATATGCTTTAGACCAGGCACAGAAAATCTATCATTCTCTTCTTTTGAAAGAGGTTCGTGATTTGTCATTTCTCTAATGGCTTTTTTAGCAATCCCTCTATCCCACATGCAATCATGCAAGAAGTCGTGATCTTGCTCCGTTAGTTTTTTGACAACTGTTTCCCATGGCATCCCGATAGGTGTAGAAGCGTGAACAATGCCTACTAAGCCATTTGCTGTTTCTATTTGGATGGCTGGATAGAGTTTATCTAGGAATAATGCTGCCATGTCTTTAAGTTGGGTTTCAGATAAGCCAAAGAACCAATTGTCTATCGGAAAGCAAGTTAAAGGTTTATTTGAACTAAAGAGGTGTTCGTTATTAAAAAATGCAAATTGAGCATCATGGTTACCAAAAACAGAAAAGAAGAAATCTTGTTTAAGCCACTCAATTGCCACTTTAGAATTTTGTCCTTTATCGACCAGGTCACCAGCGACAAGAATTCTGTCAACTTGTGGGTCAAAGTTGACTTTTTTCAGTCCTTTTTTGAGTTCATGGAATTCACCATGAATATCACTAGCTACGATATCTCTTCCCTGTTTGTTTTCAGAGAGAAGGAGTGGGGAATTAAACATCTGTCGCCTTTAGTTTACAGTGATACAAGGTATTATTATAACCACAAATAGTATAACGGTCAATTTTAGTGGTGCATCTGAGACCACGTACTAAACACATCGAAATAAAAATAAAAGCCTAAATAATACACGGACTTAGCGCAAAGACAATGAGACCTTGAGAATTCTCAAACAAACAGATAGAATCCATCGCCAATAAAAGTCATAACAATAAAAACAAGGAGACTAGAGGTGAGTAAAATTTCTGACGCTTTAAAATCGAGTGTTTACGATGATATTAACGAAGGTGTAGAGTTTTCATTAATTAGTATCCCTAAACATCTCATGGACATAAAGAAAATATGCTTATCTTCTGACAGCTCTGTAGACGAGGTTATCGAAGCGATTGAAAGGGACCCTGGCTTAACCGGCTTTCTCATTAAGATGGCGAACACTATTCACTACTTAGGTCAAATAAACTCAATTACCTCTATCAAAGAAGCTTGTTTAAGAATGGGGCTGAGAAAAGTGGGTAATTACGCAATCTTGTATGCCACAAAACTAATGTATGAAATTAAGATCAAACATAGCAGCATCTCAGATGAAATGAAAAGAAACCTGAGGGAAGCTAAAAAGATATCCACCAGCGCGGTAGAGAGTGCTAAAAAACTCAAACAAGAAGGCCTGAAGTTCGACTTGTCAGAAATACAAACAACAGTCTCTTTGTACTTTGCGAGTGTACTACCCGTGTATGCAAAAGCCGGGCAACTTGATTTTGATAAAATTATTACAGACGACATTCAACGAGCATCTGGTGAATTAAGAACCATGTTAGTTCAGTCTCTTTTCAAGTATGTCGGCTACTCAAGTTCTGAAACAGAAAAAATCACCTTTGGTATGGGCGGAAAGATAGACTGGCTTGATATTGTTCACAAAGAAATCTATTTAAATGACAACAATATGGTTAGTCAAAGCATTAAAGAAAGGTTAAGTCATATTGGGTTTATCGAGGAAATATAGTCACTGTATCGATAACGTTGTGAGGAGCTGCCAGATTAGCTGGCATACCTTATATTATTGAGGCCTCTTAATAGCATCAAAACTGAAGCTATATTACCTTTACCAGCTAATGTTTAGTGGCATCACTTAATGTCTCGTTTATAAAGCACGAAACATCAAAGAAGCCCATCATATCACAGCTATAGAACTGGTCTCCGACTTGGACAATGTCGCCGACAGACATTGATGTATGAGACAGCCCGGCCTTTGAAATAATTGGTCGTGCTTCGCCATTTGGAGACCAAACTTCGCCTTGCATCATAGTGAAGATTTCTTCTAATTGACAAGTAATATCAGATGACGCTTCAGCATATAGTGTACCGACTAGCTTGTGTGAGACATTAAGCTCAACCTTCAGTCCGTTTTCAATACCAAATTTAATACCAATACCAGAAACGGCACGGAACGTTTCGCGAGTTTGGTACCAGATTTTAATCTCTGTTTGAGAAAGTTTTTTATGAAGCAGTGCATTAAGATTTGTCATTTAAGTTCTTCTTATTGTATTAACGTAAATTAAAGCAAACATGTGTTTAAACGGTGTTTGTTCGTAAACCAGATAAGTACTTATTATATCTTATTTTGTATATTGAGTCTATATTTATGATGTATGATTTATGGCATTAACAAACTTCATTATCGCCTTATTACGCTACATGATGTCCTACAAGCTATCAAAATGCGGGTGATTTAAGATAAGAAAGTATACAGGAGGGAGTACTCGTTATATTGCATCTTTGATGCAGACAAAAAAAGAGGGGGATCTAAGTGACATAGGGGGTAATGATTAACCAGGAGTGGAATTACTGAAAGCTCTAATGGCCAGCTATTTTAGGTATAATTCTTTTTTTATGGCAACTTAGAAATTTTAATATCTTTAATTTAATATAATTATTATTGACTGTTAATATTAACTTAGTTATATTATGTCATTCGAAAGGGGCGCGCCCCATTAACTTAAAGAGAAGCAAACATGGCATTTGACTGGCTTAAAACCGGGTTAGGTAAGTTAGAAGATATTAAAAAATCTGCCCTTAAATTTAAAAGTAAAGAGTTTCTAGAAGCTGTCGTTGCTGCAAGCTACATGGTTGCCAGCGCCGATGGTAATGTAGATAGCGATGAGAAAACAAAGCTACTAAATTTTCTAAAAATAGATGATCAACTCAGCATTTATTCTCCTGACGACATCATTACCATGTTTAATAAGTACAAAGATTTGTATGAATTCGATGCGGATGTCGCCAATGCAAGTGCACTGAAAGCTATTGGTAAATTCAGTGACAATAAAGAAAAAAGCAACTACCTCATCCGTCTCGTCTGCTCTATTGGTGCTGCTGATGGCTCATTTGACCAAAATGAGAAAAAAGTAGTAAGCAAAATCTGCACAGAACTCAACATTGAACCATCTCAATTCGAACTATAAAATAAAAAAGGTATATACAAATAATGGAAAATTTAAAATTCTTTAAGTTTAGCTTTCTGCTAACCGCGCTAGGCCTAGGTCTGGCTATGTTCATCGGTGGCCCTAAAGCACTCTTTATCGTCTCAGTATTAACCATCATGGAGATCTCTCTCTCTTTTGATAACGCTGTTGTTAATGCCGCCATTCTTAAAGATATGGACCCGAAATGGCAGAAGCGCTTTCTTACATGGGGGATCTTAATCGCAGTGTTCGGTATGCGTATCGTATTCCCATTATTAGTTGTTTGTGTTGCTGGTGGAATCTCACCATTAGAAGCGCTTGATATTGCAATCAATGACCACGCACAGTACGCCGCTTATATGCATCAGGAGCACATTTCTCTGATGGGATTCGGCTCAGGCTTTCTTTTGCTTGTTGGTTTAAATTACTTTATCGATGAAGAAAAAGAAACAAATTGGTTCAACGGGATCGAAAGCACTCTAACTAAAATCGGCAAAATACCACTAGGCCCAGTTATTGTAACAGGCATTATGTTAGCCGGAATCTCAGTGTATGGGTTAGGTTTTGGTGGCGAAACAACTGAATTTGCTATTGCTGCTCAGCTAGGTGTTTTGAGCCATGAAGTTATTGGCTTTATTGCTAAAACCATGGAAGGAAATGAAGAAAAACGAAGTGAAGCCGCTGCTAAAGGTGCTCAAGCTGTAGCTAAGAATGGCCTAGCAATGTTCATGTACCTTGAAGTGTTAGATGCAAGTTTCTCATTCGATGGCGTTATTGGTGCGTTCGCTATTACCACTGATATCTTCATTATCGCTATCGGGCTGGGTGTAGGTGCAATGTTTGTTCGTTCTCTTACTATTTTACTAGTTGAAAAAGGAACACTGTCTGAGTACAAATACCTTGAGCATGGTGCGTTTTACGCAATCATCGCACTAGCTATTATAATGGCAGTTAAAAGCTTCTATGATGTCCCTGAGGTTGTTACCGGCCTAATTGGTGTAAGCTTTATCGTCTTTGCCATTATTGCTTCAATTGTCGAAGCCCGAAAAGAAACGAAAGCTGAAGACAAGTTAGCAAGCGAAGCCACTAACAATAGCACTGTGAATACTCATCGTACTGGGAATGCTAACCGTACTGCGAGTATTAAAGGCAATACGGCTCATAGAAACGCCGACCACAATGCTGAGTTTGAACATACTGATAATACAGCTAATAAATACAAGCCTGATAATCATTCAAATAGTTTTCATGATAGCAACAGAAACAATGCTGTTCATGACGACTCAAGCAATAACTGCTCTGAATCAATCTCAAATACAAGTTTAAATACAAGCTCAGTCTTAAATGATAGTTGCTCAGTCTCTGATAGCAGTGAATAAGGCAATTAAGCCTAAACGGCTCAAAGCACAATTGATTTAAGTACAACAAAAAAACTAAAACCTTAAGCACTGTCCCTAACAACAGTGCTTATTACAAAACAAGGAATTAACAATATGAATATTTCATTAAAAAAAGGCGCTCGCATTAGTCTTCTTAAAGAAGATGAGTCTCTGAAAATTTTAAAAGTAGGCTTAGGCTGGAAAACTAAAAAAACAGAAGGTAAAAAGTTTGATGTCGATTCTGCAGTCATCTTGCTTGATAAAGACGATAAAGTCTTTGATGAAAGTTCTTTTATCTACTTTCATAACCCTGAATCTAAATGCGGATCTATCAAACATCTAGGTGATAATACAACCGGTACCGATACAAATGTCGATGCGGAAATCATTGAAATTGAATTAGATAAGCTGCCAGAAACAGTCTGCAAAATCTTAATCCCGGTGAGTATTCATGAAGCTGAAAGTCGTTCTCAAAACTTTGGCCAAATCGATGATTCTTATATCCGTTTGGTAAATAAAGATACAGATAAAGAAATTGCACGTTACGACCTGTCAGAAGATTACTCTATTGAAACATGTATTATCTTCGCACAAGTTTACCGTAAAGATGGTGTGTGGCGCGCACAAGCTAAAGGTGAAGGCTTCGCAGGTGGTTTACCCGCTCTATTAACTTCGTTCGGTTTCGAAGTAGAATAATCAAGCCAAAAAATTAATTGTTGCCCATCCGTTACAGAGGAAGGGCAATAGCATTACAAACAATCTCTAATGGTAACTAAATGACTAAAATGATCTCTCTAGCGAAAGGTGAAAGAACCTCTCTAACAAAGAAAAACAAAGTAAAGCTTAATAAAATTATCGTCGGCCTAGGTTGGAAAGCAAACAAAGGTTCAGGTCTAGCAATTGACATGGATGCAAGTGCAATCATGCTAAACGAATCAGGCCAAGCAGAAAGCATGGATGATTTTATTTATTATGATCATGAATGTTCACCTTGTGGTTCAATTATGACAACAGGCGATGATGAAGAAGGCGATGATGCTGTAGATGCTGTAGAAATTGAAGGCGATTGCGAGCAATTAGTTATATCACTTAATGATGTTCCTGACCGTATCAAATCAATTGTGATCGTTACCTCTATTTATGATGCAAAAAATCGTAAACAAGATTTTAGTAAAACAGTTAATTCATATATTCGCTTGATTGACGCCAAAGACATAGATTTTGAATTGAATACAATTGATGACATCAGTGAAGACGTATTAACAGAAAAAACTTTCTGTAAGCATGAGCTTGTTTCTGGTGGTGTTAATGAAACGGCCTTTGTATTTGCTGAATTCTACCGTGAAGGCAATGGATGGGGCTTTAAAGCCAACAGTGAAGGTTTTAAAACAGGTTTAGGTGGCGTAGGTCGAAGCTATGGCTTGCCTTTGTCTGACGAATAGTTCCACATAAATCACCCTAATACACACATACTTTGCCTAAATATTAAATTTAGGCTAATTAAAATAGAGAACAATAATGGTTAGTTTAAAAAAAGGCCAAAAGGTCAGCTTAAAAAAGAAAAGCGGTTCGCAGTTAAATAAAATATTCTTCGGTCTTAACTGGGGGATGATTACTAAAAAGAACTTCTTGTTTGGCGAGTCTAAAATCTCAGTTGATTTTGATATCTCAATCGTCTTACTTGATAAACAGAACAATATTCTTGAGACTATTTACTTCAGAAATAAAACGGCACCTGGCATTAAACATCATGGTGATGATCAAAGTGGTGACGAAAAAGATGATGGCTTAGATAATGAAGTTATCGAACTTCTACTAAGTGACATCAATCCAAAAACAGTCAATATTGGGCTGCTTTTAAATAGCTATCTTCATCAGAAACTGGACTCTGTCCCATATGCGGGTTGTCGTGTTTTTGAAGGAAGTGTTGATAAGCCAACCAATATTCTTGCAAAAGTAGATATTGCTAATAGTGTGCAATTTAAAGGCAAAGAGTCGATCATTATGGGCACGTTAAGAAAAGAAGGTGACTCATGGGAATTCGTTTGTGTTGCTGAGCCAACTAATGCAACGACGATCACTCAACTTGGCAGAGACTATGTTAACTTTGTGAAAGACAACTAACGATTAGTTAGTGTGAAAATTAGTAAAGCAATAAAAAGCCTCTATGTTTTAAATATAGAGGCTTTTTTCGTAATGCTGGTGGCCTAGATTGGCGTTAGGCTAGCTAAACGTTGGTTAAGCTTATATGACTCGAAATGCGCTTTAACTGAGTTTAAGATTTTCCCGTGAAGACTACAGCAAATGCTCTGGCCTATTATTTGTGCCGCCTTATCAACTGGCAACCAGTCCGTATTAAAATCGGTAGGAATAGAGTTCAGCATTTTCTGAACGACAATAGGTAATCTGTAATAGCGATCATCTTTTTTTATTACTACGGCATCTTTAGAGTCTTGTGACTGAGCTCTAGTGATTGTAGGGGCCGTCTTGTCGCCTTCTTTTATTAGTCTGGCTCTGCCACATGATAGTGAGCTCGTGACTGTCTTATTGCCGGTGACTTCTTTTTTCTCTATTTCTGCCCAGTTCGGTAATATAATGTCATTCCATACATCTGATTTATTCTCCTCCAACGCAGGGAATGAAAACTCAGCATCAAGCTTTGAAGCGAACATGTAAAAGCGTTTTCGGCTCGTGTTACCACTGCCGACTCTTCTAGCATCAAACACATCCTGGTTGACCTTAAATCCTCTTCTTTTGAGCTGCAGCAATAAAACGTCGTTGATAATACTATTTTTGAAGCCGGGTACGTTCTCAATAAGCAGTGTTGGAATGTCGAGGACATCAAGAATGGATAGCATTGGAATAAACATATCGATAGTTGAACTCATATCATCAACACTTTTTTGTTTCAGACTATTCGTTTTAAGGGCACTGAAGTCATCGCACGATAATGAGAAGTGAGCAAAAGAAATTTTTCTTGTTCCAACTATTTTTTTTAGGACCTGAGGCTGTACATCATATATATTTTCATTGAATAGTAATTCAGGTTTACTATTTGCAAGAACCGACATAGAGGTCATTTCCGTGTAATCTGCGGAATCTCTTTTTTCATTGGGTCTAAATTCTAAGGCCGCCTTGATCGAGAACCCTTGTTTTTCCATTGTGTGGCAGTCGACACCTCCCGTTAAGGCCACAAGGGTGCTTATATTATCATTGTCTTCAATGTTGTATGACTCACCCTCAAAAATGGGAGTGAAAACGACTCTGTTAGGCATTATTTGGACATGCACTCTGTTTACGCCGCCGAGCGCTATTTGCATTAGATCTTTTTTAGTGACTTGAATTAATCGCTCTTTCCTTTTCAGCACAGGATTAAGTGGGTTTGCACTTCGCGATGTGTATTCTCTGATATATACTTTTTTTGCTTTTTTGTTATCTATGTCTTCTTCGGTCGCGTGAGTGACCTCAAAACCTTTGTTTTTTCCTAATGATTTTTCAACAACAAGTGAATCACTAAACCCCATTAGCATTAGCCAGTTTGAAGAAAGAGTTAATCGTCTTCCTACTGATGTGCTTTGTACGGCCAATTGCTTGGTAATTACTTTTGGTCTGTGAACGGCTAACGAACCTGCTTTAAGGACACTTACATTTTGCATAATAATACAAAGCGAAAATACGCTCTCCAATATAGTTTAAGCTTGAAACCTATCTGTAATAGATTCATGAATACATGCACTTATTATATCAGTTTTTGTATATACGGGCTAGTCTTTTGAGAGCGGTGAATGTGGGATGATGCGAGTTGGTATACTGGGATTGAATTAAAGGCAAAAAAAACGGCCAATATAATTAGCCGCTTTAAACATTGTTTAATATTTACTGACGACCGCCTTCAGGAGGCTCTGGAATGTCACTTTCTGACAAATAACCGTCGCCATCTGTGTCAAGCTTGCTGAAATTCTCAGCAAGTGGGCCTTTAGCTTCACTTTGAGAGATGTAGCCATCGCCATCGGTGTCAATGTCACTAAAAGCCGGTGGACCACCCTGAGGGCCGCCTTGTGCAAATGCAGATGTGCTAGCAACAAGAGCAAGTAATCCTAAAGCATTGAACATTTTTTTCATGTCGTCTCCTAAACGAAGTTTGTAAAAATTATATTAATTACGTTAAACAATAGCAGTAACCTTATATTATAGTAAAATAAAGTAAACTAGACAATATCTGTGAGTGATTTAAAATACATCATGACTTCTTCAAGAGACTCACTTAAATCCTCTGTCAAAAATAAGGTATTAAAAGATGTTTTTTTATAACTATTAAAAGAAAAATGAAGTTTCCATCGTTTTTCATTTGAGCTTTTGCTAATACATACATAGAAAAAAGGGTGAGCAGATATTTTATCTTCTACTGTTTCGGCAAAAAGAATAAAAGGGTCGTGTTGATGGTTTTTTGAATAGTTTTCTCTCATATCAGAAAGTGCTTCATCGCTTGCTGAAAAATCACCAATCTCAATGTACATAAGAGCATCAATCAAATTACTTTGATTTGAGCTTTTGATCTTATCAGAACCATCTTTTTTGTTTCCTTCAACAATGAAGATGTTTGATGATGAAACTCTATGATGAGAAATTTCAAGATAAGTATATGGCATTACAGTATTCGCTAATAATTTATTTAGCGTATCGATAGGTCTTGGTAGGGCATAGAAACTGGTCATTATTAATTACTACTTACTAAGGTTAAGTGCCTTTCACCAAGATTAACTGGTTCCGGTTTTGATATGTTGCTAGCAAGACAATCAAATGATTCAGCTAGGCCAGTTCTTCGCTCTGAAATAGACATCACCGACACAATGGGAACAACTACTTTGTATTCTTTGTTATCAAACACGCCAAAAAATGAAATTAAATCATTATTAATGTCGTATTTTAGATTTCTGCAGGCACCGGATTTTATTGATAAGAGTACCTGCTTCTTTTTGGATAGCATTATTGGTAATACGAGACCGTTATGTTGGCAGTTAACCATTATGTCAGTGATGCCTCCACTATGCTCAACCCATTCGTGAAAGCATTTAATGTTGAAAATCTTTTGTGTCGAGCGGGCTATATTTAAGTCCATGTTGTTCCTGCCTGTGGTAATTTGAGCTTTAAGAATCGGCCTAACTTGACCGAATATCCTATTTATTGTATATTATCGTAACAAGTTAAATCAAGTAGATTATAATAAAACATCATATTTAGACAATATAACTAGACCGTTATCTTGTATGGTTTAATAAATGTAAAAACAAAGTTAATACGGAGAAAGTAATGTTTAAAAGTCTTAGCTCAAACAACTGTCGGTTGGCACTAATACCGCTTCTAACTGGATTAAGTACTGCATCGCTTGCTTTGGATGTTCATGAAGAAAGTGAGCACAATGGTCTATTGCAAATAGTCCCATCAAAAACGGTTTATGTCGTACATGATAAATTAAACACATGTACCAAAGAGTCAATTCGATTTATGTATAGAGAACAAAAAATATTTTTGCCAAACGATACATTAGATCCGACAAGTCTAGAATCATTAGATATTTATTACGGCAAAGAAAAACCCATCTTAAATGAAGAAATTAATGCAGAAAAACTTGTCGCATCAGGGTTAAATAAAATGGAAGTTTTAGTGCTTAATAACGGGTACTTTAAAATCAAAAAAGATGGTGTGTGGTCTACCATAAAATCTTTGCATTCTTCAGGGCCTGAAAGTAAAGGGCGATACCTTTCTCTTACCGCGACCGATATGCCTGGTGCAGGTTGGCCAGCAAACATAGTTTTAGCTTTTAAAAACAAAGGCGACTCCAAAACTTCATTTATTTATTCTGAAGTAAAGCTAGGGGATAAGTCTAAGCGGAAAATAGAAGTAATGCCGTTCTCATTCAAGATAGACGATGGTTTAATGATCACCAAAGGTGTGCCAAACATAAAAGGCCCTTACTCCGTTAACTATGAAACGACGTATGAAAATAGAAGTGCTCGCTCATATATTAAATTAGAAGATGAAATAAATTCGAAAGGCATTTCATTTAAGGTAAGTGATCCAGACCAATTATCAAAACTTAATGTTTTCTACGATTTACATCCTGGTGATTACAGTATCGATTATGAATCTCAATTTAGAATTACGTTGTTTGATTTGTCTGATAACTTTTTCCTGAACTGTGACATTAATATACCAGGCTTTGTAAGACAGGCGGGAATATGATTTGTTACCTTAAAATTTTTACGAAACTACAGGAGAATAATTAATGAGTATATCAATTAGAACAGTTGCACTAGTCGCACTAATGATTAGTCGTACTTCTGTTTTAGCTCATGCGTATGAAATAGACGAAATACAGGGAATGAGAAGCAAGTATCCAGACAATATATATTCTGAAAGACTACTTGATGAGTTACACACTGGGCAATTGCTAAGTATAAAAAACGTCGACAAAGGTGCTAAGCAGCCTTTTAATTCTCTAGAAAAGGCTTATGAGATAGCTAACCCTGCAAGAGATGAGCTGGAGTTAGCCTTGTCTGAAATAAGTCACTCTTACGGTGTTAGCTACATCAATGCACCAATCAAGACTAAAGAAAGATCTTATCAAAAGTCCGAACATGAATTTGGTGGTGACGAAACACAAATTACCGACATAGTACGAGGGTCGTTCGTAACAGACTCAATTAAAGACGTTAATTTTGTATTCAATAAGATTCAAGAAAGATTAGAAGTGGTCAAAGTTAAAAACAGATTTAATGAACCGGTTAGATCTGGTTATAGAGATTTGTCCTTACTTGTAATGTTACCTAAAACAAAAATGATTGCAGAAATTCAAATACATCTAAGCGAGATTTCAAAAATCAAATCAGGTGCTGAGCATGATGTTTATGAAATCATACAGAAAATAGAAAGGCTAGCACAGGCTGAAAACAGGCCTTTAAGCAAGATAGAGGAGTCTCAAATAGCTAAGGCTAGAAATGAGTCAAGAATCTTGTATGAGAAAGCATGGGGTCTTTATAAGAAGGTGCCTGCCTAGTAAAGCAATCAACTTAATCAGGACGGCAAACCATGGCTTGCCATCCTGAATTAGCCTACATTTTCATGCTTAAAGCGACTTTAGATGCTAATCCAGCTCCTGCTTCATCCGCAGTTATATATGCTTCATCTGCACCTGAGTCTTTAATTATTTGTGCAGCATCCTCATTAAGTGAGTGAGCTACGATTAGACCCTCGAACCCTTTCTTTCTTAACGCTTCAATAATGCCTTTTGTTGCTTCTGTATGCTTTAATGCCAGTACACAGTACTTCAAGTTGCTCAGATCTAAACTTTCCCATATTCCAAGATGCTCAACGTCAGCATATTGAACGTTCAAGCCATTTTCGCGATGTAAGGCAACTAGTTCCTGATCAGAATCGATACCAACAGTTTTGCCATATTGCTGTAAGTTTTTGTAGGCCGATGCACCTATTTTACCCATTCCCATCATTAAGATAGTTGCATCTCCTAGAACAATGCTTTCCTCATCAGGATGTCTAACATTGCGTTCAAATTTAGATGCATATTTCTCAATCCTATCAAAAATAGGATGAGCAAACCGGTTTAATGGTGCGCTAAAGATAAAAGAAAATGTAACAGCCAAAGCGATTGAAATGGTCCACTCAGGCATGACTGCAGCGCAGACTATCAATCCAAACTCGGAAAAGTTTGTCAAAGAAATCGTTGTTAGAAATGCACTTCTTGCTTTCAACTTAAAGTAAACCAACAACCCAAAGAAGATAACAACTTGGATAGGTAATAGCATGGTGACAGCAAAAGCAAAATACAAGTCATCGTAAGTAGGCAGGCCCTTTAGTCCAATCGATAAAAAGAAACCAACTAGAAATATTTCCTTTAGGCTCCAAAGCCTTTCAGACAGAAATGCTGATTTTTTATGACCGGACATTATTGCGCCCATGGCCAATGCTCCAAGCTCTCCAGATAGTCCTACAGCTTCAAAAGCTCCTCCGCCTACAACAACAGCTAAAAGAAGGCCAAAAAGGATCATAAGTTCCTCATTGCCGCTTGAATCAAGCACTTTATATAAAAGCGGCCTAATCAATGGAAGCAAGAATAGTCCGAATGCCCATGCAGATGGCGTTTTACCACTAGCAATGCTCATTACGACCATCGCAATTAAATCTTGTGCAATCAAAATGCCTATCGCGACTCTGCCATGGAACGCTTTTAATTCTTGCTTTCCTTCTAGGGTTTTAGCCGCAAGTACTGTGCTAGAAAACGATAAAGCTGTTGCAAGCATTACAGATGTTTCAATACTTGTGCCCACTATGAAGTAGATAGATACAGCAAAAGTTGAAGTAGACAAGAAAAAATGAAGCAAACTAGTACCAATTACTTCTGGTCGAGCAACTTTTTTGATATTTAACTTAAGTCCAACAGTAAACAATAAAAGCAAGACACCGTAATGAGCAATATGCTCTAAAGAGCTTAGAGCGAGGACTGGTAAGTCTAAAAAAGAGGAGAACGCGCTAATAATAAAACCAGCAGCTAGGTAGCCAATAAGTGGTGGTAAGCCAATTGCACTAACTATCAATCCGACAGAAAATGCGAAACCAATAAAGATCGCTTCAAGCATGATTTTTCCTAATGAGTTTAAAAAGAATAACCCTTATGAAAAATACATAAATGGTCGCTCCTTGTTGATTAAAAGAAGTATATATTATGCATTAAATGAGCCAAAAGTCAATAATGCAAGTGTTCTGATGTTGTGAGAATTTAAATATAGAATTGAGTTAAAGTGCGGAAAATGTTCCGCACACAGTTTTGGGGTTAATTAGGCATGTTATTATAATGAGAAGTCATCAAAATCACCGGCCTCTAATTTGTTGTTAATAGCAGCAACAAGATACTGTGAGTTTTCTGCCTCCTGAGGCGCCACCTGTACATTTTCAGAAACAAGCCAACCGTTTATCCAGGGGATAGGGTTTTCGGTCGCACCTGGGAAGGCAGGGGGCAATGAGACACTGCTCATTCTAATATTGGTAATATATTCAACATACTGGCAGAGAATGTTAGTATTGAGCCCAATCATAGAGCCATCTTTAAATAAGTATGAAGCCCAAGATTTTTCTTGTTCTGCTGCATCTACAAACATCTTAATGCACTGTTCTCTGCAATCACGAGCAATCACTTTAAAGTCGGGGTCGTCTTCACCTTTTGCAAAAATACCAAGCATGTGTTGAGTTGAAGTTAAGTGAAGCGACTCATCGCGAGCAATTAACTTAATGATTTTTGCATTTCCCTCTAAAAGAGCACTTTCAGCAAAAGCAAATGAACATGCAAAACTTACATAAAACCGAACTCCTTCAAGGATGTTAGTAGACATAATACAAAGATATATTCTCTTCTTAAGCTCCATTAGAGAGACGTCAATATCTTCACCATCGACTGTTGTGTGCTTGCCTATGCCGTATACGCTATAAAGCTTCGTATATTCGATAAGGTCGTCATAGTAGTGAGAAACGTCTTGCGCACGGTCTACGATTTCTTTGTTATCTACAATGTCATCAAAAACAATCGAAGGATCATTAACAATATTTCTAATAATGTGGGTGTATGATCTAGAGTGAATTGTTTCTGAAAAAGACCAAGTTTCTATCCATGTTTCAAGCTCAGGCAATGATACTAACGGAAGTAAAGCAACATTAGGGCTACGGCCTTGAATGGAATCTAAAAGAATTTGGTATTTAAGGTTTTGGATAAATATATGTTTTTCGTGCTCAGGAAGAGAATTGTAGTCAATACGGTCTTTTGAAACATTAACTTCTTGTGGAAGCCAAAAAAATGATAATTGTTTTTCGATTAGTTTTTCAAATACTTCATACTTTTGTATGTCATACCGAGCAATATTAACGTTACTGCCAAGAAACATCGGCTCATTTAATGTATTTGTTTTTTTTTGATTAAAGGTAGTGTAGCGATTACGAGGCATTTAACTTCTCTTTAGTTTGCTTGCAAAAAAATCATTGCATAGTTAAGCAGTGATTTTGAACGCCACTATAAACGAAAAAGAAGAAATGGCCTGACTTAGCTCTAGTTATACTAATAGTTAAGTCAGGACGTTGTTTTTAATTACAGTTAAACTGAAATCCTAATAACAGAGTTCGTTCTGTCGCCTTTCTTATGCTCAACCAACTCTACATAATTGCTAGTGTTAGCTAGCAGCCTTGATTTAAACGCATCAAGAGCGTCATTGTAGTAATAAAAATCCAAGCTATTTGTATTAGATATGAACTTTTTTCCGTTCCAGTAAAGTGTATATCGCTCAGTTTCTGAGTGTAATCGATAAATAAAGTACCATATACGTTTTATCTTATCTAAAGCACTTTTGTCTTTTTTAATTCTATCAACAAGAATTTTCAGCTCAACCATAAAAGCTTCTTTAAGCGCTTTCATAGTGACCTCTTAATAAATGAATGAAAAATATTTTTACTGATGTTTATTTAACAAACATCACAGAACATCTTTCCTTACGAGATATTATATCACAAGTAGTATCACTGTCAAATATTAAGAGGTGAATTTAGGAGGCAAATTGCCTCCTAAGCATTAAGCCTTAACTTGATTCATGTTATCAAACAGTAGTCGATAAACAGCCAAGCCCGCAATTGCTGATGGAGTTGAAAAGCCGCCAATACGATCCATAGTTTCTACATAAAAATTCATGCCTATAGACATTTCTTTTTCTTCATCTGTTTGGTTAAAAAATTCATTAGCAATTTCATAATCATCAATATCGAACTGTTCTAGATCAACGTTAAGCTCTTCTTCGAAGTCACCAGAGCATGCTTGTAAAAGGTGATCTGAATTAGAAAAAACGATTCTTGTTCTAACTGGCTCAACATGAGGCGCTAAGTCATGGAACATTTTCTTTTCTTTCATTTGAGAAAAATAACGCATACCTAAACGCGCCCATCGCGTAGCAATGTGATCATTAACTAGCTCTTGCTCAACACCATCAACATACGGAGTTTCTATGCTTACCGAAACATTGTTATCTGAACATTCAAAGATTAAAGAAACCAATTTATCGTCTGTAAGTTTGTGCATTTTATATTCCTTATTAATTTGTAGAAATTAAGTTCAGTGTTTTGCTTAAGCAAATGTAGAGAAACTAAATTTTCATTGCCAGTTTCATCTTTTTCAAGCAATGCAGTAGCAAAAACCAAAGCATTTTTATCAGACTTGTTACTTTTATTTTTCATGAACTCTTCAAGTTTAACAAAACATGGCTCATGAGATTTCGTTATGATGATCACAACATCACTAAGGCGAGTATTGCTTTTATTGAAAGCAATTCGTTCACCATCGGTATTTACGCCATATTCATTTACATTAATAACGTTGTATTCATTATCTTTTAGGAATTTTACTACATTTCCAAACTTTATGTCTTTAATTTCACTAACGAAAGAAATTTCATCGTCATTTTCAGTTACTGCATTAGTAAAATTAATAATTTCTAAACTTTCTAGATTTTTATTGGCAGGTGAGTTTGCACTTGCAATATTAAATGTATATCCAATAAAAGATTCAAGCTCAATGTAGCTGTATTCAAGGCTCAGAATATCAAATACTTGGATTTGGTTTTTTTCTATCTTTTCATCATGTTCATCTTGGTATTTGTTAGAACGATTTAAAGAGATAAAATGTTCAATTAGTTCTGAGTTAGTTGTCACAACAGAAAATTGATCTACAAGTTTCTCGTTTTTGTAAGCCAAACAGACAAGCCCCTCGCTTGCCAGTGATTTGAACTCTGAAATTGATTTTATTAATGTAGCCACTTTTAAATACTCCCACTTGAATTAAGATCGGTAGGCATGCCGCCTACCTTTTCGTTAGATATTATATCAAAACTGATATAATATGTCTATATGAGTTAAGTTATTTTAATTAGAATTTCCAAAAAACTTACGTCTGTGATCTGATTCTTGTGAAACAGGGATAGTAGGCTTGATTTTTTTCTTTCCGTTGAAGTCATCAAAAATAATTTTATTGGCAGTTGAATTTATTTCAAAGTCTGTAACCTCAGCTCTGCCTACATGACTTCCCATTTCAGTTAGGATATTGTAAACATCAAACTGCGTTAGATGTGAATCCATTCTTACTTTAGCTTTGGTGTCATACAATGACGATTCTTTGTAAAATTGCCCTAGATTTTTAGTAATATTAGTAACTTCACTAAAACGAGTAAGCTTGTCAAAAACCTGTTTGTCAGCACCATCTTCTACTTCAAAAAATCGAGACTGTATGATTTCATGAACTTTCTCAACCGTAGCTACATTAGCTCTGCTGTTGTCTTTAGACATAGACTCAAAACGACCGCGAAGAATATCATTGATTTTAGGTTGTAGTTGCGAGCTTACAATTTGTAGGTTATTTTCCCAATCATCAATAACAGGTACTTCAAAAGTAACAAATGGAGAGTTGGCAATCATACCATTTTCACAAACAAGTCTTTTTACTTCAAATGAAGTCTGAATATTTTTAGAAAAAGGGCTGTAACGATAAACAAGCTTATTTTCAAATTCACCACCTAAACCTAATGACTCTACGTCAAGGTTGAATTTATCCCAAGTGCCGCCTAGGAAAACATCAGAATTGCGTTTGCCACGAATTTGATTGTATAAGCCTCGAACAGGATCCGCATACTTAGACTTATCAAACTTTTCAACACCAATGATATCAGCAAGAGCATCAAGCGCATTGTCCGTTTGAACGAAGCCACGGTAGGTAGATGGTCGGTAATCTTGCATAGTACCATCAACAATAATGTATGTGCCGTTATTGAAAAACGCATCTAATACACGTTGCTCAGACGTTTCAACCATGCGGCTTTCTCTTGATGTGGCAGGGAAAGTATGTGTGTATTGATTATTGATAATGATTGTAAGAGTTAATTTACCATTTTTATCAAAAAGGATTTTAGTTTCAACTTTTGCGTTTCTTAATATGTTCATTGCGATGTTTGTAGTCATGATATCCCCCAAGGATGTGCTTTCTGTATATGCGCTTATTATATTAACTTTAGTATATTTAGTCAATAGAAAAGAGAGGTTTAAGCAAAAAAAACATTAAATATGGGGGATTTCTCCCCCTTGCTATTAATGAGTGCTAAAAAGTTCTTTAACGTGGTCAACACTGGATAATTTAACTAGCGGAATTTCCGATACGTTGCCTATGAAATCTGTCGAAATATCTTTTTCATATACTAAACCTGAGTTAATGCAGAATCTAAACATAGTAGACAAGTCGCGTAGATTTCTTAATTTTTGTTCTTTGTATATGAATCTGAAAAGATACGCAATTGAGGTCATAGCATCCATTTTAATTGGCAATATCTTTCTAGAGGCTTCATCAATATTCATCAGGTTAACTTCGCCTGTTTCTTCGATAATACCTTGAATATCCAAATCATCTGTGTGCTCATAACCGTAAAGTCTTCCGATAGTTTGAGCGGCTTTTATAGCAAAATTCACGTTAGCATAAGCTTTGTTTCTCGAAGATGCTAAAAAATAAACAAGTGATTCTTCATCTTTCTTTTTTGTCTTTGCATTAACTGCATTAAGTGCTTTTGATTGAAGTACAGGTGAGAAAACATGAATTTGCTCCTCTGTTGGTGATAATGCATTAGGATAATATGTTAAAACTTTGCCTTTTCTTGTTCCCAATCTAACAGAATGTCTGATAGTAATTGGCGCATCTAAGCCCGTTTCAATCGATTGTCTAATCTTCACCTCTTCTTTTGCTACACTGGCACTTGATAAACCAACGCCCATTGTTGCAAGCTTAATAAAATTAACATTTCTGATAGTAAAATAACCATCTTTATCTAAAGAAGTTTCAGTGCGTGAAGTGAAGTGAAAACGATTTTGACTGTTGTGCATATTTAATTCACTATCGTCAATATCTTCTTTAACTTTTTCTGGCCAAAATATTTCTGTGCCATTTACGTAAACAGATTTTTCATTCTTGATTTCATCTGCAAGAAGAATAATTGCTTTAGAAAATGAAGATTGCCAATTATTTGGATCTTGAAAACCATTTGCCGCAAATCGATTTACACGCTGTATTTCAATAGATATGACTTCATCACCATAGTAATTTAATGAAGTAAGCCAAGGTGTAGAGAACTCTCTAGTCAAATAGATAGCAGAGTAATTATGGCTAACTGAACGGTGAATCTTTATCTTAGATACATTGCGCCCGTTGTGTTCACCCTGCAGTGATGAATTGGCCTTATATGGAGCGCCAGAGCGAGTAGTTGTTACGTAAACGTAATCAGTTGTTACTTTAAGAATGTAAACATATACACTGCGCATTTGTGAGATATCGAATTTAAGCATTGGTTATTCCCCCGAATAATTGTTTTGTCCTAACTCAGAACATGCAAATATTATATTAAATTTAGTATATTAAGTCAATAAAAAAGGGATTAATATTTCAATTAATCCCTTTTGTTTTTATCTGATTTTTTAATTATGCAGTCATAAGGTATAAATGCTCTTCTTCAAAATAAGAGTCATCAACACTAGACATTATCGACTCCATTTCTTGATCGTAAGCATCAAGGTCGTTTTCACTGGTTATTTCTGGTTGAACTCGTAATTTTGACATTTGCCCCCATGTTTTGTCCTCACCTGACAATAATCTTTCATCCCACTGATTATTTTTAATCGAAATAAGTCTTTCGTATTTTGTTAATCCTACTACATCGCGTGAAACAACCGAGTCTACAAGAGGGTTTGTGAACTCCCATACAGCGCAAGGAGAGTCAGGGCGAATAGCTCGACCAATATACTGCTTTTTCTCAGCAGGGCTATTAAAGTGTCTTGCAAGTACAACATCAGTGATATTTTCAGCATCGATTCCCTCGCCTATTTTTTGGCAGTTAACCAAGAATTGAATTTTGCCCTCAGACAATTTATCAAGTGCCTTATCTAGATCATCTTCTTTGTGGCGCGAGTCCAAAATCCCAGCTTTTAAGCCCATTTTGTAACGTAGATGACGTTGAATTTTTCTTGCTTCACGCTCAGTGCGTACAAAAATAATTGTATTACCCATATGCGTTGAGTATTTTTCAAGCAATTTAATTGTTAATTCAGACTTATCATTTTTTCCTAGATCGACCACTGTGTTTACGCCTACCTTTTCAGTAAAGCCTCGTCTAGCGGCATCATATTCACTGATCGCAACATGAAAGCGTTCAAACTTAAGTAATAGTCCATCACCTCGTTGGTCATCAGCAGTAAAGCCTATTAACGGGCGGCTAGTCATTTTGGTAAGGATTTTTTGAATTGAGTGCATCGCTTCATGATGACTTTCATCTAAAAATGTAATATCCCAACCTTTTTCCATTACTTCATCTGGAATTGATGACATAGCAGATTGCAAGATAAGCTCTACAGAGCTATTTTCTCTATATTCAGCCTCTGCCTGTCTGTTTAAGCGGTGCTTATTCGATACATACAAAACTCTGATTTTTTTTGTTGGTTCAATTTTTAATAAATTTCTTACTCTTGTTGAGAGAGCAATGAGCTTTGTGATAAGCGTTTTGCCTGTTCCTGTAGGTGATTTCACACCAATTCGAGTGAATCCTTGCTCAAGCATATCTGCAACGGAGTTAACCGTATTTGCTTGATAGAATCGTGGAGTTTTAGACGTTTTTTCAGCTAAAGATAATGGCTCTATATATTCTTCGTTGAAGAATGTAAAAGTGTTGAACAGACTAGCTGTTGTGTCGTTTTCTACAGTTGCTACAGACTTGTTTACATCTGTATTTTGAGTTGCCATTGCTTCCGAAAATGGATTAAGCGAAAATAGTTCCATGATGTGATTCCCCCGAATCGTTGACTCATTAATTTATATGCAGTAATTATATATTATTTGGTATAAAAGTCAATATTACAGGGTTAATTAAACTGATTATTTGCAAATAAAGTTAACACCTAAAAAACAGCTAGTAAGAAGGAGAGGGAGCGAAAAGAGCGGTCGTTATTTCATCCGCAGGATGGTCTGCTTTTCTTAACACAAAATAAAGCTTGTTAATTAATATTTAATGGTAAAGCAATTTAATCTTCCGGTCGATTTTGACTTCCTGCCCACAATGCAATAATTATCTGTATGAAAAATTAATCTAGGACCTGCCTATTACTCTTTATTAATAATAAGAGGGCATATTGGGCGATTAAAATAATATTTATTAACAAAACATCATATCTTTATTGACATTTACGAGTCCTATCAATAAAGTATCTGATATAACATGACTTTAAATATTGACAGGTAATATAAAATGAATACTCAAAGTTTAGAAATGACATCTAAGATATTGGCAACTATCATTAAGCAACCAAAATCTTGCTTGAATGACATAATCTCTTCATTGTCAATTGCGAAGCATGACAAGCGAGTTAAAACTCATCTCGCGTTCGCCAAGACTTCACTTGAAGAATGCAAATCAATAAAGGCATCCGGTCCGACTAATAATAGAGTTTATGAGGCTAAGAACCCAGACTCGATTCCTAACGGTAACCTTCTTGTTACAATTTACAACAGCATTGAATCTAAAGCCCTTTCAAGCTCTTATTCTACTCAAGATGTAGCTAAGATTATTATAATCAATGTTTACGAAGCAGGGGAGCAGGGGATCACTGCTGCTGACCTACGAGACAGTGTTAAACTTATTGAAGATGATGAATTTGAAGAAGCATTGAGCCTGGCTCTTCAGATTAAGTCAATTACAATCAAAGAAGATGACGGTGTTTACACGTTTAGCGGTAGCCCGATGTATTTAATCCTCAACGTTAATGATGAGTTAAACATCTTAACCGGTGATATAGATGAGCTGGAAGAAACTTTTGTTAAGAAGATTGACTACAGCAAGATGCCAGAGGAAGACAAGAACACCGTATGGGCAGCTATTCTAGGAATGATTCCTGAAGATCAAGATTCAACTATTAGTAGAAATTTCATCGCAAGAAATAACTCTCGTACTCCACAGGTTAAATACCTTGGAAGACAGGTTATTATTGACTTAATCGAAACAATGAAGGACCTAGACTTAGTAGATATTGTTGACAGCAAAAGCGGAAAGAGAGAGTTCTTATTTCTTACTGAAAAAGGTAAGAAAAAGCTAAGCGAACTAAGCTAGTATAGTATCAAATGACAGAATCCCAGCCAGGTTAACAGCCTCGCTGGGATTTTTGCATCTGCATGAAGATATTAGTTTAATGCCCTAGAAGCGCGTATAACGCTCATGTGGAATAGTTTGGATTAGGCCATAGGTTGTTTGGTTTGAAGCTTTTTAGCAGTAGAGAAGTGAGTCTGCGCATTTTTAGCAGCATAAAATACTTGTATGACTGCTTGAACGCTTAAGTGAGCTGCAGCGTATGCTTAATCTACGCTGTACCAAAATATTAATTAATGGAAATATGCCCTGACAAATCAATTTAAGAGATGTCGCCCGTTCGGATGACACATAATGCCAGGTCAGCCTCATAGCCTAGGCCTATGGTAAGCAAACGGTGTACCTTAAATCTTATATAGCCAATCTGTGCTTTTACTAGCTCACTAGATAATCCTCTCGTGAAGGTGGTATGGCAATATATTAAGCAGAAAGACAGCCGCCTATTTAGTTTCTATTACATTGCCTGGCTTAGAGAAAAAGGTCTTACACACGACATGGCACTTCTGACGAGTCAACATAGTGTCTGTCGCCCATTCGAACTACACCAAATATCGATTCATTATCGAGTGTGCCGGCTTCCTTGTCGAAGCCAGAAAGATTAATTTTTTCGGACTTAATTTGTTCCAGCCATGAAATTACGATTCTAGCCTTTGAGTTGATTATGTCTCTTATCTCTTCAATGTCACACAAAGACGAACTAAGTGTTCTTGCTGCACAATATGGAAGATTGGTACCGACTTCTTCAGCAGAAAAGAAAAATGCACCATCTTCTTCATCTTCCTTAACAAACTTACCGTAAATGACCAGCTCCTCATCGATAGCAAATGAATCTAAGTTTATTTCGAAATAGATGCTGTTTACTTTAAACAAAGAGCATAAATTTAAATCAGTCGCACTAGCATCTCCGCCGTTAGATTTAATATGACTAACAAATAGGTCTTGTTCTGACGGTGTCCAGTCTTTCATTTTGCTTCCTTAACTTATGAATTGGTATCATATAAAGAATGATATTTTGTGTAATTAATATAATTAAAATATATTTAAGTGTCAATGTAACCGCAAGTTAAGTTGAGCTTTATTATTTTTTTTGGAACAAAATGATTGTTTTGTGCTTATAGCGAGCACTGCTCACCTAAAACCCACTCTAAAACATCAATTCAAGATCACGCAGCAGGTGACTTTTATAACCATGTGTGCAAATTGTCATTTGCAATGAACCAGTTTTCTTCCTTGGTAAGGTGTAGCCATTACTGCCTTGTTGAACTTAAGCTAATTCTTGCTATAATATATCAACTTTTAAAAGACCTATTGTATTGATAAAACAGGATAAAATAATGAAACACAAAAATTTGCTATGGCATGCAGTAGCAACAGCCTCAGTATTAACAATGTCTAGCGCAGCATTTGCAACGGATACGACTTTGGGTATTACTTACGGAAGTGTTGCCATTGGTGAAACAGAATCTTATAACGCTGTAGAGGCACAAGATGCAATTGTGTTTGACCTTAAGCACGAAATGTCTGATAATTTCTATATTGAAGGCCGATACGCTGAAGCAGAGCTAAAAGTAGGTACTGAATTAAGTGACACTGAAACTGTTACCGTTTCAGATACTGATATTGTTCAATGGTCAGGCGGCATTGGTGGCAACTTTGACCTTGGTTTAACCGTCATTAGCGACGTTTACGTTGGTGGAGGTTATTTTAAAGATTCTTTTGAAGCCAACTCAGGCGACACTGATGCAGATGGGTTCTATGGGAAAGCTGGGTTAAATATTGATACTGGCGTAACCGGTCTCACGCTGACTGGCGAATATAGCTATTATGTAGGTGAGTGGAGTGACACAGAAGTCGCTTACGAATACGGATTAGCAACAGCTAAGCTAGAATATGAAGTGACATCGTCACTTATATTAAATGGCGCATTTGACTTTGCAGACTCAGAAAGTGCATACCGTATCGGCGGAACATATAAATTTTAACGCATTTAGATTGCATGTCATGTAGGGTCAAAAGATTGGCCTTATCTTTTTAATAAAATAGGACTTAATAATGAAAAAGAATATTATCGCATTAGCAGTTTCTCTTGTCGTATCTAGCTCTGCAATGGCTGGCCTTGCAACAGAAGGAACAGAGATTGGTGCAGGATACACATGGAAACAAACAGATGTAAGTGGTCAAACTGCTGATGCGGATGGTTTCACTGCAAGTATTGAGCATCGTGTTGGTAATGGCTTTTTTCTAGAAGGTGATTTTTCAAGAGTTGAAGATCGTCAAGATAGTGCCTTAAGCCAACAAGACTTGTCGTTAGGCGGTGGATTAGTACTTGAAGCAACACCTTATGTAAATATTTTATTAAGTGCCGGTTATACTTCACAGAACCCAAGTGCCTTTGACAATGAGTATGGTGGTTATGGTCATTATGTGACATTAGGCTTTGAATCAGAGCTGTCTAATCCTGGTCTAGTTCTTAATGCAGAATATAACATTAGATCTATGCATTTGGATGGCACAAACGAAATCATTGAAACTTTAGATGTTTCTTTAGAGCAAGAAGTTCTTCAAAAAACATCGTTAGTTGCAGGCCTGACAGTTACGGATGGTTATGCAAATCCTTATCTGGGTGCGAAATACAGATTTTAATTAATTAGTTACAATAAGTTATTATATAAAAGCCCATTTATGGGCTTTTTTTATGCTAAATTTAATATATAATATGTAATTAGGAGTACATAATTTAGCAAAGGATTTTTATGAGCGTGGTTTTAAGAGTAATGAATGGGAAAAATTACATTCATGTAAGAAGAAAAATTAATGGCACACAAAAGCAGCATTTTACCAACATTTCAAACATGAGCCGAAGCGAATTAGCTAAGAGTCTTATTGAAGCGAGAAAGATAGATAGGGAATGGAAAGGTGAACAGATGTGTTTGGAGAGTTCATTAGTATCTTTGTTTTGTACTGCTGGAAAGTTGAACCACATTAGATTAGCAGCACCTTCAAAGAAAGAAGGCGCATCAATCAAATGCCTTATTGCAAGGAAAGATAAAGTTCACTCATTTCACACCTCTAGATCCATCAATAAGCACGGTTTAAATGGTGCTATTGAGAAAGTATTTAGATTGATGTCGCAAAATCTGGGTGTTAATCCAGACTCAGTGGTCGGCATGCTGATGCTCTCTTTGTATAAAAGCTCCTTAAAGATGGCTTATTTGGAGCAGATATCGAAATAGATTTACTGCTTTTAATGTAAATTAATTGCTAAGTGGTACTGCGATCGGTTTGATATTTCGAAAACGCCTTAATACCATAATCTTTTCTTTGCAGCGGACCAGGCTTTCTTTTTTATTCTTTATTTTTGCTAACAAAGAAGGGATTTCTGTTTTTCGATTGTGTTCATGCTGATTAATTATTTTAATTTCCAATCTGGTTTTTTGATTTTCTAATTTTAAGCTTTCTTGTTCATACACATTGGCTAGTAAATCTGATTCTGTTATCTCCAGCATGTGTTTTTTTAGTAAGCTGACGGCAATTGCCTCACTTTCATGCTGAACAACAGTCCCAATCTTGTGATAGCTTTCATTTACAACTGGGGCTTCATCACTTTTAACTGATAAATACCCTACAATGCAGTTTTCGGCAATTTTACTCGTGATGGTAAAAAACAATGCCTCTCGTTGTTTGTTATTTTTGAGAATGTCAGTCATTTTGCTCTCTTGATATAATAATGTTGCACAGTTCGCCCTTAAATGCTCAATAGTATATTAAATTTATTATTGCGGTCAATATTGTCGCTATTAAGCATTTTAGTATATTTAATTATTTAGCCTATCGGCTCATAGAACTTGGTACCTATTCTACAAGGCACCTTACAATTTTTTGCAGTTATGGCCAGATGTGACATTGGAGAGCCATCCCTTGATATTACTCCCCCAAATAAACCAATCATATTCATGCTCGAATTAGGGAAAGACTTTACCATTAGAGTGTAATTCTTCAGTTCATGCTCAGGAATATCTTTAAAGTCATCGATTCCGACTCGTTTTATTGGCATCTCTCCATTTACAATAACCCAACCATCAAGACTATTGGTGGCCTCAGACAGTGGCTCACCTTTACGCGAGAGAAGATGTGAGCTTATGGATAAGTTATGGTCGATATTGATTCCAGATTTCTCATAGAAATATTTGCACATGGCCAGTCCCAGCATCATTATTGACTTACAAACCTCTCTTTCACTGGCTGTAACCTGAATAGAGAAACTTCTCCATGGCTCAGTAATGTCCATTGATGCCAGAGTACCGCCTGTTATGCTCATAAAGCTATAAATATCCAGAGATAGTGATTCTAGGCCGTCGTAATCCTTATTTATCTTATCGCTAGTTATGCAATTGGAGACAGGCTCTACAATGTGAGCTATCTGGCGAATAAAAGTATTCAAATCCATTTTATGAATATGATCATCAATATTCTTGTGAATTTCTTTTATTTCATTTAATGCATTAATAGCATCCATGTAATTAAAAGGCTTTGTCGCTTCTTTAATTCTGTAGACATGTTGATGATCCATAATTATCGAATAATTATACAGTTTTGCCAGAACGGAGCGGCCAAGAGGAGACATGTAGCTCGATTCAACATTATCCGCAAATCGATGACTATCTCTCCATGCACTTAATATCTCAGAATCAAAAGCCGGGTGAGTTTGTTCATCTATCCTTACCTGCAATAACTTAATATTGCTTAGCCGAGTTATTCCAAACTCAATAAGGGCAGGCTTGTTATAGTAAGATTCTACTTTTACTATGAGTGTCATGATCTTCTTTTCGAGAGATGTTTTTTTGTGGTTTCTGTGAAAGGTCCTGTAGCTTCCGCTAAGGCCTTCGGTTACCAAATCCTCATCATCTATCGAATATGATATTGAAAATCCTGATTCGTCAGCGTGAGAGCGCGCTACGCCTTTCTTCGAGTAATTAATATAAGGCATAACCCAAAACTGTACGTCTCTAGCAGGCAGGGTGTTGATAAGATTCTTTTTCATCAACTTAATTGTTTGTGCAAGTTTTCTTCGAGAGGTTATCTTCGTCTCAAAGATGCCTGCGTTAGCTTGTTCATCAGAAGAAATATGATTAGACCTCACTATCCATTTTCTCGCGCCTAACATTCTAGCCGTAAATGGAATATTCTTTGTTTTATGCTTAACAATAAACCCCTGGTGTAGAAAGCTGTGTTTTTTAAGGAAAGGGATCGTCTTCATGTACTTGTCACCAACCTTAGACGGGACATACATTAGCTTGTTATTCAATTCAACAATCAATGAGCCTAAAATAAGTGTCACAAACAAGCCTAAATATATTCGGTCAAACGGAGATGATGTGTAGCTCATTATTTCAAGCAAAATAGTGAAAATAACTAATGCTCCAATCAATCCTTTCCATCGGTATTTAAATAATGGTTTAAGGCCGCCTTCAAGGATGAAATAGAATGATGCTAAAGCTGTTAATACTAGAGGGTTTACCGCCATGTGCTGGTAAACATCGCTGGGCAACCTAAATAGCGTATTGAAGTAGATAGATAAAAAACCGAAGACGATAGCGGATCCTACAGCCCAAAGTCCACCAAGTAATGAAACAGCTCCCAAAGCAATGCCCATGATTATCAATGTTGAGCTGGTTACCCAAAGAGGCTTTATGTCAGTCCATGAGTTAGTAAACTTGGTAACCTCCAATAACATCGATAACTTGCTGCTATCAATGAGGAAGCTGTCACCTAGTGCCCGGTCTCCACCTAAAAAATAGGCGCCGCCGAATAGCTCGTTATTTGAATGAGTAAAACCAAGAAAGTTAAACATTTTTCTATCTAGCTCATATGCCAAATAGTATGAAAGCAAGGAGGTGTTTGAGTCTTCTGGAGCAAGGACAATAATTTCATCTTTGTCGAAAGGGATATCTTCTACTGTTAACTTCCAGTTTTTTAGTGTGAAAGGGTTATATTTGGTAAGGTCTCTAACTAAATAATCCCCACCATTGTGTGGAATTCGTTCCGTACAGATGCGAGTGAAACACCCAATAGTGACTTTCTTGTTTTTGATCTCAGGCAAAGCATAAATATCTAATGGGCTTAACCATGTAGTGGACTTATAAAAGACCGGTGTTATTTGATTGTCACTTGCCAGCTCTGTAAAGGGGTGTGCATTTAGGTATGTTTTCGAATAAACGATTTTATTTGGCGGAAGAGTAAGTTTTGTTGACGCATATTTTACCAGTGCTTGTATGTTTCCGTCTCCTAAATTATAAGCAAAAGAAAACCTTGTTCGTAATTTTGGGTTCATGCCTTCTTTAATTTTTAACCAATCACTATCTGTCATTGCAGCAATGTCGACAACCGTCAATAAAGATGCATTCATATAGCTATGAACCTTAAACTGATTGGTGTCAGTTACAACGAACTGATTCTCATCTTTAAGTGACTCCTGAATTGCACTAAATTTTGGATATATTGGAGAGTACTGAATATCATCAATGCTTAAAGTTTCATTCATTTGATCAGATAGAACATCGCTTCCTGACAAATTACTGAATAAGAATGCAGAATCAACAACCGCTGACATAGCGTTATTTTCATTTAGAATTGCAGCGACATTAGCGCCATGGGTTCTATAACGAGAAAAGATGTAAATAGGCTTGTTCGTGTTTTTTGAGAAAAGAGAAATGGCTTCTTTGTCACCAAAATAAATAATATGACTGCCTGGAATGTACTGCGTCTTGGCGTCACTGACAATAATGTAGTCAGCATTTCCCTCTCTAATGCTTTTAAGGGACTTTGTGCCATCTGATAGATACAATTCATCTGGTGCGATCGTATTCACCTGACCTGAAAAGTACTCATGTTCGAGAGATAAAGTGCTGAGCTCGGAGTTCTTAAACTGATTAAATCCTAAGAAAATAACGATCACGCCAAATAAAATGAACATGCCTTTATTTTTTTCTTTATTTGTTTTAGCCAGGCCAAATGCCGATAGTAATAGAACAATGATATTGCTGGCCATGCTTCCTACAATAACAGGGAAAGCACTTGCCGGGGACGACAGAAGCACAAGAACCAATGCAAATAGGGCGTTGGAGTTAAACATAACAACCTCGGTATTTTATAGGGATGTATTTTGGAAAAGGGTGGGCAGATAAGCAATATACTTAAGGCCCACCAGCTAACTAGTTGTTTAGTATTTCAAATAGTTTATCTGAAGAAACATAGCCTTTAACAAGCTCACCGTTTTGAAGAAAGATACCTGGGGTGCCAGAAAATCCAAGGTTGCGCGCTATTTGTTTATAGTTTTCAACAAGGGAAATGCCTTCTTTCGTTGCCACTGGGAGACCGATTGCATCAACATCCTTGCTCTTAGGGTGCTTTATCAAATAATTTTGCGCCTTATCAAGAGCATCTGCTCTCAGTTCGGGTGGTAAACTCCATACTCTAAAGAAAATTTCTTCAGAGCGGGCTCCAAAAATAGGGAACGGCAGATATTCAATTGAGATGCCTTTTGATAGGTAACTATCCGAATCTGCACTGATCTTATGGCAAAATCCGCAAGCAGGATCAATAAAGATGTAAACTCTAAATTGTTCGTTATCTGCTTTTAGTAAGGCGCCGAACTGACCCTCCATTGTCTCTCTCATTAACAAAAGGTTGTAAGGGACAAGTGAATCAGAGGTCATGTTGGTCGTCTTACGATTAGAGATGTCTATCATGGCAAGTCCGCCACTTCTTTCCCGAACAATAATGTGCTCAGGGGAACCATCTGAATAAAGAGTGCTTCCGCTATTGGTCTTAATTATTCTTAGGGGAGAACCTTCAATATCAATAATGGTTGTAGCAAGCGTATTTGCATAATAATTCGGAAGATTTTTATTTAACTCCATTAAGAATGCCGCGTCTTTAAGAGACTGTTTATTTTGATTGAGGTCGACGACATTTTGATTGTTTCTTTTAATTGACGCATTAGCTGTATAAGACAGTGTGTGATAAAAACAGAACAATAATAATGCAGTCACGCTGAGAATAGATGCTTGTAGGATAAAATTTCGCAAGGTATCGAAAAGCCTTCTTTCACGAACAATTCCTTTCTTTGTAACGATTGTTCTTTTTTTGATTTTACGTTCGAAATCTGGTGTCTTGTGTTCAATCATTCTAAAAGGGCGCCAGTGACATTTGTTTGCAATTCTCATCATGTCATAATCACCAGGGCTATCACCCCAGACATGGAGAGTATAATCAGTCAGTTCGCCAAACTTTTCTTTTAGTCTGACAACTTTTTCTTCAGCGCGACAGTTTTTGCCAACAATAAGACCCGTTAATACCCCGTGTTTAACTTCTAATCGGGTACCAATTAGTTTTATGTTTAGCATATTGGCAAAAGGCAAAAGCATTATTTCTGGAGATGCAGAGCAAATTGTAATTTCTTTCACAAATGTTCGAGCACCTGCGATACTTGTAACAGCATCTGGAATAAGTAGCTTATCAGCGTATTTTTTGCAAAATAGCTCGGCTTTATTAATTACCAGCTCCTCAGGCACATTGGTTAAGAATTTTTTAATTAGTCGAGCTTTCAGTTCGTCTCTAGAGATCTTGCCGAGGCAGTATTTGATTGCATCTTTGTACATAGAAAGTAATTTTGTGTAATAGAGGCGTTTTCCAAATAGAAATTTCAAGAAAAGGGTAAAGGAGTCTCTTTTTGTTATGGTTTTATCGAAGTCGTAAACGTGTAGAAAAGAGGATGCATTCTCTTTTTTTGTTTTTCTTTTATTCATTTCAAAGTTCTTCTTAATATGCTGTTTTGTATAAAGTCAATTCGCAACAGTACTTAATATAAGGGTATTAGTCAATCGGTCAAAAATCACTTATTACAAAAAAAGATATAAAAACATATTGACTTTTATATAGTTGCTCACTATATTATATCTCAAATAGAGGAGAGAAAGGGCCTAGGTCTGACTTCTCTGTGGTTTCTGGGGAGGAACTTAGAAATGGCTAGCTCATACAAGTAAAAGCATGATTTATGCTTGTATGTAACCGGCATTAATGGGAATTATCCATTTCTATGATAAACGTAAGGTTAAACATAAATATTAAAGATGCGTATGTTACAGGCAATAACGTCTGTTTTACATATGCGCCTCAACAGAGAATAGATAGTCATATGGTATCAAGTGCAGAAGTAATAAACGAAACTCCAGATATAATTAAAGAGCGTCAAGAGTTTGCAAAAGAGACTCAACAGAAGTATCGTCAAGATCTGCTTAATGCAGCGAACCGAATCATTGACGATAAGAATTGGCGCCAGGATGAGATCGCAATCCATCTGGGCATGACTCAGCCAAGAGCGAGTAATTTACGCAACAATAAAATTGAAAAATTTTCAGTTCAAGGGCTCCAGGAAATTTTAACGATACTTGGATACCAGTTTACATTTGACTTTAAGCCGTCGAAAAGCCGTGCCGCTCATAGAATTGAGGTTAAAGTCTGCTTTAATAAGTAATAAAAAGTTTCCGTTTTAGTAAGCACAAAGCAGAATGTCGTTCCCCCAAACGATTTTAAAAAGCCCAAAGTTCCCCCGCTTTGGGCTTTTTTCTATGCATAAATAAAACATAAATCCAAATAGTTTACGATAATCCACTCATTCTGCTAAAATTTAAACCCAACTTAAACTAATAATCTATTTAATAAATTGAAGGATAGGCATGACTGTAAAGATATCAAGAAGAACAAAAGTCAATCTAAATGAGTTCTACGGTAATGGAATTTCTCAAACATTAGTAATTAAGGACTTTTATCAAAAAATCTTTAATGAAATAACCAATATCAAATGGGTTCCAGATCAAAGAGGGCCATACAACACGATTCCAGAATGGACACAAAGTGTTGTACCGTCTGATGACGGTGAAAGAATTAACGAAGAAAGAAAAATGGGCAAAACAAGTTTAGACAGTTGCCCGGTCAAACTCAGAGAACTTATTGAAGAAATGCTTAAAGACGAGCGAGTTATTGGTGACATGTCGCATATATATAAGCTAAAGCTCGATTATATTGATATTTGGAATGGCGTAGAAGATATGGGGTGGCATTGGGACGGGCCCTGTCAGTCTGAAATGATATCTTTGATATACTTTAACGATAAAGATTTAGATATTGAGTATGGTGGCAGCATAGAAGCTGGGGTTAGAGACATTCAAGCAGGTAAGGACTGGATGAAAGAGTACCTGGACGTAGAAAGAGTGGCTATTTTCCCACCTATAGGACGCCTCCAGGTCTGGATCAATAATACAAATCCTCGGTTTGTACATAAAACTAACAAGCTTAAAGATGCTAAATCAAATCGGTTAACAATGACATTTGGTGTATCGCTTATTCCAAACTAACCACCAGCTCTGAAGGGGAACTTAATGCACTTAGAAGAGATATTTAATAGAACGTTAAAATCATTGCCTAATGCTAATTGGCTTTCCTCCAATAATGGCCATAACATTGCCTTTATGGCGGGTGTCAGTAAATGCCTTAATTATTTGGGGGAACAAAACAACGTTGTTGTATTCAATCAACTAAACAAAATGCCACTTATTAAGCTAGGGGACGATTACTACAGTCCATACGGAAAAATTAGCGATGATTTCTTCACGGACTACGGAATGAATAAGATCAGTCATGATGCATTTATTTCATACGATCATGAAAAGCTAAAAAATATAGCGACCTGGATGAGAATGGATAAAGAAGAATATGAAAAAGAGGTCATTAATGTGCAAGGTGAGTTCTTATCTTCATTGTCTAATCACATAAAGACTGCAGATTCGATGACTTTTCCCGTTAATTCTTTATATGGCCGATTATACTATTTAGACAAATCTGGGTTCGATATTTCTAGAATGCTTTTTCACGAGACAAAAAAATCTAATGAGCGCTCAATTGTCGATAATGGCCTTGCTCTAGGCTTAGGAGATGCTGCAAACTCTGATTATCAAATGCCAGAAGGAATTTTTGTTAAACCGGACGACAAGCCAATCCATATTTATAGCGAAGAATCAGTGCAGATGCCATTTTTCGCGAGAAAAGGGCAAGTCCTGGATATTGATCAGAGAAAAAACATAGAGAAAGTCGTCGGTAAGGTGTCTAACGAGTGGCTGACTATCGCTAATGAGCGCGAACATGCCGATTTAGCATATAGTAAGTTAACAGGAGACATAACAAATGAGTTAATTGATGTCCTACAAAATGCGCCTGAACGGAAAGATGAAGTTAAGGCTACGTTCGACAATGCAATGGTTGATTGGCGAAAAGAGTTGGATAGAATTAATCCACTTGCAAAAAAAGCAATGACAAAGTCCTTAAAGGAGCAGGGCTTTGATTACATGCGGGTCAGAAACGACAAAGGCTCTTGGGGTAGAGAGGCGGATACGATGGTTGTTCTTGATCCAAGTAGTTTGGTGTGTGCATCGCTCCCGGCAAGAGATTTTGATAATTCTTTTGAGCAAGAAATGTCTTAAATTACGTGTTAATGGTTAGTTGATTGGTGAAGGCCACCAATCAACTCTATTTAGCGCAGATGTCTCTTGTTAGAAAAAAGACATTTGAGATGGAGCAGTAGTGATGTTGTTTTCTTCTGGTGCACCGATAATGCTTGGATGAGACAAGGAAGATCCTACTTTGATTTGTTTAAGTACATTACTTGCGTTAGGAGAAGCTTCCCAATTTAAAAGCATTTGAACTTCTGAAGATGATAAAAGGGATGGGTCTGAGACAATTGTTGACAACTTAAGATTTAAATCAATATTTAAGTCAGATTCTCGTAATGATTTGCTCCCTCTACCTTTTGCGTTTTCTTTATTAGAAAATACGCTCTTTGCATTTCCAAATTCATTGATCCAATTACACGCGGTTTTTTCACCGACACCTTCAAGGCCTTTGATGCTATCCGCTGAGTCGCCTGCGATAGCCAGCATATCCGGTATCATCTCAGGAGGAATGCCGTATTTTTGAATAACTTCCGCTCGACGAAACAATTTTCTGCTTGATGGATTGAATACTGAGACATTATCATTAATTAATTGCAAAAGGTCTTTATCGTTTGAATGAATCTCAATGTTGGAAAAGCCATGGTTTATAAAGTGGTTGCAGACCATTCCTATCGCATCGTCCGCTTCATAGCCAGGCTTGCTAATTAGCTTGAACCCAGAGGTCAGTAGCAGCTCGATAAGCGAGTCTTCTTGGCATTTAAGCTCTTCAGGCATACCTTTCTTGTCAGATTTGTATGAATCAACAAGATGATGTCTGAATGTAGGGCCGTTATGGTCAGAGACAATAATGATTTCATCTTCTTGTCCAATTTTGTTTTTTAAAGCGGCCATTTCCGAGTAGATTGTTAGGGTTACATCATTACGCAAACCATCATTGTTATAGCGAGGTATAGAGGTGTAAAATTTGCGGTAAAGAAGGTTATTAAGATCAAATACTATTGCTTTCTTAGGCATGATGCTCTCATCGTATGGGTTAGTTTAATTATACTATATACTATATAGTATAACTCGTAACGGTCAATAGTTACTTATTAATTTCATTAGGCCCGCTAGAAGGCAGGGCCTAAAATAGAAGAAATGAATTAATTAATGGGCACCAGACCAATTCTCTGCTGAACCGCCATTAACACAAAGGGGCACAAGTAATTCTGCAGAAGCATTCATGATTGATGACAGCGCTTCAATGGCCTCCTCTTCAAAACCATTTATTACTTCAAACACCAATTCATCGTGCACTTGCATTATCAATGAGACCTTATTAGTGTGCTTACTAATAAAGTCTTCACAAATAGAGATAATTCCACGCTTGATGATTTCTGCGGCGGTAGCTTGAAGCGGAGCATTAAGCGCCTGTCTTAGCGCAGCTTTCTTAACAAGGCCATTGTTTGATTGTGCATCGGCATAGTAGAACTTTCTGCCACCAAGACTCATGACCTCACATGTTTCCCTTACAGACGCATCAGACTGAGTGATATGCTTGATAACAGACGGGTGCTTAATAAAGTATGCGTCGATATAGGCTTGAGCAGACTTAGTGCTTACCTTAATCTCTTTGCCTAACCCATAAGCGCTAATGTTATAGATAAGGCCAAAATTAACCGCTTTTGCATTGCGCCTCATTTGATCAGTGACTTCTTCATATGAAACGTTTTCAATGCTTGCCGCAGTTGAACTGTGAACGTCTTCATTATTCATGAATGCATTTATCAGGTTTCTATCTTTTGACAGGTGGGCCATAATTCTTAATTCAATTTGAGAGTAGTCGAGAGCTATTATTTTATATCCATCAGGACTGACAAAAGCGTCTCTTATTTTTCTACCATCTTCACTTCTGATAGGAATGTTCTGTAGGTTAGGACTAGTAGATGACAAACGGCCCGTTTTAGTTACATTTTGATTGTAAGTGGTATGAACGCGACCCGTATCTTTTCTTACTAGTTTAGGTAACTTGTCGACATAAGTACTAATCAGTTTGCTTAGAGAGCGAAATTGACTGATATGGCCAGCTATTTCATGTCCATCACTCGCAAGTTTATCTAAAACTTCTTCTTTGGTTGAATAGGCGCCTGATTTCCCTTTTTTGCCAATGGGTCCAATACCTAAAACTTCAAACAAAATAATCGACACTTCTTTTGGAGAGCTTATTTTAAATTCTTTGCCTGCGATCGCATAACACATCTGGCTCGTTTTAATTAGCTTGTTATTAAGATCAACAGAAATTGACGCCATCTTATCTTTATCAATGAGCACTCCGTTATTTTCTATTGTGAACAAGTGACCTTCAAGGCGATGTTCTAGCGCTAATGGTGACAAGTCAGCGACTTTTAAGGTTCTTGCCCCCAGTATTTCATCCACTGACTCTGGATGCTTCTCTATGATGCTATTGAGTGATAACAGACAGAATTGAGATAAAAGTACATTTCTTTGCCTGTTTTCTTGAGAAGCATTAGTCCCCTTAGATTGCTTAGGTAACTCTTGACTTAGTTCTCGCTGAAAAATGCCCTCGACTGAATGATTGTCGAACTTATAGCACTTGATCATGGATAATAGAGTTAGAGAAGCTAACGGACCATGTGGTTCTACATTTATTTCTTTTAAGTAGTAGGCATTCTCCTTCCATAAGTCTGAAACAATAAGACCCGTTCTGTCACTGGTAAAGAGTACTTGCAAAGATGAAGAGATAGATTTTTTTTGTTCAATGGAGCCATTGAAGATTACCGACATTGATTCGTTGCCTTTTGTCAGTACGATATAAATGTCATCATTATTAGCGTCGGTAAAGAAAGAAACACCTACATGGTCATCTGAAGCAATCTTTCCAATAAAGGAATCTAGTTCATCAGCTAGTGCGGTCTCTGTTTGTGTGAATGTGGGCACATCGTCATTAGATGCGCCCATTTCGGTTAGCCACTTACTAAACTCTAGCTCTTTAGCTATTTCTATAAATTCTTCGTTATTCTGTTCTTTGATATTGATTGACTCCAAACTAAAGTCCAGAGGGACATCTGTTTTAATCGTGGCCAACGAGTACGATAGCTCAGCTTGGTTTCTTTGATCAATAAGTAGTGTGCGGGCTCTTTTAGCGCCACGAATCGAGCTAGACAATACGCGGTCAACATCCCGGTAAATGTCAGCAATGCCACCAATTTCCTGAATAAGTGTCGCGGCAGCTTTATCACCAATACCGATTACTCCCGGTATGTTGTCAACTTTGTCTCCTTTGAGAGCAAGAAAATCAACGATAAAATGAGGCGGGACACCAAACTTCTCTTGAACAAGTGGCACGGTTAGATAGCTATCGGTCATTGTATCAATGACAGTTACGTTATCGCTCACTAATTGGGCCATATCCTTATCACCAGAGCTAATAAGTACGTCAAATCCAATCTCTGAAGCATTTTTAGCAATCGTGCCTATCACGTCGTCTGCCTCAACCCCTGGGATAGAAACAATTTGAATGCCCATTGCGGTAATTAATCGTGTAATAAAGTACAGTTGGTGCTTTAAGTCTTCAGGCATTGGAGGTCTGTTTGACTTGTATTCAGAATACATGTCATTTCTAAATGTAGGACCTTTTGCATCAAAAGTAAGGATAAGCTTATTTGTCGGATGCTTTTTCATTAGGCTTTTGACCATATTAATGAAAACGTATGTCGCACCGGTTTTTAGTCCCGCAGATGTTGCGAAAGGAGGGGCTGCAAAAAAGGCTCTAAATAAGTATGAAGAGCCGTCAATAACTACAATTTTATTACTATTATCCATTTTTATTCCCAATAAGATGTAATGTTTGACATATTATACAAGGAATTTCATTGGAGCTCATGCAATATAAACTGCTTTTTGTATGTTTTAATTAAAAATTCTTGGCAACACCAAGGAAAGTTGATTTTTCCTCTCTAGCTACATTTAATTTCCATCCAGATATCTCAATTCCATATACTCCAACTAAACAGCCGACAGCATCAGCAACCAAGTCTTCAGCACTGAAGCCACCATAAGTTATTTCATCATATACTTCTTTGCCAATGCCTGCAGCGCCGCATAGAGCGAGGCTTTTGGAGTTGTCGTCAAAGTAGATTTCTGAAGCAGCACCGATTCCCGCACTTGCCACAAAGTGTAATTGCTTATCGTACTCAAAATATTCCGATGAAAAAGAGGACATGCTAAAAAGCATCCCTAAGATTATAAAAAATGAACGAAACATAGTTGTATTCCAATGTGCTCTTTGGCACATCTTTATTATTTTATTATACTATATACCAATTAGGTTTCGTGTCAATTTTGAGCGCATGAGTCTTTTGCCGTTCGCCGACATCCCATATTTGCACCCATACAGGTTCCTATAAGTTTATTGTAAGACGGATAAATAACAACGAAGTGCTGTGCATAGTTAGTCAACAGGCCTGTCGACACTTGTCATTAGTAGAGCAGTAACATGAGAATATAAAGAGCTACCTTTAGTGTTTAAGGGCAGCTCAGAAGAGTGGGAGAAGAGATTCTAGTGGTGTCATAGGTGTTAAAATGATGTGGATAAGTTAACGCACAGCTAAAACATAAAGTATTTTCCAGGCATTATATCCGTTATCAAATTAAATTAAGTACCGTTGTTGAGCCTCATATCCGTTATCAAATTTAATTAAGAACAGTTATTAAGCGTCATATCCGTTATCAAAGCCAGATTGTTTTGGATTGAATTTGAGCAGATCATCTTTGGTTTCAAATTCTTGCAAGTCACCGTCGGTAAGGCAAAAGAATTTTTCAGTCTGGCCAACAGCAGTGATTTTAGCGGCAAATTTTTCGCCTTCCCAGATGCGCCCGGCTGAATTAAGAATATTCACCAATCTATTGGTACCGCCATAGCACTTGCCCTGAGATTCTGAAAAAATGAATGTATCAATACCAACAAGCCCAGGCTCAGTTTTCGAGAAGCTAGGTCGACTAGCAATAGGACCAACAACAGGTCTCAATGTCTCCATTGCAAGGATAGGGGGCAATTTATTGAAATCGGATATTCCATCAAGACCTTTAACACTGATGTCATCAACATAACCTTTGCTGCACAAGCCAAGCGTCATCTGTCCGCCCATTTCTTTCACTGTTTTTTCAAAATGGTCAATCTCGTCTCTGTGTGTACTCATTTAAGCATCCTGTTGTGAATTAATTGAATTTTTAGTTAAATTAATAATAACTGACTCGAGCAATGAGATTGCTGAATTTGCAATTATCTTTTGGCAAAGCTCTCTTGGAGTTGTTATTTCATGAGTAGATAATGACTCAACATTAACTTCTCCAGATTCAACAATGACATTCCCATTATACTTTAATGCAACGGCAAAGTAAGCAATAGCAGGACCGAATTCATTAAGTGCGCCAGGTTCGCAGTAACCGGTAGTAGCAACAGCAACATCCGACATAAACAAAGATAGCGCCCCTTTTGCCATTTCTTCTGCAACTCTTGATGAGATGCAGTTACATGAGTTTGCATGATCATAATCAATGCCAAATAGCTTGGATTTTAATTGTAGATTATATGCTGTCGCACCGCCCACATAATGTTTAGATGCCCCTGAATGCTTACCAATAGCGGCCTGCAGAAGGCCCGTCGTAACACTTTCAGATGTTGCGATAGTTAAGTTGTTCAAGTGAAGAAAAGGGGTGATAGTCTGCTGAATCTTCACATCAGTAGCTTGTTCAATTTCATAGAATACTGATTCAGTTCTCTTGTTTTTCTCTTTCATTTTATTCTCACTTATTAACTTGATTTTGGGGTTTAGCTCTATTGAGAAGTGCGATGGCTAATACGCCAGCATAAAAGCCAGTCGATGAAACAATAATTGTTTTATATACGCCAAACATTAAAAATAAAGCTTCATTCATAGAAAAACTATGAGATTCGACTAATCCGCTCGCATAAATAATGTATGTGATTACGTAAACAAAGACTGAGTGAATTAAAGCGTATAGTGATTCTGTCGCTGTTTTACAATTAAATAGGGTGTCGGTAAACCAAATGAGTAGCACTGTAGAAGCAATTAAGAAATGAGTGCTCAGCTCGACAACGCCGCCACAAAGTCCTGTGGGATTAAACATGAATGGAGCTAACTCATGAATGGGGAACCATGACGGAAAAGGTGCTGCAAACCCACATGAGGCAATGATTTCACCAGTCTCTATTTTGTAAAGTTCCATTGCAATATCTGAGCCGCTAAAGCTAAGCATGCTGAGACAAGAAAGTCCGATCATGCAGCTTATTTTACCAGGCATAGAAAGCATAAGTAAGCTTACAATTAAATTAGCCACAACAACCAGTCTAATAAGCACACAAAGAGGACATGGCTCCTCATCGAAGTAAAATTGATAAAACAATGCAATGACTAGCATGCTGGCAAAGATAACTGCTTGAAATATAAATGCTTTCTTTAGATTCTCAGGATTAATTATTTTTAATATGTTTAACTTCATAAGCCTTACCAATACCTTGTCTTTTTGGTTTAAAAATAAAATAGTATATCAATAATTTTCATTAGTTGGTATCAAACCTTTGATGCATTCTGATGCTATTTGTAGATTTATGCATATATTAAAGCTGATTTGACTTTATATGACTAATAAGGCATATTTTAATGTATATAATAGTAAGGAATAACATGTATTCACCCTTCATTCTACAAGCTGATCTTGAATTATCAGTGCCCATTAAAGATAAACAAAGAGCCGTTAATTTGGGCGCGAAACCTTTATATAATAATGGCGCTTTTTGTTATTGGTATGTCCCAATGGGAATAGATGTCGTTCCTTTCAAAGAGTTTTGGATCCTCCATTTTTCAAATTGGTACCGCGAGAATATTTCTGATGACGTTATAACAAGCCAGGGCGTAAAGCTGTCCAAAGTTCTCTCTCACATTAAACAAGCAGTCGATAATGCTTTTAATAGCTCAGTTTGGGTTGAGGCTGAAATAATTGATATTAAGCATGGGAGAAACACCTACATAGAAATAGCAGAATATGATGAAAACAATAGGGAGATAGCCAAGGGAAGGGCGATGATATTTTACTCCAACTCCGGCATCATAGCTGGATTTGAAAAAGCGACAGGGATTAAGCTTGGCCCGAATATGAAAGTGTTGTTTAGAACGACTGTCCAGTTTCATGAGCAATACGGCGTAGGATTAGTTATCAATGCTTTTGAGCCGAGATTTACTGTCGGTGACATGGAAGCTAAAACAGCAAAAATAATCAATTCGCTTACTCAAGAAGGCATCATTGATGCAAATAAGAATAAGCTATTTCCTTTTGATTACAATAATATTGCTGTTATTGCGCCGGAAAATGCCGCAGGGCTAGGAGATTTTAGAACTCAGGCCGACTTGTTGTCAAAACATGAACTTTGTTCTTTTGATTACTTCACGGCCAAATTTCAAGGTAAAGATTCCTTAAATGAAATGTGTGTTCGACTCGATGAAATAGCGAAAAAAATTTATATGGGCGCCCAATACGACGCGCTAGTTATCATTCGTGGTGGCGGAGATAAAGCAGGTCTCTATGCAATGAATGAAATTGAAATTGCCAGAAGAGTTTGTCGTTTTCCGATACCGGTTATCGTTGGTATTGGCCATGATAGAGATGAAACAGTCTTGGATAAGCTAGCTTGCATAAGAAGGCCAACGCCAAGCTTAGTTATTTCAGGTATAGCTGGTGACATCATCGCTACGACTACATCTGCAAAAAATATGATGAACGATTTAAATAGATTTAGTGCTCATGCTGTATCAAATCTAAGTGAAACATTATCAAAAGCAGCATTTGAGCTAAAGACTAGTGCAGGAGTGGTGATTTCTAAGGCTGACATGAATGCTAGTTTAGAAAGAGATAATCTGGTTAACGTGGCATTAAGAACGGTAACCCTGGCCGAGTCATCATCAAAAGAATTGGCATTATCGGTGTTCTATAGAGATCCAGTTAAAGTGCTATCTCAAGGTTATGCCATCATTAAAGATAATGACAATAAAGCACTGGGTAGCACGTTAAAGATAAACAAAAATGATGTGGTTGATATTCAAATGAAAGACGGAATATTGAGTGCAAATATAATCAATAAAAAAGCTTAGAAAACGAAGAAGGATTATTTTAATGCAAAAAGAACAACCACGATTTATCGACTTGGATTCACTGTCACCGGAACTTGCACAGCAGGTTTTAGCCCTGGTTCATGGAGAGCTAAGCTCGGCGCCATCTTATATGGAAAGTTACTTTTCATTGAAAAACAGTAGTGCTGAATTGCTGAGCATGTCAGAGCCAGACATTGATTTAGTTGTTCCTCTAGTCGAAGTCGGTCTAAAGGGATTTCAGGGGTGCAAAAAAAGAATTAAGCAAGTAAGCGGATATCTTAGTGAGCTTAATTTAGACGAGCCAGTCGTATAAAACACCTGAAATCCGACTTAAAAAATTAAATTAAATCAAATTAAACAGGAGAGAGTGCAAAGACCTAAAAGTCTTGTTGCGCCCAAACATAAATGAACATTGAATTAAAGAACAACGGATATTTTGAAAGCATTAAAATTGCCCATAAAATATTTATGAAAAGCCCTAAAGACTTTATTCTCGGAATTATCCTTATAGGCGTTATTCTAAGAGTGTCTATGTATTACATGACACAAGGGATAATGACCATGGATAGAGGTGTTTTTCTTTCGATAGACATGGTTCTTATTGGTTCCGTGTTCGGGCTATACTTTTCATACCCGCTAATGAAGCACATTACAAAAAGTGTATTGCTACACAATAAAGTAAACTGGCTGCAGGACATTAAGAACTTTATTAGATCACCGGCATCTAAAATCTCAAAGTCAGTCTCAGGCGGATTTATTTTCGCTTTATTAATACTTTTACTTATACCATCTTTCTTTGTATTTTTAGATCTTATCTCTGTGGATTATCAAAGCTATTTTATGAGAGTAAAAGAGTTGATAATCTTAGCAAACAGAGAGAGAGCTTCAGATGGGATATTTAAATACCTAATGTATGCTATTTCAATGGTTCCAATTAATTGGATAATTAATTCGTTATTTGTGAGCACTTTTTTTAGCACAAGAAAAGGGCAGATGCTTTACATTAGAGCAGCATCATCGATAGTTCTTATTATTATTTCATTCATATCGATATTGGATTATTTTGTGATGATTTTACCCCCAGAGCTAACGTCATGTGGCTACTTAGTTGGTTCTGCAGTGTTAATCTACTTCTCTTCAATGCTTTGTGTGTGTGACCATGTCATAAGGGAGAATGAAAGAAATTCACATGAGCAGATCACAAAAGATTTACTAAGTTAATTTACTCTACATCCGACACTCTGGTGTCGGATTATTTATTAAGCTTATCTGAAATCATACTTAGGAGATCGCTCTTTTCTTGAATTAGTAATTTATTTTGATTCGTAAGATTTAATTCTCTTTCTCTTATTGTTGCAATAATTTCATTAGTATTTTTTGATTCTTGGTCACGCTTAGTTTTTTCTTCTGACAGTTGGGCTGTTAGCTCTGAATTAATTTTAATCGCTTTAGATAAGGCCTTGGTTTCTGCAGCTAAGTTTTTAGTTAGCGTGTTCTGTGCCTCTTGCTCTTTTTCAAGGAGTTCATAGAGCTCAATAATGTCTCTATTTTGATCTTCAGATAATGCTTTATTGGCTTTAAGCTCATTGCCTGTGTCGTCTATTATTTGAGAAAGCTTATTACGTTCCTCTGCATGCTTAGTTTCTAACGCGCTCTTTTCTTTTGCATACTGAGTTTTGTTTTCAGTTATCGTTAGTTTTAATTGTCCATCGACATTAATTAGGTGCTTTATTTGATTTTCGTTATTCTGAATGATTTGTGAAAGGGACTCGATTTTCAAATCTCTTAGATTTAACGTGTTATTTGTTTTATCCATCTCTTTAGATTGTTCTGTGATTTGAATTCTGAGCTTTGCGCTATCCTTCATCTCATCATCAAGCTTCCTGGACAGCCTCTCAGCTCGTTCTTCAGACTTTATGAATCTGCCCTCGATACTTTCTAACTGGGCCTTAAACTCAGTCTCGCTTGCAACAAGCTTTGATGTTGACTCTTCAAGAATAGTAGATGCCAGAAGTTCAACTTGTGCCATTATTTTTGATGAAACAACTGACTTGATAGTTGTCTGTTCCTCTAAAAGTATCTCTTTCTTATATTTTTGTATTGTTGAAAAAGAGCCTCTATTAAGTATTTTTCTAATTAGCTCATTCGTGGGCTTTTCACCATTTCCATTGATCTCAATTATTGCTAATCGAACATCTTCTTTATTGATTGGATTTGAAATGGTGTCATTCATTATTATGCCCTTAGAATACGTATTTAAATTGGTATAAAACAGAAAATATACCTTTAATTACAGTTGGTGTCTATATATAAAATGATATAAGAGCTATGGCTTTTTGGATGCATCTGTCTGGCTATGAGGCACTACGTATGGTGATGCATAATCCTTAACATTCTAATTCTATGTAAGCAGCAGAAATAAAGGAGCACGGTGTACTTACGTATTACAGTTATACGTAATTTATTGTAGTACGTATTGTGATGTATTATGTAAAAACGTATTGATTTAAATATTGATAAATTCAATTAAGCAAAGTGAGCATCTGTTCTATTTTAAGGCTTAACAATTAGAAGTGTCGGTAACCGACGATTAATTATTTTTATAATTTGAATGTTATGGATTTAAAATTAGGCCTGGTCAAACTATGTGTCGGAAACCGACACTTTAAGTAATATTTGATAGTTGGATTAGTGATTGTTTGTAAATTTAATAATTTAATCTTTAAATAATTATAAGGATTAAATATTTTATTTTAATTATTTTCATTGTGATGGATTGTTGTGGCAAATCCTGTTGAACAGGGGCTTAAAACACACCTTTTTTTTAGGTAAAACTTGCTGTTTTTAGGGATATTAATGAGTAAAGCCTAAAATAATGGTTATTTTAGGCTTTATTAAAGAATTATTAGTGAAATCTTATATCTTTAACTTAAATATCACTATGATTTACACTTTTGAATAAGGTCTAAATCTGGATTGATTGCTTCACTGATAACTCCGCCCATACCCAAAACGGTGTGAAATAAATTATCATGTGAAACAGTACTGTTTTTAGCAATATCTCTTAGACAATTCTCATTAATTCCTCTTTCACTTATAAAGTCATCTGACATCCAAAGATAAAAAGGAACATGACGTTGCTCATCTGGAGAAAATGAATAAGGATAGCCATGCAGATAAATGCCATTTTCACCAAGTGACTCACCGTGGTCACTTAAGTAAATCAAGGCAACATTATATTCTGAACTATAGTCTTTAAGGATAGAAATTGCCTCATGAATAATTGAGTCAGTATATACAATTGTATTGTCATAGGTATTTGTAATTTGAGTGTCTGAACAATTTTCAATATCAGCTCGATCACAAGTAGGGGAGAATACTCCTATTTCTTTAGGGTATCGTTTCCAATAAGTAGGCCCATGACTACCCATTAAATGAATCGCAACAAATTTGTCACCATTAGGATTCTTTTGTTTGAACAGATCATTATTGTCATCAATTGAATCTATTCTGTCTTTTAAATCTTTGAGCATGACTCCATCGTGACAAGAATTTCCGTCACAAAATTCATTTACTTCACTTCTATCAATAGTAATAGATGGTGTGCGTTTATCAACACCTTTACTGCCGCCATCATTTTCAATCCATAAAGTACTGACACCCGCATGTTGTAATACATTAATAAAATTGTCAGAATTTTTAGCAATTCGTTTTTTATAGTTATTTCTATTTAACGACGAAAACATGCAAGGTACAGAATGAGCAGTTGCAGTGCCGCATGATTCAGTATCTTGGAAAGAAATAAGATCATCTTCTAGCGTATAAGGATTAGTATTTCTTTCGTAACCATTATATGAAATATTCGCACTTCGAGCTGTTTCACCTAATACAAAAATGGTTAGAGTAGGCTTCCCATTTTTAGCTGGCAAAATTTTAGCATCTGTTCCGACTTGTTTATATTCAATCGGGTTAACAAAGTAATTCTTCTTAATGTACTTGTAACTTGAGTAGGCGTGTGATGGAACAATAAGCATATTCATATATTTATTGTTTCGGCCAATAGAAGAGTAATCTTTATAGAAAAATGCACAAACAGTAAGAATAACAACAATGGATAAAAGTACTGAACAAACTCTGCTTAAAATTTCTTTAAAGATAGAATCTTTAACTTCAAGCTTGGCAAACAATACCCAAACAGATGGAAGCAAGCCTGTGAAAATAAAATATATTAATGCTTTAGAACTGTAGTATGAACCAGCTTCAGATGAATCTGTTTGCAGGATATTTTCAATCATATCCAGATCAAAAATAGTTCCGTAATTTAAAGTAGCAAAACTAGCAAGAGAAGAAGTAACCAATAATGTAATGATGATCGGTTTTACTATATAGGGAAACGCAAAAACACTATAAATAATATTAAATGCTGCTACTAAGGTAATAGGAATTGTTATTAGAAATAATATTCCAACTGAAGGGTTTCCCTCAGTAACTTTAAGGAACTCAAGAAAAATTGGTAGGTTTAACATTACTCCAAAATAAAGTGAAACCATAAATGTAAACTGAGTATATGAAACACTAAAGTAATTGCTGTTAAATACTTTGTGAAACGAACCACTAATGCCGGATTTTATTTGTGTGTTTTTATGTAACATGTAAGTGCCTTGGATTAATATAAAACAAAAACTGACACAGTAAGTGTCAGTTTATCTATTCTCAGAGGCCAAAATTCTGAGTTATAATTATAGTAAATTTAGTATAAATGGTCAATTATTAATTGATATTAATTGACATAAGGCTCTAATTTACTTAAAAAATCTAATATAATTTTGGACAAATGGGAGTGTAGGTCATCCATTTTTTCTCTTAAAATAGTTTCTTCAATCACCTTAAATCGATGTGTTCTGCCTGTATAAAAGCATATTAAAATATTGCCATTATGATTCCAGTTTTTTACTTTAATAAAAATATTTTTTTCCATAGCCAGCTTTAAAGTAATATCCATCTGGCCTTCAATGAGAGATTGAATGAAATCATCTTCTTTATTTTTAGCAGCGATGTTTAAGACACCAACACCATTGCCGTACTTAGAAAGTGCAGATATGGCTATATGGGAAGAAAGTTCTTTCCCGTATATGGATTTATCGGAAAGTCGCATAATCGCTCTCGTTTGCTCAAAGCCCATTTCTTCTGATGTAACTGTTCCTTTAGTTGGGATCATGCACATTAACGCGATGTATATTGACTCACTTGAAATAGTGGGGCTAAGAATATTGTTAAAGCGCTTAAGTAATTTCTTAAAGAAGTATCGGACTTCTTTGATCTGATAAAGCTCTTCAGTTACGTTGTCGTATCCAGAAACAACAATCTGCAGCTTATTATTTGGTGTTCCTTTATGGTTCTGCAAAAGAAGATACACTCGCTTAACTCTTCTGTTCAAGATGTCATCACGGCTTATTTCAACGCTTGCTATATCTTCTGTGTTGCTCAAAGAACTCCCTCCTTCGGAGATACAGACCAGATGCCTTCTTCCTGTGTAATGTGCGAGTTAATCAATATTTCATGCACTCCTGGTGTTACTAATGACGAAAAGTCTTTATTTGTAGCAATAAGCTCGCGAACAAGAGTACTTCTAATCGCTTTAAACTCTAATCCAAAAACAACTTCCCATTTATCAAGAATCTTTTCTGAATTATAAAACTTGCTCCAGCCTTCCTTATTGTCCGGTCCTGCAATAAAACTGAATTTGTGACTTTCTCCAAGTTCACTTTGTAGAAAAGAAAGGACATCAAAAGTATAAATTGGACCAGTTTTATTGCTTGAGATCTTACTTTCAATATCTTTGCAAACAACAAATTCATAACCTTTACTCTGATTTATATCTTGAGCAAATGCTTGAAGCAAAGACAGTCGAAAAGAGTATGGGTACATATTCTTGCCGAAGGCATGGGAAAATGAAGGAATTAACCAAACTTCATCAAATTGGTTAAACTGCTCTATTAAAGAAAGATGCCCAAGAGTGGGTGGGGAGAATGCAGAGCCTAAAACTCCAACTTTAATTGTCATAATTTACCCTTATTTGAAAATAAGGGCTAATAGTATGCAAATTATGAATATTGTCAATATGAAGATTGGTGTTAACTAGAGAACTTTATCCCATAGCTATATATAATGCTCCCGCCTTTTATTGTGTTAATTATTTCTTTAGATAGGTTTGAGGGTAATGCTGGGCATCCTTCGCTTCGACCCAGCATGCCTGTTGCTTCAATTGCTTGATGCTTTGAGTATGGGGCACCGTGAACAACAATGTATCTCTTTCGCGCATTATCATTGATGCCTTTATCTAAGCCATCTATTTTTAATGAGTATCCATTGGCTCCATAGTATGTTTCAGCAGTAATGAATGAGCCAAGTGATGTTTGTAGGGAGTTTATATTGTTAGAAAATTCAGTGGCATATAATTTTCCACTTCCAATGCCATGGGAGACATAAGTGTTATAGAGTAGCTTTGGATTTTTGACATCAATAACATAAAATCTTTTCGAACTTGAAGGTTTTGAATAATCTATGATTGTTAACACTTCTTTTTCTTTATCAAGATACGAGTACTCTTCGAATGCTCTCATGAACACTTCTTTATTTACAATGTTATTTAGATTTGCTTTTGCATAGGTATAATAAGCCCAAGCTTTATAACCGGTGTATTGATATTGGCTGTTATTTGATTCTGCATGTGATGTTACTGGCATCATTGTCGATGCAATCAATGAGATCAATAGCATATTATATTTAATTGTCATTTTTAGCCGATGTTGTTGGTTGTTATTTTAATTTCAGAGCTATTTTCTAGAACTTAATATATATCAATAAAAAAAATCAGTCAAATTGCCATAGGTTACTTGCAATGTGATAGTAACCTATTTATACTTAATTCAATTAAACGAATAAGTCGAGAAAACATATGTCAGAATTACTATTTAGAAAGAAAAAGAATTTATTAACCCCTAATGCCTCTGTTTTCGCAGAAGATGGCATGCCTATTATCAATAGCCTTATGGATACTGACATGTATAAGATATACATGTTGCAACCAATATCTAGTCGATACATGGCAGCAGAAGCTAAAATGAAATTTCTTTGTCGTGATAGTGAAGACCTTATTCCATATATTCCTGAAATCATTAAGCAAGTTAAAATGGTAGGTGATCTTCGATTTACCTCTGATCAGCTTTCTTTTTTAGAAAACAAGATACCTGCACTTAAGCGCTCTTTTGTGAAAGGGTATTTAAGAATGTTTAAGCTTTTTCCTGAAGATGTTTCAATAAGAGAAGAGAAAGGGCAAGTGGCTATCACAACATCTGGTAACTGGGCTCAAATAACAATGTGGGAAATAATTATTCTTGCAATCGTTAGTGAAATTAGAAACAAAGCTCTTCATCCGAACATTGATTTAGACGACATTCGTCATAAGTTATCTCAAAAAGTTAGTTCGTTTTACCAGCTTGCATCAGAGCAAAAAATTGATCTATCGGATCTTAATATTGCTGACTTTGGTACTCGACGTAGACTGTCATTTAAAACACAATTTGCTGTGGTTGACTACTTGAAACATGCAATGCCAGACCATTTTGTTGGAACAAGCAATGTGCATATTGCTCGAGAGCTAGACTTAAAAGCAATTGGCACTCAAGCACACGAATGGTGGCAGGCTCATCAAGCACTGTCTGGTCATAGACTTATTGACTCTCAAAAAGCAGCACTTCAAGCATGGGCTGATGAATACAGAGGTGAGTTAGGCGATGCACTTACTGATTGTATTTCAATGGATGCATTTTTAAATGATTTTGATAAGTATTTTTCATTATTATTTAGTGGCATGAGACATGATTCTGGATGTCCTTTTGAGTGGGGTGAAAAAGCCATTGCTCACTATGAAAAATTAGGCATTGATCCAAAAACCAAGACGCTTATTTTCTCAGATGGACTAAAGCTTGGCCAAGAAGTATTAGACCTATATTCTCGATTTAAAGACCGTATTAACGTTAGCTTTGGTATCGGAACTAATTTAACTTGTGATGTAGAAGGTGTTAAACCTATGAACATTGTAATGAAGATGGTCGAGCTTAATGATAACCCAGTTGCAAAACTTTCGGATTCACCGGGCAAATCGATGTGTGATGATCAATCTTACGTTGAATACCTAAAAAAAGTTTTCAAATACGACGTTAAAGGTTAAAAGCCATAATTTTGTAGCTATGCATTCATTTTGTATAGCTACAATCACAAGTCCTCTAGGGGTATTAAGCATGTCATTAAAAAGAAATAAAATTAGAGTAGCCGCAATAAGCGCAAACCTAACCCCAAGAGATTGGGATGGTAATGTAGATAAAATTAATAAAGGCATAGCGGATGCCGTTTCTAAAGGCGCAAGCATTATAGTTACACCTGAGTTATCAATTACTGGCTACGGTAATGAAGATATGTTCTTTTTTTCCGACACTGAAGATATGGTGTTTAAATCGTTAGAAAACCTAAAAATACCAAAGTCTGTAAGTGTTGTTGTTGGATTCCCATTGGTTGTTGCCAACCGCATGTATAATGCTTCTGCATTCATTGCTAACAAATATGGAAATCTTGAAATTCAAGGTATCTACTTAAAGCAGAATCTAGCAAAAAATGGTGTGCATTATGAACCAAGATGGTTCAACAAGTGGACTAAAGGCGAATCCATAGTAATGGAAATAATGGGCAGTAAAGTTCCTGTGGGTGATGTTACATTCGACTTTGATGGAGTAATCATTGGTAATGAAGTGTGTGAAGACTCTTGGGTTGCCTCAAGACCTGGTGTAGACCTTTTCTCGAAAGGTGTTGATCTTATTATTAACCCTAGTGCGAGTCATTTTGCTGTAGGGAAATATAAAATAAGAGAGCAATTAATATGCGAAGGATCTCGAGCATTTGGTGCCGCGTACATTTATGCAAACATCAACGGTTGTGAGTCAGGTCGAACGGTTTATGATGGTGGAAACATCATTGCAAGCAATGGAAAAATTGTCGCTCGTGGTCGCCGATTGTTTTTCGATGACATTGATGTAAGTGTTGCTGACATTGATTTATGGGAAAATAGATTAGTGCACCAAGCTAGCAGTCAAAGCATTCTAACCCATGCGACTTCTAATCATATTAAAATAGGATTTGATCTCACTGAGCAAGTGCTGCCTCCCATCGAGTATCGTCAACAAAGTCGTTGGGAATTGTCTGAAAATTTAGAGCATGAAGAAACGGTGCGAGCAGTTGCACTAGGAATGTATGATTGGCTGAAAAAAACGGGCGTTAAAGGTTACATGCTGTCGTTAAGCGGAGGCGCAGATTCAGCATTATGTGCTGCTGAAATTTTAATAATCATTGAAAATGTATTTAATGACTTTAATGTTAACTGCTTTACTGATCTACCATGCTGGATGAAGAGCATTTATCCTGAATTAGAAGCGCTGAAATTACCGTCTCCAGAATTGAAGAAAGCAGTTGCACAAAAAATGCTTTGGTGTGTTTATCAAGGCACAGAGAACAGTAGCGACACTACATTTGACGCGGCTGAAAACTTGGCTAATTCAATAGGGGCTCATTTCGGAGCATGGAATATCAATCAGGAAATTTTAGGATATACTCAAAAGGTTGAAAGCTACATTGGTAGAAAGCTAACTTGGGAAACTGACGATATAACTCTTCAGAACATCCAAGCTAGAGTAAGAGTGCCGGGCTTATGGATGGTTGCTAACGCCACAAGCCGCTTACTGATGACTACAAGTAATATGAGTGAGTCCGCTGTTGGTTACCAAACGATGGATGGCGATAGTGCTGGATGTTTAGCACCAATTATAGGCATTAGAAAAAGCAAAGTACTGGAAATTCTTGAATGGTTATATGTTCAAGGTACTGCTATTGGCGATAATACGATAACTATCCCTGGACTTGATCTTGTTATTAATCAAAAGCCAACAGCAGAGCTTAGGCCGACAGAGCAAAATGATGAAGATGACCTAATGCCATTTTATATTCTTGATTTAATTATCAGCGAAACAATTGTTTCTCGTCGTGGGCCAAGTGATTTATTCTTGTCTCTAAGAGAGAAAACGAATGAATATACAGACTTAGAGTTGGTTAACTTTATCGTGAGATATTTTGAGTTGTTTTCTCGCAATCAGTGGAAACGAGACCGTTCAGCACCAGGTTTTCACATTGAGCAAGATTCTCTTGATCCAAAAACTTATGCTCGATTCCCATTGCTAAATAGTGGAATGAAAAAAGAACTAAATGATTTAAAAAGAAGCGTAGGGATAATTTAATTTAGTTTAATTTAATTTTTAGGCTTCGTAACTTTTTTCGAAGCCTACTCTCTAACTCTTCTCACTATTCGTATTATTTTCATTTGTGTACAATTCCTTTCCTCCTGCTCTAATTCATGATGTTGCACTTTAATCAAAATTTCAATATATTAAGAGAAAAATAGGATTTTAAGTGAACAATTTAAATGCATTCAGTGTTGATGACTCTGTTATTAAAAGTTTTATATTTTCTCAAAATGGCACCTTAGCAACTGGACTAAGAGAATTAGTCATTAATGGCATTGACAAAGGTTCTGAAACCATTGAAGTCAACATTAGCCAAGATGGATTTGAAGTTATTGATCACGGCGAAGGGTTCGACAGTGTCGAAAACATCAAAAAGCACTTTGGTAGATTCGGAACGCCTCATGTTGAAGGAGATGCAAAATTCGGCCTATTTAGAATAGGTCGCGGTCAAATAATGAAGTTCGGTGAAATAACGTGGCTTTCAAATGAATTTAGGATCCATACCGACGTTAATAATCTCAACATGGGATACCAGCTTGAATCGGGCATCAAGAAAAAAACTTCTGGCTGTATAGTCAAGGGTAAATTATACAACCCTCTATCTAAACATGAACTCATTTCTACCATCAATCAATTAGAAGACTTAGTCTTTTACCTTTCTAATGATGTTGTTATAAATAAAAAGCTATCTTCAGGACAAATGAACGACACTGATTGGGATTATGAAGACGAAAAAGTAAAAATTAAATGGAGTAATTCAGGCTACGGCATAAGAATTTATAGTCAAGGTGCCTATGTTAAAACAATCAGAGCTTACGAATATGGTTCTTTAAATGCAGACGTTGTTTCTAAAGAAAACCTAGTATTAAATATGGCTAGGAATGAAATCAGTGATGACGATGAATTATGGATCCATATTTCTTCAGTTGTTAGAAAAAAAGCATACGAAGAAGCCAGAAAAAAAATACGCTCAAGAAGATTAGATGATTACACGAGAGGTGTAATTATTAGAGGCTTAATGTCTAAAAGCGATGAAGTATTTGACGTATTTAAATACGGATTAATTAAAGACTACAAAGGTCGAGCGATTTCGATTAACTCTTTTTCATCAAGTAAGTTGCCTTTGACAATAGTGGAAAAGAGCTATGAGAGCTATGCAGAGGCAATATCAATGCAAAAGGTAGCATTTGTATTAAGTTACTCTGAGCTTGAGAAGTGGGGCGTTTCAACCGTACCTGATTTTGTTAGAAAAATATCTACCATTTGTACAATATGGGGGTTACGTAGAAGTAGTGATGATATTTCTAATAAGGTTATTCTTCCTATTGAACTACTCTCTAAGGGTTTGGATGATAGTATCAGTACGATAGGCATTAAAGACCTGACAAGTAGGCAATCGGCAGCTAGAGAGTCTTTGATAGCAGGCTCAAAAGTGGCTGCTAGAGAGTTCAGCAAGTTGCTAGGTGAGTTTGTAGTAGAAAGAAAAATACTGATAGGAAGAAGCATAAGAAGCATTTCATGGACCGATGGATTAGGCTATATTGCTTTTAATGAAGATATACTGACCTATCTTGATTCTGGGATAGAGGGCGCAACAGAGATGGCCCTTATTCTTTGCAATGAATATACTCACACCAGTAGTAATCTTGAAACATACCCATATGAATTAGTTTTCTATGAAGACTTTCATAATAGGGTTTTGTCTTCAAAAAAAATGATCCTTGGCAAGATATCTGATGCTGTTAATAAAGCGTACTTTAAAGGCTTGATAAAGAGGAGTCAGGCTGTACCAAATAAAGCAATCAGCCAAATACCTGTTAATGCTCTTATGATGATTTATGACTATCAGGGAGAGCTTATGGGTAATGCTAAGCTGTCTGACTTATTTGCAATTATTTGTAAGTATTATTCTATCTCTTTTAAGTCTACCAAGAAAAAAATAAGCCTTTCCATTAATTCTGACGTAGTTATGAGAAAGTGCACTCATAACACCAATATCATGAATCATTTATTAGGCCTAGCATCTAAAGAGGGGCTAAGTACTAGCAAAGATATTCTCATAACGGATAGCTACACAGACGTACATAATAAAAATGTAGAGTTGCTTTTAAGATGGGGCAAAACCAAAGGCCATGATCTAAATATTTTAACTCAAATATCAACAAATAGTTTTATGATGACACCAACATTATTGTGCTATTTATTTTGTCTAGATGTTAATTCAAATGTGAATAGTTTGACTCGATATTCTTTTGTTAATGAACGCACAGTTGTAACCAAGAGTGGGTCATTTAAGAATTATGGTGTTATTTATACCAATGAAAGAAACATAGAGCCTGGTTTATCAGACAACATAGATAAGATTGAGGACGAAGTCTTAAATCAAATAAATAAAATAATGAATGGAGTTAAGGATCCTGAAATAAAAAAACGTGTAACAGAGAAACTTTTATCAAAAGAAGCGGAAATCAGATTAACTAGATTTTACTAATTCAAATGTAAGTTTAATTCTGCTATCTGCAAGTGAGTTGATAGCGCAATTAAACTTACTCACTCCCCAAAAAACTGAAGCCTGCACACTTACTATATTGACACAAACCATATAAAATGTATATTAAGTACAATTAAATCAGTATAAACAATGAAATAGGTAATATTAATGGCTCAGTTCATATCAAGAAAAGTTCCTAGCAAGGAACTTATAAACTTAACCAAAAAAAATTTAGTGCTACGTGTTGAACAAGAGGCCGACATTGAAAATGGACAAGCTTCATCTTTAGTTGAAGCATTGCTTTCTGCAATCACTGACTTTGTGGTAGAAAAGAAAACGGTTATGCTCACAAAGATTGGCGGTTTGACCGTAAGCTATAAAGTCGGCAGACCAGGAAGAAACCTAAAAACTCTTGAAAGCACCGAAATCACTCCTCGATATTCTGTAACACTAAGAACAGGGAGCGGTAAAAGCAATACAAACGAACGAGTGGGCCAGCCAAACATTATCAAGCATACAATTGATAAACTGCCAAATGTGCATCCCAAACTTGTCAAAGTTGCTCTAGACCAATTGCTAGCTATGTTAGAGATGGTAAAAGAAGGAACTTATCGCGTGGAAATACGTAATTTTGGTGTGTTTTATCCGTCAATTTTACCAGAGGGAAGAAAGGCACGGAATCCTAAGACAGGTCAATCGGTTATTGCGAAAAGAAAGGTCGTTATTCGATATAAATGCCCAGAATCAATTAAAAAGTCGCTTAACCCTTAGTATCCAGTTTTTATAAGCCGCCGGATATAGATATCCGGCGCCCAACTCACATAGAATAATGACTATCAGAGCCACTGTCACGGAATTCAAAACCCAATTTAGAAAGGTGTTCAGAGCCAGAATCAACAAACATAGAAAAATAAGATCCCATCGATTTTTTTTGTTCATTGATCATTGTTTTGTTCTCTGCCTTTTCATCTTCATTGCTTGATATTTGAAGATTAAAAACTGATTTAGCTATTTCGTATGCTTCACTATCACTATACACTTTAGAATTAAGATAAGTTGACTTGGTAGGTATACGATTGCCTGTTGTCTTATCTAACTTTGTATTAACTACCTTTATTGATGCTATCAGGCCGTACTTTATATTACTATTATTGTCAGTAACAAAGACATATTGTCTTTCAGCATCATCTTCATTGGTAACAACATTGCCATTGCTGCCAACAAAATCACCGCTTGCATTTTTCTTGGGCTCATATTCGTAGTTACCATTAATGTCAGTTCTTCGAAGTGGCGCAGATACTTCTAGCCATTTTCCTGACGATTCATTGCCACAGACGAACATCCGGCCTCTGTGGCCTAGTAGAGCCTTTCCGTCTGCCACCTCATTTATCCAAACAGGAAATGATTTAGCATTATCCATTTCTTGAACATTAAAATACAGTCGCCTGTTTGCATCCTTCGATGGACTAATTTTCATTATCGTCATTAGAATAGACCTTAAGTTTTTAAGCTCATTATCTAGAATAGAAACACGAAAAACAACTATATTGGTTTTTGTTTTTTGTTTTATGTTTAACGATGCGAGTTGCCAGACTATACCTAAATATGTATAATCGCCCAAATTTTATTTTTAAGCAAAATGTATATAACCTGATAACTAAGGAAGTGGTGTAGCTAGTGGGCATAATCAATTTAAATTTTAACAATAAATATAACTCAAATAATTTACTTAATAAGCTTGGGCTTGAAGTCAATGCAAGTGGGCATGTATGCTCTGAAAAAGTTAGCTCTGTTTTGGCCTCTTTTCAAGAGCTGTTAGATGAGCACCGCGCTCTTTTGCTCTCCGTTTCTAAAATCGGCGAACACAACAACGACAACAGTTTAAAATTTGCTAAATTATGTGGTGAAATTGATTTTACACTTGAAGAGCAAACTATCGAATCCATTTCACTTCTAGATCAGCAATCAAAACCCAAATCTAAAGTTATTAAATTAGATATATTAAGTAAAAAAATAAGCTAAACAACTTGACCGTATAATACTAATAGTTATATAATATAGACCTAAACAGCAATAGTGCTTTTAGAGTATAATGAATCGTGCATAATAATTTGAAATTTAGAAAACTCAAAGAATCAGGCACCTTATTTAAGATTAAGGGGAAGTAAATATGAACATTAATAAACAAACAGTTGCAGGTAACTTAAGTGCGGATGCAGTAGTTCGACAAGCAGGTGAACGAGATGTAATTTCTTTTCGTGTAATAACTAATTACGAGTACTTGGGCTTAAATGGCGAAAAAATTAGTAAGCCTACAGGTCATAACGTATCTCGATTTGCACCTCGTGGAAAATTAAATGGTTTGGCTAATCTTCTTAAAAAAGGTGCAGGAGTGTATGTAACTGGCCGCACAGTGATTGAGAAAAAAGAAGAACACTTAAATATTTTCGTTGATGCAACACAAGGTGTCTCTAATCAAGGTACTATTGAGATCTTCCGTTATGTAACAGAACGTCCTGCTCAGCAACAGCAGTATCAACAGCAAGCTCCTGCTCAACATCAGCAACAAGCGCCTGCTCAGTACCAACAACAAGCGCCTGCTCAGTACCAACAACAAGCACCTGCTCAGTACCAACAACAAGCACCTGCTCAGTACCAGCAACAAGCGCCAGCTCAGCAACAACAACAAGCGCCAGCTCAGTACCAACAACAAGCGCCTGCTCAGCAACAACAACAAGCGCCTGCTCAGCAACAACAACAAGCGCCTGCTCAGCAACAACAACAAGCGCCTGCTCAGCAACAACAACAAGCGCCTGCTCAGCAACAACAAC
>NZ_CBRF02000002.1 GCF_000470315.2 Psychromonas sp. SP041
AGAGAATTACCTAAGTTGGTTTCGTTTTATGGCACAAAATAAAGAGCATTCTGAACAGGTATGGGTTGAATGCGCACTTTAAAATTAACAGAATAAATACAAACAACACTTAAGTACAACAGAGCCTTATTTATACAGTGTAGTGCGTTTGCCATCTTTCCGCCGTAAATATTACATTTTGTTGTCTTTTTACATGACTTATATTTCATTTTTATTTTAAATTGTTGATTAAAATGATAATTGCATTAGTCTAAGTCTATTATTAATCATTAGATATTTGCCATCTTTCCGTTGGAAAGGTGACATTTTGTTATCTAATAAGATGTTATGTTTTAATATTATATCCCCCTTATTTTTATAAAAAATTATTACTATCCAACGTAGTTTATCTAATAAATAGGAATCTAAATTTAGCTAAAAACATTTGTCATATTTGTCAAATTATCTATTTTAGAGGTGGTTCTGAAATGATAATGCTGTACTATATAAGCTATTAAAGTATTTGAGCAATACGTTTTTTATGAAGCAAGGAATTTCGATGATTAAAAAATTTGGATTTAAAAATTTTTCTTCTTTTAAAGAAGGAGCTGAAATAAGCTTTGAGTATGATGGTAATACCCCTGTATCAGTTTCTAACGGTGAACTTTTGGGTACTGTCCTTGGCATCAAGGGCAGTAATGGTTCGGGTAAAACAAACGTACTTAAAGCGCTATCATTTCTATTTTATTTTGTAAATAAACGAATGACAACTAAGCAGGAGAATAAAAAAGGTGATGCTGATGAAGTTAGTTTACCAATAGACTCATTTTTCTTCTCAAAAGCTCCATCTGAATTTTACCTTGAATTCATTAGTAATGGTGTTCTTTACTATTATGAGCTTGATGTAAATAAGCATGGAATTATTAGAGAATTATTCATTCGAAATAAAAACGAAGATAACAGTAAAGACGTCATCTTTCTGGAAAGAAAATACAATCAGATAACTCATTCGCTGTCTGAATATAATGAACTGAAAAATATTAAACTAAAAGAAGATCAATCACTTATTAGTTTAACATCTGATTATAACTTCCATAGCGCGATTCAAGACTTAAAGAATATTTCTAATATGTTCAATCTATTTATATCAAATGTCGGATCGAATGGCATGAGAGTAAATAGTGATAGTGATCTAACTAATAGTAAGGCTACTTTTTATAAGTCTAATTCTGATGCTTTAGATTTTATAAAATCAGTAATTGTGTCTGGAGATGATGGAATTAAAAGGATTGAAATACTAACTTCTAAAGATAGCACTGGTAAAGATATTGATTACCCTGTTTTTATTCATGAGTTTAATGGTCAAGAGCATCCTTTATTATATGCTGATGAATCAATGGGAACGAAAGTATTATTTAATAATTTATCTAAGTATTGGTTTGCTTTAAAACTTGGTGGTATTTTAATTTTTGATGAATTTGATATCCATTTACATTCAATGATACTTCCTGAAATCATTGAATTATTCGTGAACCCTAAAACTAACCCGAAAAGGACTCAATTAATTATTACTGCACATAATACGGAGGTTATTGACTCTCTAGGACGTTATAGAACAATTTTAGTTAATAAGGATCAAAATGAAAGCTATTGTTACCGCTTAGATTCCATATCTATGTTGAGGAATGATCGACCTATTTCACCTTTATATCAAAAAGGGAAAATAGGTGGAGTTCCAAAATCTGTTAGTGGTCTTGTATCTCGTGTAACAAAAGAATTAAGTGAGGATACAGATGTCGAAGAAAAACTTTAGCAACAATAAGCTCTCCAATAGTTTTGTTGATTCTTTGCCTGAGACAATAATTGAAGTTTCAAAAATTGAAACAAAATGTAAGTTTAACCTTTCATATTTTGATAGTAATCAGCTCGTGGCTCAAGATTTTTCTGATTGGAGTTATAATACAGGTTGCTCATCTTTAACTAATCTTTTACATAAATTCAAAGAGTATACTGAGCAATCTTTAAATTATTGGAAGAACCAAAGAACAGGAGGGGGAGGGCTAAAAGTTCTGGAATATTATGGGGACTTCCCTAATAATTCAGACTTCAAACATCCTAAACATGTTCCTGCTGATGCACATTGGGCTAGATTCAGGTTAGGTAACAAAGTCCGTTTAGTAGGTTTTGTGATTTCTAAATCATCAATAAAAAACCTTTCTGATGATGCACAAAAAAAATATGATCATAATACGTTTTATGTTGTTTTCCTAGACCGAGATCATAAGTTTTATAAAACAGAAGCTCCATAGTATTTTTTTAGTAACGGTCGCTGTATAGATAAATTTCCATTCAAAATTCTTTCATAGTTTGATTGTCCTAACAAGAAGATCTGGACACCCATCTATTTGAATAATTGCCATCGTTAAACTATCTTTTATAAATGCGTATTTTTGCATTTAGGAGGTAGTTTATTATGACTCAATCTCGCCAATCACAAGTATCATTATCTGATACACCTTATTACCACTGTGTTTCGCGTTGTGTTCGCCGCGCTTATTTATGTGGTGAAGATAAGTACACCGAGAAATCCTTTGAACATCGCCGTCAGTGGGTTGTTGAGCGAATGCATTACCTCGCTTCTCTTTTTAATATTGATATCTGCGCTTACGCTATCATGTCCAACCATTATCATCTCGTATTGCACATAGATGAGCAACATAATGAAAACCTAACGCATGAAGAAGTTTGTGAGCGTTGGTGTCAGCTCTATTCAACACCTGTATTAGTTGAGCGTTGGCAATCCGAGCAAACCACCTCAGAAGCAGAAAATAAAGCCGCATTAACTATTATTAATGGGTGGAGAGGGCGATTAGCTGATATCTCATGGTTTATGCGCTGTTTAAATGAATTCATTGCGCGGAAAGCGAATAAAGAAGATGAATGTTCAGGTCGTTTCTGGGAGGGAAGATTCAAGTCACAAGCATTACTAGACGAAGATGCGTTATTAACCTGTATGGCCTATGTCGACCTAAATCCAATTCGCGCCAAAATGGCAACTAGCGTTGAAACATCAGAATATACATCAGCTTATGAGCGCCTATTACCTTGCAAAAAAGCTGGTGTTGCTCAGCAACAAGAAAAGCCACTAGAATACGCTTTTACTAAAAAACTTTTATTTGGTTTCGTAGGTGACGAAAATGAACAATCAACTCAAGGTATTCCATTTTCATTATTAGATTATATTGAGTTAGTGGATTGGAGTGGTCGTATCATTAGAGAAGATAAACGGGGGGCTATTTCAAGCCAACGACCTAGGTTATTATCAACATTAGGCTTAGAAAATGATGTTTGGTTATCACTGGCGAGTAGTTTTGGAAAAGATTATCACGGTGCAGTGGGCTCTTTAGAAGCATTAGCAGCTTATGCCGGTAATACAGGCAAGCGTTGGATAGCTAGTAAAAATGAATTACGGCTGCATTAACTAGTCTATTTTTCTATTGAATACATAATAAAGACACCAATTAGCGGCCGCTAAAATCAGTCATATCTGAAAAAGCTATTATTTACTTCAATTTCAATTAATTGTAATTTTTTATTATTAACCAGCAACGTTATTTGTAAACTTTAAATTAATGGATGTCCAAGTTTACAATCTGGCTTACAAAAGTACGGGACACCCAAATATTATAAACATTAATTAGACAGGACGAGCGAAGACGAGTTAATACCTAAACTATTATTGGGCTGACAATAGTTGAAGTTATTAATATCAAGCCGTATTGATTAATGTTCTATTGATATTTTTTAAAATATTGGATGTCCCATACTTTCCACCACTGAAAAATTCGATGTCGACATGAGTAGCTTTGAGTTTTGTCGTTCTTTCAATAGTGAAGCAGTAGACTCTATTTCAATATTAAAATCAATTTTTGGGTTAGGTAATAAGCGAGCGCTTGAAGCTATTACGGTTGATATGTTAGAAAAAAGTGCTTTATTATATAAATGTAATTATTGAATTCGGGTAGTCAGTTAAGCTCCAGTCTAATAACTTTCTCAACTGGATGCATAACGGCTGTCATCGTTTTTTCTAAAATAAAAAGCAGTAAAAAAAACGCCTGAATCTAAGGTTTATTGTGAAAACTATTATTTGTAGGTGATAAATATTTATAAAGGTAATCAGCTATTTTACTATGGGCTTCGGTCATATAATGCCAATGATCAAACCAGAACCATTGACCTATTTTAGGATATTTACCTGTTTCTATCCACGGTGTTGTGATATTTTCAAACTTTTTAGAAATTTCATTTATAGCTAAGTTTGCATCAAATAAATCAATCGTTATTGTTTGATACTTTTGATTGAGTTCATGAATTGCTAAATTAATTAGTTGGTTATATTCTTTAAATGTACTTTGTGCGGTTTCATTTTTGTTCTGATAATAATTAAAACTCTGATAATTTTTATCCGTATAACCTGGGAATACTAAGGTCGTATTTAGATTCCAAAGAAGTATGTGTTTTACGCCTTTAGAGAATAGTTGTTTTAATCCCTCTATTACGTTTTCCATCACTTGTATTGCAGATATGTTGATATCTGGATCATGTAAGTCGTTGTAGCCAATCTCAACTACGACTAATGTATTGTCCATATTTGTTGCTGGTGTATATTGTTCGGTTTGCCATAACAACCCAGACCAATCTCTCGCATTACTTCGATAGTTCCCTTTACCTGATGTAGCTCCGCCCCAAGCTCTAACATCAAGAGTTGTTAAATCCATTTTTTTGGCTAAATATTCAGCCCACACTTTGCCATTGGAGTAGCGTTGAAAGCCATGTCCATTTTCAAAGCCGTTGTCAGACATGCTATCCCCAAATACTACAAGGTGATGAATATCTAAGTCTAATTGTGTACGAATAGAGTCATTATTTAACAATGTTATCGTTTCTTTTTTAATTTTCAGGGGTCGCACCAAGAGTCAGCAACATACATAAAAAGCATAATGAGCTGACTCGCGGATTGTTTTATTATTATTTTTTAGTTCTGTCATGTTCATATTAAATTTAAATAAATGATTAAAGTGCCTTGGCAACTTTATCAGCTATTTCTGGTGTTAACCATGTACGCCAAATATCTGGTCTTGCAGTTAAAAAATATTCCATCGCAGTTTTACCATCAGCCTGATTTTCTTCTACCCAAGCTAATAATTTGTTCATTTGGGCATTAGTAAAACTACGCTTATTCATGTATTTCACAATTTGAGGTTCGCGAACTGCAAAAGGTTCAGTAATCACTGTATAAACTATTGTTGGTGGATGCATGGTTACTTTAGGTGATTCACAATCGATATTGGTTGTGCAGTTGGCATATTCATCTTCATCTACACCTGTGCCAAAATCGACTTTGACCATATCATATTTACCTAGGACTGCTGTCGGTGCCCAGTAGTAGCCAAACCAAGGTTTATGTTGGAAGTTTGCTTTAGCAAGCGAGGCTGAAAGTGCAACGCCTGAACCTGGATCAATTAAATCAAAATCTGCTTTATCTAGTTCGAGTGCAGTGAATAAATTAGCTGAGGCAGTTTGACAGCTCCAGCTAGAAGGGCAGCTATAAAAAGCAGATTTATCAGGATCTTCTGGATGTGTGAAGAGTTTTGCATGTTTAATAACTCCTTGAATAGTCGATAGTTCAGGGTATTCATCTACCATATATTTAGGCACCCAAAAACCTTCTTCTCCACCATCACTTAGTGATTTACCGCCATAACGTATCCGCTTATCATTGATACCTTTTTCGAGTATTTCTTTAAATGCATTAGTCCATATTTCTGGCGCGATATCGGGGTCGCCTCTTTCGTACATTGAGGTCAATGTTATTGTGTTATCTCCTGGGATTAGTTCTGTTTCACAACCAAACCCTTTTTCTAAAATAAAACTATCAATATTGGCTATCAAGGTTGCAGATGCCCAACTCATTTCTGCAATGGTGACTTTTCCACATGTTTGTTCTGCGAATACAGAAGGGCTAATAAAAAACAATAGTGCTAATAATCTAATTTTCATTTTGTTTTTATTCCAGTTGTTTAATTTATGTTCAATTAATATAACACATAGAAATACTTATAATTCATATTCTTAGCGAATACATGGATTCTAGGTGATTATGAAAATGGATTTATAAACAATAATCATTTTTATTCGCTGAGAATTAAACAATTTATGATTTAGTAAAAATAATTGCGGGGGGAGACCTTCCTTTTACCTTTTTTAATTCTTTAGCTATGTTTGCTATGAATGAACAATATTAGATAAGGCTGGGCATCCAAACCTTTAATCAATATTTAAAAAGTAGTCTGCTTTTAAAGGAAAATAGGGTCAAGTTTTGTTTTTTGCCTTTTAAAAATACGACATCAAAATCCCAATAAAAACGATGCTCGATGTGGCTACAACTTTCCCACCGTAAAGCTTTCCCAAGCGATAAATGACTTTCAGCAACAGCAAACAGGACGTTTGCTGTAAGTTCATTCAGCACATGGATGTGCTGAATGAGCTGGTGCGTTAAGAAAGGCAATTAGCGTTTGGATAAGAAAGTGATCCGGTGGCCAGTTTCTTTGCATCCTTTCTTTTCTGGTAAAAGAAAGGATGTCGCCGACAGGGTGAAATCTCAGTTGATAAGAGCCTAATTGCCCAAATGAGCGCAGACGAACTAAAAAAATAAAAGAAAAAGTACAGGATATCCAAACCTTTTAGCTAATATTTAAATACGCTCTAAAAGGCAATTATGTAGGATTATTTATAGATATCATATAGTCGCAATTGCAACTAACTGTATCAGTTCAGACTATATTTTATCTGGGTTACCAACTTTACTTTGTTTCTTCTTTTTTAACTTCAGTTTCAGCTTCTTCAGTTTTAGTTGTTTCAGGATCTTCTGATTTCACTTCAGTGTCAGTTGCTTCAGCTTCTGCCGATTTAACTTCAGTGTCAGTTGCTTCAGCTTCTTCAGATTTCACTTCAGTGTCAGTTGTTTCAACGTCTTCAGAGTTAACTTCAGTGTCAGTTGCTTCAGCTTCTTCCGGGTTAACTTCAGTGTCAGTTGCTTCAACTTCCTCCGGTTTAATTTCAGTTTCAGCTATTTCAATTTCTTCATCTGTATCATCTGATTGTTTTAATAATGGAAATTGAGTGGTTGCTGTCTCGCCTAATAGTGACTGTGATTGATCTGCCATGTGATTGTAAAGAGCTTGGTAGCTATTCGCCACTTGTCCCATTAGTTCTGCGCTACTATTAAAGTGCTCATTGACTTGTGTTTTGTATGTTTCCAATTCTATTTTGTTTTTATCAAGCTCTTCTTGTTGTTTAGAAGCTTTGCTTTTACCAAGTGTTAAATGATAAATAAGAAAGCCAATAAGGCCACCGGCAATAAGCGCTAAGAGTAAAGGTATCAATTCATTTGATTCGTTCATATTTATTTCCCTATATTAATATTGTTGTGAATGATAAGTATCAAGACTATTTAATGATCAAAGTTATTCTGTAATGGGTTAATAGTTGTTTAATTATACTATAAATAGTTTTCAAATCAGGTGTTCAAAAGAGAAAGTGTGCAGCACCTAATAACTTAATTGTGATATTTTTAGTTCTATCTTTTTATCATGTCGTTATTGCATGCCAATAAATATTTGCTATCCACACTTAAAAAGTACCATTCATCCATGAACATTGCTCTATTTAGTCATTACCTATAGCTAACTCAGCTTCGATTTGCTCAACGTAATTTTTTGTTGAAAACAGTGGAAGCGGTCGACTTAAACCGAAGAATGCATTGATATGTTTAATAGCGGGTAACTTTCCACTTTCTTTCAATACTGCCGTGGTTGTTGTCTTAAGTTCAGCTAAATCGATACGATGCTCCATGGCAAATGTTTCAACTGGTTTATATGTGGTTTTTTCTGAGAAAATATTTGCGAAGTCACTGTATCCCATTGTTTTGTATCCTTAAACTTTAATGTTGTTGTTGTGGCGTTTATTATCGTCAATAAGCATTACTTACAGAAGTAAGAAGACTAAATCGCCTGAAAGAGGAAGTATGTGACATCCATAATTTTTTGACTACTTATATTTTTAGTTTTACCTTTTACGATGTATTTTCTAAGAAAAAATATGAGGCTGTTATAAGAGGCAGATTCAACCTTGAAGTACATAACTGCTAAGCAGCTAACGCTACCATATACTCAGCCATATAATTGACGTGTAGTACTTTCAGGTTTCCCTTTTAATCAGCCATTTCTGAGACTGCTAATTACTGCTGTATTTCACGTTGTGTTTGAAGGTGTTATATATGCAGTGTAATACCAAAAGAATTAATAAGGTGATCATTCTTGCTGGTTAAAGTCACCCCTAACTGCGTTGTGAGTTTTGAAGTGAGAACAACTATCTCCTACAACTCACGCCTTATTAGTGTTAATTTTTCCTGCGCAATCTCTAATCACTTATTTAATTCCATTGGTATAAATAAATATAAGTTTACCCAAAGTAAAGAGGCAGTTTTACTGCCTCTTTTTTGTGCCCACTTTATCCTATTGATAAAAAAGCTTTTAAGCGACTTTGTCTTTATTTTTACTGTTATCGTTAATCACTTTTTCTTGTTTTTGGTGAGTTAAAGATTTATCAACTTGATTGATTGAAATCTTTTTAGGTTTCATGGTTTCTGGGATCTCTTTAACCAAGTTAATATTTAACAAACCATTAGAGAGAGCTGCGCCTGTTACTTCAACATAATCTGCCAAATTGAATTTACGTTCGAAGGATTGGTGAGGGATCCCTTGGTGTAAATATTTGTGCTCTTCTTGCGTATTCTGTTTATTGCCTGAAATAGTTAATACGCCTTTTTCAACTTGAATATTTAACTCGTCTTGTGAAAAACCTGCTACAGCAAGTGATATCGTATACTCATTTTCACCCAGTATTTCGATATTATAAGGTGGGTAACCTGATGCTTTTGTGTCTGTGCTTAACGCGTGATCAATCAATGAGGCTAATCGATCAAAGCCAACACTATTACGGTAAAGGGGAGTTAAATCAATTGTATTCATCATAAGTCTCCTTGGAGTAAATAAAATAAAACAATAAGCGATGAGTCATTATCAGTGTGTCATCGCATCACACTATTATATTTAGGGGGGCTAAAAATAGTTTTCAAGAGTTAGTGTAAAATTTTTTTGTTTTTTTATGAAGTCTATAGAGAGATTATTCATCTCATTAGTTTGTTTAAAAGTATTCTTTTTTATCTGCATAAGCTTGTTTAAGGTGTTCAATTAAACGCTTCAACTTTTCAGGTAAATGTTTAGTGAAAGGGTAGATGGCATACACGCCGAGTTGTCTCGGTGTATAATCAGTTAACATACTGATTAACTTCCCTTTTTGTAGATCTTCATAAACACAACAACGAGGTACATAGACAATACCAAAACCTGCTAAGGCTGCTTTACGTAATGCCTGTGCATTATTGGTGGCTAAACTGCCGCTGATGCGAACCGTTTCCTCTATTCCACCTTTAGTGAATCGCCAGTCAAAAGATCCCTGCGCCTGATAAGTATAAGCAAGACAATTATGTGTTTTGAGCGCTTCAATGGTAGTGACATCACCATATTTATCTCTATAGCTTGGTGAGCAACATACCACCCAGTTAGATTGAATTAATGGTTTTGCTATTAAACTAGAGTCTTCCAATATTCCTGTTCGTACAGCTAAATCGAGACCTTCTTCAACGAGGTTAACGAAGTTGTTTTCAAGGCGCATATCGACACTGATATTTGGGTATTGTTGACAAAAATCAGCAATGGCCTCGGCGAGTAATAGTTCGCCAGAGATAGTCGGCACGGATAATTTGATGTGTCCGCTTAAACCTTGGCTAAAGGCTGAGACAGACGCAATCGCATCGCTGACTTGGCCTTCTATATTTTTAGCATGAACATAAAGGCTTTCACCTGCTTCGGTCAAGCTGAGACGACGCGTAGTACGATGGATAAGTTGTACGCCAAGAGACTGCTCTAGTTTAGTAATTCTTTTACTGAGTGCTGGCGTTGATAAATCAGCTTGCAGTGCGGCTTTACTGAAAGAACCAGTATCCGCAACATAAGCAAATAAAGTGAGATCTGCAGAATTCAATTTTATTACGCCGTTTTAGGAAAGAGTCTATTATTTTATGTCGTATTTATTAGAAATCAATCAAAGACTATAGTAAGTCATAAGATCGCACTCACAGATAATTAAAAGATAAGGAATATTACAGTGAAGCTAATGAGATTAAAGGATTGTCATAACTTTCAAGATTTTCGTACCTTGGCTAAAAAGCGTTTACCTGGTCCTATTTTTAATTATATTGATGGTGGAGCTGATGACGAAACCACTTACAGACGTAACACCACGGCTTTTGAAACCTGTGATTTAATACCGAGTGTATTAACAGGTGTGAAAGATGTAGATTTATCGGTCACCGTGATGGGTCAAAAACTAGCTATGCCAGTTTATTGTTCACCAACTGCATTACAACGTTTATTTCATCATCAAGGTGAAAGGGCGGTTGCCGCTGCTGCTGAAAAGTATGGCACCATGTTTGGCGTATCATCTTTGGGTACGGTAAGCATGGAAGAGATTGCGAAACAAACCAATACTCCTCAGGTTTATCAATTTTACTTTCATAAAGACCGTGAATTAAACAAAGTGATGATGGAGCGCGCAAAAGCGGCTGGCGTGCAAGTGATGATGTTAACGGTTGACTCAATTACGGGGGGGAATCGTGAGCGTGACCTACGTACGGGCTTTTCAATTCCATTTCGTTTAAACCTAAGTGGTCTGTTGCAATTTGTGCTTAAACCGATGTGGGGCATTAATTATGTTACCCACGAACCTTTTAGTTTACCGCAGCTCGAAGAGCATGTGGACATGGGGAAAGGCGCGACATCAATCGGCGATTACTTTACGAATATGTTGGATCCCTCAATGAACTGGGATGATGTGGCGGAGATGGTTAAATTTTGGGATGGCCAATTTTGTTTAAAAGGCATTATGAGCCGAGAAGACGCGAGAAAAGCCGTTGAAATTGGTTGTACGGGTATCATTATCTCTAATCATGGTGGACGTCAATTAGACGGTTCACGCAGTTCTTTTGATCAATTAGCTGAAATAGTGGCAGAAGTCGGTGACGAAATAGATGTTATTTTTGATAGTGGCATACAGCGTGGTACGCATGTATTAAAAGCATTATCGTTAGGTGCAAAAGCGGTAGGTATTGGCCGGATGTATTTGTATCCGCTTGCTGCAGCAGGTCAACCGGGTGTAGAAAGGGCATTGGGTTTAATGCGTGCCGAGTTGGAGCGTGATATGAAGTTGATGGGTAAAACGTCTATCGATCAGTTATCGAGTGATAATTTACGTTTTCGACCTTAATGAAATTAGCATTAAGACTTCATCTAGGCTGAAAAGCTTAAAAGTATTTAAAACTAAAAAAGCCAGTGTATTGAGGTGTCCCAATACATTGGATTTTTATGTGGTAACGTTGTTCACTCATTTAAAAAGCGTTTCGATTTGATAGGTAATTTTCTGCAAAGGCTGTAATTGAATTATGGTCATATGGCTTTAGACCTCCAACTACTACCGATTTAATGCCACGTCCAATAACATTATTGCCGTCATAAATATCAAAGTGCAAAAACTCATTAGCACGTTTTGCTTCTACTTCAAGTTTACTTTCTGCTAGCTCAACATGTAATGGATTAGTTAGTGTTAAGTTATCAAATTCAAAGTTCATGCTGTTGTACATTACTAATGGGCGAGCTGGATTGAACATCACTTGATGTTTCTTCATTAATGGCATTAACAATGTAGGAAAATTTTGACCAGAAAAAACGACATAGTTTTTAATCAACGATTCAATCAATTGAGGATCGTGACTGGTATTGCCTGATTGTGTTATTTCTAAAACACTTTTACCTTGTTCGTTAGTAATAACAATATTACCGCCTGTTGCTACAGGAAAGTTTAATGGCACATTATCACCAACCATATTAGTAAAGGTGAAGCTCATTGATTCACTAACACCATATTCTTTTAATGCTAGCGCAAATAACAGATCGCCAGGAACACAAAATCGTTTTGAATTAGGATCGTGAATAGGGTTAAAATCTTGGCATTCTTTTTTAGCAAAAGTACTTGCTTGTTGTGCACTAATTGTAATGTTGCTGCCTTGCTGGGTGTAGTATGAATCTAATAACATTTCAGCTCTCTAATATAAAAACGTATAGGGGGGGAATAAATTGTGCCAGATATAAGGTTAACCTCTCATTTTATAAAAAAATATTGCATTTTGGAATAGCAAAAGTGCAAATAATATGCAAATTAAAGCTGAAACCCCTATTTTAGAGCGTTGCGGACTGTATTAATTTAGTGGTAGATGACCCGTTTTAACTAATATGGCCGTTTATTCTTCTACAAAAGGGGCATGTTGACTCATGTGAGGGCTGCGTATCCAAGTATGTTTGGGGGTGGGCTCCAAATTCATCTTTAAAAGTACCTGAAATCACTAATATCTATTCCCCTGCAAAATGTCTGTGAGGCTGAAAATGCTCACCTGCTGGCCATTTCACTAAGGCGGTATGTTGTGTTTCAACGCTATGTAAAGGCATTACTTGTAAGCTACCAATACCCGGTAACCATTCTGTTGTCGTTGTATTAATTCGAATACTTTTTAAATCAGTAGGCATAAACTGATTTAGTTTAACGAAGATAAGACAACCTAGCTCACTAAAAGGTTTATGCTGGCTATTAGGTGGATTACGTAAATAACTGCCTGCAGGGTAGTCTCCATCTTGATCTGAAAATATCCCTTCTAATACAAAAATCTCTTCGCCTTGTGGGTGAGGATGCTTCCTAAAATAGGAGTTCGCTGCATATTCAACAATACTGGTAATATGTACTTGATCTTCTGATCTCGCTAATGGTTTACGTCGAACACCTGCCATTGGGCTATTGACCCAAGGTTGCTGTTGCGTATCAATGACCACTTTTTTATTAAAATAGAGGTTAATATTTTTCATTAGCGTTTACCTTTTATCAATGATTACTCGGCCTTTAGCTCATTAGTATTCAGCTCGTTAGTCTCCAAGACTTACCATTGAACATTTGCTCTTTAGCTCAGCATACTCAAGTACATTTTATTTAAGCTTCGTAAGCAATTGGATCTGTCATGCCATTTTTTTCGAAGGCTTGCAAACGTTCTACACAACTTCCACATTGGCCACAGGCTTGCTCACGACCGTTATAACAGGTCCATGTTTTAGCATAATCTAAACCCATTCTAATGCCGTCTTTTAAAATACCTATTTTATCTGTTTGTAGATAAGGGGCATGGATTTCAGTTTTTTCATAGTTAGCAACAGCTGCAACATCATTCATTTTTTCAAGAAAAACCGGGCGACAATCAGGGTAAATATCATGGTCGCCAGAATGTGCACCGTAATAAACTTGTTCTGCTTTTAATGAAACGGCATAACCAATCGCTAATGATAATAAAATCATATTACGATTTGGTACCACAGTATTAAGCATATTAGTTTCTTCGTAATCACCTTGTGCCACTTCTATTGAGCTATCTGTTAATGATGAGCCGCCAATGATTTGATTGATTGAGGTAATATCAATCACTTTATGATGAACGCCTAGTTCTTTACATACCTGTTCTGCAACTTGGACTTCTTTAACATGGCGTTGCCCATAATCAAAAGTTAACGCATAAGGTGTTAAGCCTTCTTCAATGGCTTTGTGTAAAACAGTGTATGAGTCCATCCCACCAGAATATATAACCACTACTTTTTTGCTCATGACACTGTATTTCCTATTGTATTGCTTGATAGCGAAGTGATCTCTCGATGTTTATAAAGCCCAGTCTAATAGCTATTTAATAGTACTATTTACGTTGCTGACTTTACATCTTGCGATATCACGGGTATAAAAACAGCCCACTAAAAGAGTGAGCAAGATCAAATAAGGCATTTTACGTCAATGACACAAAACTATAAAGTAAATGAACTGTTTCAAACCATTCAAGGCGAAGGTTTTTATACCGGTGTGCCTGCAATTTTTGTTCGTTTACAAGGGTGTGACGTTGGTTGTGCTTGGTGTGACACTAAGCATACGTGGGAAATTGATCCTGCTAAAAAGTCTGATTTAATTTTATTAACAGATAAAAGCAATGAATCTGATCGTTGGGCTGATAGTTCAGCGAAAGACATTGTTGATGAAATAAAACGCTTAGGTTACAGCGCAAAGTTGATTGTGATCACTGGCGGTGAACCATGCATGTACGACCTACGAGAGTTAACTCAGGTCTTACATGAATTTGGGTTTGATATTCAATTAGAAACGAGTGGCACTTATCCTGTTCTAGTCGATGCACAAACTTGGGTTACTTTGTCACCTAAAGTGAACATGCGTGGTAAGAAGGAAGTGTTAAAAGAAGCATTGGAACGTGCTAATGAAATCAAGCATCCAGTGGGCACCGAAAAAGATATAGAGCAATTAGATGTTTTATTATCGAAAATAACATCTATTAAAGATAAAACGATTTGCTTACAACCCATTTCTCAAAAAGCAAAAGCCACCGCGTTATGTATGAAAACATGTATTGAGCGTAATTGGCGTTTGTCAGTACAAATGCATAAGTATTTACAGATTGATTAAGCTTTTTACTGACTCTTTCCCGTTTCAGGTTTGAAGTGAGTGATACCGTCGGTACGAGGTTTATCATGCTAATCTTTATACAATAAACGCTTTTAATAGGCACGCCATTATTTAATGGCGTGCCTATTTTTTTGAGTTAAGCCTTTAAGCTAAATTGGTATTAATTAAGTTTATTAAGTTTATTTAGTTTCTAACGCTTTATATTCAAGTTTATTGAAATGCGCTTCACTCATACCATTAGTGAATTGATTGTATACGCCAGCTTTAAAGTAGCTTAACAGGTGGCGCCAGTAATCAATATCATGTTCAACAAGACGTTTACCATCTACATCAATCACTAATTGTTTATTGCCGACAGTGATGTCAAAAGCCGTCGCTTTATTTAAAGGTGCTTTACCTAAATCATATTTCTTGTAAGCAACATCAGCTTTACACATCTCTTTATCTTTATTCTTTTTGCCAAACGACCCTTTACAAATGACCGCATTATTTTTAACCAGTGCCCAGAAATGGCTTTTTACTGAATTAGCATCTTCTTTCCAAACAACGCGAAGTAGGGGATGTGGCACATTGTGCGTACCTTGGTTATCTAACCCTTTGTTGTGTACTTGTAGGAAAGTTATTTCATTTTGTTTTGAGTCTGAGTTTTTCATTGAACCAGTGGGATCAATCATTTCAACTTCAGCGCTTAATGTATAAAGTTTATTAGGTAAATCAGTACGGAAGTTTTTATGAACGCGTACTTCGTTACGAAGGTGATCATTTTTCATTTTGAAAACAAGTGCTTCACTCTTTTTATCAACATAAAAGTATTGGTTAACAATGCCATCAAAATTACCATCTAATGCAAAATATTCTTTGTTGCCTTTTTTACCTTCCGCATCGGAAATTTGTAACTCTGACTCTGTTAATACATGTTGGAATTGCGTGTATTTAGCCGGTTCGCCTAATGTTCCATCTTGATCAGAAAACTGAACATTTGCAGTTGCAAAAGAAGAGATTGCCATGAGTGTTGAGATAGCAAGTAGTTGTTTTTTCATTAAAATAACCTTATGTGGTATTGTAGTATTTATTAAAAAATAACATGAAGATCAATTTAATAGCGTCGATTTGGTCTGGTTTTATGGATTAGCAATTAGCTTTTTAATTGCATTGTGAGCTAGCGCACAGCCATCGTGTATAAGCTTAGAATATAGAATTAGAGCACGACTGTCATAAGGTACTACACAGTTAGATAGTCGGTCATTTACATTATAATAGTTTCCAATGTTTAGCTTAATATCTTTTATTTAATATTCTTGATTTAATATGTTTTATTTAATGTTCACTTCATTCCGGCGCCCAAGGTAGAGCGAACTGGAATATCTTTTAAAGCGATACCTTTTACATCAAGGTTTTTTAAGCAAAATACATTCACGCCAAAATAATCTGGTGTAACGCGCTTACGGTGAAAAGGGTAGATCCCGCAGATTCAGCCACCGTCGTTCAGTTAAATTGTCAGCCATTGATTAACTCTGCTTTGCTGTTTGTTTAGGATCGTTTATGCTCAGGGTAATTCGTAAAATACTAATTAAGGAAAAGCTATGCGTATCACTGCTAATTTCGATGCAGGTAATATTGAAGTTATTAATTTAGAAGATAAAAAAGATATCCAATTGGCTATTCGTCCAGACTTTGGCGGAGAGTTTTTTCAATGGTTTAACTTTCGTATCGACGGTGAAGTAGGCGAACAATACATTCTTAATATTCTTAATGCAGGTGAAGCGTCTTATGTTGAAGGTTGGGACAACTATCAAGCAGTGGCTTCTTATGATCGTCAGCATTGGTTTCGTCTACCAACATTCTATAAAGAGGGAAAGTTAACCATTGTTGCAGATATGGATTGTGAAACTATCCAAATTGCTTACTTTGCGCCTTACAGTTATGAACGTCATCAAGACCTGCTTGCTGCCGTACAAATGCATCCGCTAGTGAGCCTTGAGCACTTAGGTGAAACATTAGATAAACGTGACTTAACCTTAGTCAAAATTGGCGATGGTGATGCTAATAAACGTAATATCTGGATCACTGCACGCCAGCACCCTGGTGAGACAATGGCCGAATGGTTAGTTGACGGTTTAATGCATAGCTTGTTAGACAGTGATAATGCGACAGGTAAGTTACTTTTAGATAAAGCAAATTTCTATATCGTTCCTAACATGAACCCTGATGGCAGTGTACGTGGGCACTTACGTACTAACGCTGCAGGTGTTAACTTAAATCGTGAGTGGTTAAACCCAAGCATCGAAAAAAGCCCTGAAGTATTTCATGTGATTAATAAAATGAAAGAAACCGGTGTTGACCTCTTTTATGATGTGCATGGTGATGAAGCGTTACCTTTTGTATTCTTAGCCGGATCACAAGGCACACCGAGTTATAACGATCGTTTGGCTACATTACGTGAACGATTCTCTGAAGTATTCAAACTCGCTAGTGCAGATTTCCAGTCTGAGTTCGGTTATGACGTTGATGCACCGGGTGAAGCGAATATGACAGTCGCGACAAACTGGGTTGCTGAGCACTTTGATTGCCTTGCTAATACATTAGAAATGCCTTTTAAAGATAATGACAATGTACCAGATCCAACAATGGGGTGGTCACCAGAGCGCTCTGTTAAATTAGGGGAAGCGTCACTAGTGGCGATGTTAGCGGTAGTTGACGACTTACGTTAGTCAACATATATAAGTACTTTGCTATGGTCTATAAATAAAAAAAGCCTAACAAATTAAATTTGTTAGGCTTTTTTTAGCTTAAGTCGTTAGTTTTATATTTAAAGAACTTTTGTGTATCAACAAACTTATGCTTGAACTAACGCTTTTAACATTTGGTAGTCTGGCGACTTTTTATCATTAACATCACAAATTCTCAGCAAGTCATCAATAAAGTGCATCAGTGCTCGCTGTTCTATTTCTTTAATACTTTCTTTAACAACGGGTAGCAGCATGTGGTACATACTGGCGGCGCCAAAGTCACCAAAAATAATATTTGATTGCTGATCAAACAAGGTATTGTGTGCATAAAGGTCACCATGACAAACCTGGTTATCATGCAAATGCTCAAACACTTGTTGCATCTGATCGACCATTTTTTTAATGCTAGCAATCGATAAGCTAAATCCTGATTCAAAAGTATCACGCGTACAGGTTTGAAAGTCAGGCGGTAAACCCAGGTTTTTAAAGTGAGTCGGGATCAGTTCCATCACTAATGCTAAATAATGACTTTCATTCACTTGCGCGACGGACTTCACCAAGTTTTTATGATGACCTAATTTTAAACAAGCTTGTAATTCGTCTTGAGGATACCCATCGCTCGTCACTTCCCCTTTAAAGACTTTAACTGCAATATCTTCTGGAAAAGCGTTCTCTTGATTCGCTGTATCAGTCCAATTAGCCTGATAAATAATACCTGATGCGCCTTGACCTAATACCTCTAATAAACGGTAATCCGTTGAAGCAACTTCGGGAACCGATTTGATTTCTAAATCAGTTTCACAAAATGGATTACCAGAAAAAGCTAACCAAGCCAATTTAGGCAAGATTAATAATTGTATTGGAAAAGCCAATAACTGGTTGGCAGAAATACGTAATAGCTCTAGGTTAACTAGTTGGTCTGTACTTTTTGGTAATCGGCTAAGTTGGTTACCTGCTAGGGCGAGTTTCTGTAAACGCGTTCGCTCACCTAATGCCTCCGGCAAACTGGTTATTTTATTATCAGTTAAAATTAACCAACGTAGTTGTAGTGGCAATGATTCAGCCGGTACTTCCTGGATTTGGTTTGATTTAAAACCAACCATTTCTAATAATGGACAACCACCTAAAGCGGTTGGTAGTACTTTGAAGCAATTATTAGAAACAAAAATAATTTTAAGGTGAGTCAGTTGTTTTATTTCATCAGGCAAGGTGCTTAATTGATTATTTGATAAATCTAATATCTCTAAGCTATCAGCTAAGGTTAGAATTTCCATTGGAAATTCTGTTAAATTTTCGGATAGTTGTAAGCGCTTAATGCCTGTTAGTTTTCCTGCTTTAAGTTGTGCAAGACTATGCAAAATAGAATTCCTAATGATTAAATAAATAATTGTTTTGATGTTGAGATTGTAACGTGAAGTTATATTTTTACTATAACTAGGCGTTATTTTTATTTTAAACGGTCACGAAGCTTACCATTATTTTTATTACTATGTTTGCCACTATATTGATGACGCTATTTATTATTGTCTTTTTATAGCGACCACCTTACTTAATGGTTGTTACATAAATAGATTTTATAACTTACTAATCGCTAACATAGCGCCGTACATGATAGGTTGATGGATGAGGTAAATCGCTAATGAGTGTCTGCCAAGAAAGGCGAGTTTATTACTCATCATATTTTCTGCTATTTTGATATTAAATAACGACTTGTGCATGACATAAATGCCAATTAATACCGGCGAAATCCATGGGATAAAGCTCACTAAGTCAGTCGTTTTTCGAGGAATACCTAAGTGTTCTACTGACCATAGCCAGATAGGTCGCATACTTATCCAATCCAATTGGTAACTTATCAAGCAAGTAACACCAATCACCAAGGCGGTGGTGGGGAAGCGAGCGAATATTACTGATATGGGTAAAGCCACGGCAATAAAGTGAATGATGCCAAAATACACCCAAGCATTCGGGTACATAAATAAGCTGCCGACGGTCAGTAATAAAGCAACGACAACTAACTTCGTCACTGCTTTACTGAGTTTTATTAAGTTTACGTGCGTCGAATAAACTAAGTAGCTACTCATTCCTACCGCTAATAAAAAGCCAGATACAATAACGGCTCTAAATACACGCCATTCAATATCTTTATTGGTATTAATGTCTAACCAGTCGAAAGCAGCAAGGTTATAGCAAAAGTGAAATATCACCATCAATACAATCGCCATACCACGTAATATATCGACTTCATTGACTCTGACATTACGTGTGTTTGATAGATTGCTCACTGGTGACTTCCTTTTATCTTTTAACTATTCTCTAATCGCATTGTGATTACTTCCTACTTTTAAAGTAATCATTTAATTTGTAACAACATAATATAGTAAATAAGCTGCAATCACCCACATCATAATAGCAATAACAAAGTCGATAATTTGTTGGCTTTTAGGTTTAGATAAAATAGGAGCTAATTTTTGACCTAATAAAGAAAGGCCAAAGAACCAAATAAATGAAGCGCTTACACCGCCGAAGACAAACCAAGGACGTTGCTCTGCGGTTAGGTTTGCTGCAAACCCACCTAATATAACAATGGTATCAATGTACACATGTGGGTTTAAAATTGTAAATGCACAACAAGCTAATACGATAGCTTTGAAGCTTCTACTCTTGTCGTCAGTTTGTAAATTATTGCCGCCTGCAAACGCACTCTTAAAGCATAAAGAACCGTAATAGAACATAAAAATTGCACCGAGTATGCCAATACTAGTTAGTAACCATGGAAAAGTCGTAAATACTTTTGCACCTCCCCATACACCGACAGACATAAAGATGGCATCCGCAAGTGAACAAAATGTCGCAACAAATAAATGATGTTGACGACGTATCCCTTGATTTAATACAAACGCATTCTGCATGCCTATTGGCATAATTAAGGTGGCCATTAATGTTAAACCAGTAAAGTAGGTGCTGAACATAGATACTCATGATAGGTGATGAAAAAGAGGGGGCTACTATAATTTTATTTAAACTGTTAGTGTAGCTAATAAATTTAATGTTTAATTAAAATTTCTAATGTGGCGCGTAAATGTTGTTAATACGAGTAACTCAATATTGTTAACGTTGCTTTTGACGTTTACTAACGTATTTATTTTAAATCTCTAAGAAAGTGATTTTTAAATTAAGGTCGTGATGGAATGGATTTAAGTAATGTTGATTATAAGCTGTTAAAAGCGTTAGATGCAGTGGTGATGGAGCAAAGTTTCGACCGTGCTGCGCAACGTCTTTTTATTACCCAGTCAGCCGTGTCTCAGCGTATCAAGTTACTTGAAAAACACTTTGGTGAGCCGTTACTGATCCGTTCAACGCCACCTCAGGCTTCCCACTTAGGGCGTTTATTACTAGGGCATTATCAACGAGTATTACAATTAGAGATGGAGCTTAACCAACAGTTAGATCTCCAAAGCAATCAAGCCCAAACGTTGCCTTTAGCGGTTAATGCAGATAGCTTAGCGAGTTGGCTAATTACTGCATTAAGCCCGTTACTGCAGACTAAAAACATTCAATTAAATTTATTTGTTCAAGACGAATCGACTACCTGGGAAAGAATGCGCAGTGGAGAAGCATTAGCTTGTTTAAGCAGTAAAGCTAAAGCCATTAGCGGTAGTGATAGTCATTTTTTGGGTTATATGGAATATGTGTGCGTGGCGAGCCCTGACTTTATAGAACGTTTCTTTAAACAAGGCGTGAATAAGCAAACATTACAACATGCGCCTGCAATGTCTTTCGATCAGTATGACGATATGCATTTAGCTTTTTTACGTGAACACTTTGGGTTACAAATGGGCCAATATCCTTGCCATACGATACGTTCATCTGAAGCTTTTATTGATTTAACACTTGCCAGTGGTGCTTATAGTTTTAATAGTCACTTCAGTGTTGAAACGCATTTAAAAAGTGGTCGGCTGGTGGATATTTTACCAGAACATAAGGTACGTGTTCCTTTGTACTGGCATTGTTGGCAATTAGGCGGCGAATTAATGCAGCAGTTGAGTGAACAAGTGATCGATTACGCTCGACAAGTGCTGAAATAACATCTCAGTTTATTTAATTATATTCAACTCTATTTAATCATACTTAACTGCTTTTCACTTAGGTTCAGCACTTAAATTCAAGATGATATTAATACTAATTTTATATTAAAGCTGAAGTGGATCATGGAGCTCTAATGTCCAAACGTCATTACTTTTAGCAAGACAGATATCAGCTAAAGTGTGTTTATTTAATTCATCTAGAAACGCCTTCATAGCTCTATTTAAAATCGGTTTAACAAGGCAAACACTTTGTAATCGACAAGGTGGTTCTGAACAATTGATTGGATCAAGCGTGTTTTCCATGATCGAAACAACGTCACCTAAGTTAATTAAATCAGCGGGCTTAGCTAACTTAATACCGCCGCTTTTTCCTCTAACCGTTTGAATAAATCCTGCTTTCCCTAAATGGTGAACAACTTTGGTTAAATGATTAAATGAGATACCAAAAAGTGAAGCAATATCGGTCGCTTTAGATAATGACTCTTGATCAAGTTGTGTATTGAGATAAATTAAAACACGAATCGCATAATCCGTATGTTTAGTTAATTGCAATGTGTCGACCTTTTCATTGTATAAATCCTTTTATTCTCATCGATAAGCTAATTTTTATGGGCAGCGAATCGTCTTCGTTTCTGTTGTTTTTTATATTGATATTTTCTATTGTAACGTAGAAGCTATTTTTATATTTTTTAATTATGCATTTTATTTGCATCTTTTAAAATAAGTATTTAATATGCCAGTTATAAATTTAAACAAGTATTTTAAATGCAACTTAAAAGGGCGAGTTATGTTAACTGACAATGAAATAAAAATTATAAAATCAAGTGCACCTGCGTTAGCTGAATACGGAGAACAGATCACTGGGCGTTTTTACCAAATTTTATTAGAGAAAAACCCTGAATTAAAAAATATTTTTAATATGACAAACCAAAAAAGTGGTAATCAAAAGCAAGCGTTAGCAATGGCGGTTTATGCTTTTTCTAAATACGTTGATAATTTATCAGTTATTTTGGGGGACGTTGAACGTATCGCTCAAAAGCATGCAAGTTTAGGTATCAAACCAGAACACTATCCATTAGTTGGCGCGGCGTTGTTGGAGTCAATTAAAGAAATATTAAATCCAGGTGATGACGTTATTTCAGCTTGGGCAAGCGGTTATGGTGTATTAGCTAATGTATTCATTGAAAGAGAAAAACAGCTATACCAAGAGAGCGCAGAAAAAGAGGGCGGATGGTCAGAAACGCGTGAATTTACTGTAGTGAAAAAACACCAAGAAACGCCATTAATCACATCATTCTATTTACAGCCTAGCGACCAAGGTAAAGTCTCTGCCTATCAAGCAGGGCAATATATTGCATTACATTTACATCCTGAAGGCGCACCAAATCATCAAATTCGTCAATACAGTTTATCTAGTGCGTTTGATCAAAGCGGCTATCGTATTTCAGTTAAAAAAGAACAGAATGAACAGGGTGATGGTTTAATTTCTAACTATTTACATGAGAAGCTTGAACAAGGCGGTACGGTACAAGTTTCTAACCCTTATGGTGAGTTTGTATTGCAGGAAACACAGCGCCCAGTGGTATTAATTAGTGGTGGTGTAGGCATTACGCCAATGCAAGCCATGCTAGAAACATTAACCACTCAGACTCCATCTCGAGAAACACATTTTGTACACGGTACATTGGATGAATTACATCACGCATTTAAAAGTAAATTAGATGAATTAGCGGATGCTGGAAAAGTACAGGCTCATATTTTTTATCAAGATAAAGAGACATCATCTCAAAAAGATAAATTCCACCAAGGTATTATCAATATTGATGCTATTAAAGCCGATTTGCCATTAACAGAAGCTGAGTTTTATATTTGTGGTCCATTAGCGATGATGAAAGCGGTATATAAGCAATTAAAAGCGCTGCAGGTTAATGATGATCAAATATTTTATGAAGTATTCGGTCCTTCTAAAACATTAGCTTAAGTCTCTTTGAGGGATATTTTAATATCAAAGTCACTTATTAATTGATTCTGTATGCACGCTTCTGTGTTTAACATGGATTCTTTAACATAGATTCTTTAACAAAGTGACTCGTTGAAGGTATGCCTTAAAAGTAGTCTCAAGTGATTGAATTTTATTGGATATAAAGGTGGTACGAAAAGTTACGCGACCCCTTTAATCTTTTTGAGTTCATGACGTAACGCATTTAATCGTTCAGCATGCATTTCTGGTAAATGAGTGTTATTTAATAAGGCAATACTGCTTTGAAATTGTGTTATCAACTCATCTTTATTAGCAGGTTTTTCTTGTAGCATATGAATAAATACTTGAGATCGATTTAAGATAGCACCAGAATTCAGCGGTTCTAATATTAATGCTCTTTCAAAACTGTCTAATGCTGCTTGGTATTCGTTGGCTGTAAAAAATTCAATACCTGCTTTATTGTAACCTTTAAAGTTTTCAATACGTTTTGTTAATAAATCACCGGTATATTTCTTAACATTAATGGCAGTTGTCGGGTCAATAATATGTCGCTGTTTAAGCTCTTCTAAGAGCGGCTCTGCTTCATCAAACTCACCGATATTTAATAACGAGAATGAGCTTTCTATTAAAAAAGTCGTATCAAAATCGACAACCGCTTGATTGGTATTCTTTAAGGTATTAAATATACGGCGTTTCGCTTTAAGTGGTTCATTCAGCGCAAAATGAACATTAGCCTGATATATTTCATCGAAGCCATTAAAATTAAAATCTTTATTTTTGCCTTCTTCAAAGCGGCTTTGATACAGAGCAGAAGACACTTTTTTCAATATGAGTCTTCGTTCTCCCATGTCTTTTTCTTGTTTCGCTAAATCAATAATACTGCGTAGATAGTTAGCAAGATGGCAAGGGTCAGGGTAAAAAGAGCTACGGCTTAAATGTAAAATAGAGTAGTAGCTATTGAGCATGACAACATACTCTTCCATTTCATTCGCTAATAAGGCAACTTCTTGGTGACGCTCAATACTATGATGTGTGGTATTTGCCGCTTGAGTTAATATACTTAAGGCGTTATTTAATTGGCCGTCTCTTTTGTATGAACGGGCCAACCATCCATAAGCTTCCATTTGTAATGGAGCGTCTTCAATCAAGCGCGTTAATATCTCGATTGATTTTTTATATTCCTTTTGTAGAAAGTAGGATCTTCCTAAGCTTATACAAGGACGCACTAACGGTCTTAGCTCAATTAAAGGTTTTAAAATACGATCTGCATTCTCAAAATCTTCTGTTTGAATATAAATTTCTGCGAGTAAATTTTTACATAGGTTTCTATACTCGGGGGCTTGGTCAATTTTTTGCTGGCAAAGTGAGATAGCTAATTCGTACTTCTTATCTGCAATCGCTCTATAAATGGCTTGTAGCATTACCTTACGATGTGTTGCTGCAGTTAAGCGAGTACTTAGTTGAACAGGAGAAAAAGGCTTCATTAGATAATCGTCGGGCGACTTTTCAATCGCTGTTAATACCATTCTTTTATTACTATCACCTGTGATAATAAAGCACAGAGCATGGTCTGGTATTAGATCGTTTTTCTTTAAATAATCCAATAGCTGCACGCCATTTTTCCCCGAACCTAGGTTGTAATCCAGAAGATAAATATCAAATCTAACCACATTCGCTATTTTAACCGCTTGTTCGATGGTATCGACAAACGTAATGTCTTTGGCTCCTTGGTTGGTCAACATGGCTTTAAGCATCACATGAAATGCTTTTTGATCATCTACTATTAAGATTTTTTTATCATGGTAATGAAACATAATTGATACCGGTTAAATTAAACAAAAGACTAAAAAATTAAAAAAGACGAAACAAAACTCATGTTAATCATTTAAGACGCTGTCAACGTTAAAGAGAAAAAAGAGTATGTGATGCCAGTCAAATAAATAGTTTATCTATTTTGCTTGTTAAAACAGCCGACTCCCTAGTTGTAAATGTCTGTTATATTTACGAAATTTATAATCAAGAAATAGATTGTATTAACAGTTTAAATAGACGTTTTATTTAATATGATTGGTATGAGTAGGATTGTAGAGTATTTTTGTTTATAAAAAACTTTTTTAAAAGTCATAAAAATAGCAATAAAATCAATTTTTAAGAAGTGTATTTATAATGTAAATAAGGAAATTAGCAATATTTAAGCAGAGTATTGAAACTTGATGGCCTCAAGTTAATTGAACATGAAATGGTGGAGGGAGGTGGATTCGAACCACCGAAGCTTTCGCGACAGATTTACAATCTGTTCCCTTTGGCCACTCGGGAACCCCTCCGTTATTTCGAGATGCATAATATCAGAAAATGATCGCTTGTGAAGATTAAAATTGAAAAAACACTAAATAAAATCAGGTTGTTGCCGATAAAGAGAATACTTTATTAAACAATAAGCGTGAGGAAGTGTTTTTAGTATGAATATTGAGCATCTTAACCAACAGATCGTTATCAACGAATGGCAACTAGGACAACAGCTAAATACTGCTGTTCATAGTGGTACTCGTGATAAATTTAATCTGTTGTTAAGTTTTTTGTCAGATGATGCTCGCGACTTCGCTCAGTTTGAAATCAAATCAGAAGAAGACTTACTTAAAAAACCAACTGATTTACGCGCTTACTTTGAATTACCTAACGCACAGCCCTTAGTAAATGAAGGGCCATCAGAGAAGTTATTAGTTGAATTGAATAATGATTTGCAACAAAAGAAGTTAATTGATATTCGCTTTAAACAGTTAATAACCAATGAAGCATTATTATCAAAGCAACAAGGTGCTCAATTCCCAGAAGAGTTGTTAGATAATTTACCCTTGCTCAAGAAGCAACGTATGAATGCAGCTTATCAATCAAATTCACTGATTGAAGAGCGTGATAGTAAAAAACCGATAGGGGTAGATGTAAGTTTATTAGATGAATATAAAAACATGGATTTAGTGAATCGACCTCTACAAGTTCATTATAAGTGATGTCCATTTCATAATTTTTATTTCTGATCTCTTCTTTTTCATTTGTTAGAGTTCACCTTTTACTTTTTCACTTCTTATTTCTCACTTATCACTTTTTTATTTGTTATTTTTCTCCTATTTTCATTTCATATAACGTATTTTCTGAGGCTGCTAAAGTGGACTTTGAACTTCACTTGTAACAAGCTGTCAGAACATCAGATTTAAAAAGTTAGTTTTTATTAGTTAGTTTTTGTTTGTATATCAGGGTAGGAAAAATTTTATGATGAATAAAATATCTAAAGTAGCGGTTAAGAAAGTAGCGATGGTAGCGACAGTCGCTTCATTAACGAGTGCTTTGTCGGCTTGTGTTGGTAGTAACGCTGTGACAGACAAGGTGATGCAATTTAACTTAGAAGTTGTCGATAACCGATATGCACGCGGTGGCGTAAATATATTATTATTCCCTGTTTATGCATTGACGCTGGCTGTTGATGTTGTTGTTTTTAACTCTCTTGAGTTTTGGACTGGGTCAAACCCATTAAATGGTAGCCCACATATTTTTGATTCTGAAGTGAAAACGCAATATCAAATTAATGATAATTTAGACCCATCATTAAGAAAAGCGCCTTTAAAACCATTGTCGCAAAAGTCTGGCACTAAAGCATCGGATACTGAAAAATCTGTTTATTCTGTAGAAGTTAATCCTGTTAATGAAAACACGATTGATTACGATATTGTTTATACAACCGGTGAAAAAGCGGTATTACGTGGCGAGAAAGTAGGTGAGCTTGTTAATTTCTCATTAAATGGTGAGCATGTCACAACGGCTTCAATTGATGACTTACAAGCTTATATGGCGCCTGAGCAGAAAACTAAATCTTAGTCGGACAGCTGACAAGATGAATTATTACCTGCTTGTAAAAATAATCAGGTAATAAAAAGTAGATAAAAAAGCCTTAACTATCAAACAGGTAGTTAAGGCTTTTTTTGGTTTAAAAATCGTTCTAACAAGGACCTAAAAACGATTTAAAAACTATTTAAAAACAACAGTACGATTAGCGTAAACAAATACTTTGTCATCTAGTACTTGTTGCAAGGCACGACTTAATACTGATTTTTCAACATCTCTACCTGCTTTAGCTAATGCTTCTGCATTATAAGCATGGTCAATATGAGCGACATCTTGAGTAATGATTGGACCTTCATCTAAGTCATTATTCACAAAGTGGGCGGTTGCACCAATAATTTTAACTCCGCGATCAAATGCTTGCTGGTAAGGCTTAGCACCGATAAAAGCAGGTAAAAATGAATGATGGATATTGATCAGTTTATTTGAATAAGCTTCAACAAATTTTGGCGTTAAAATACGCATATACTTCGCTAAAATAACGTAGTCTGGCGTGTAAGGTGCAATCGCTTCTAATACTTTATCTTCATGCTCTTCACGTGTTAGCCCTTCATGGCTTACTGTGTGGTAAGGAATATTGAATTTAGTGACTAAATCTTCTAATGCATCGTAATTGCCAATAACTGCTGCAATTTCTACATCAATCCCGCCATACGTACTCTTCATTAAAATATCACCAAGACAGTGTGCTTCTTTAGTGACTAAAATGACAATACGTTTACGTGTTGTTGCATTAATAAGAGCGCGTGAAGAACCTTTTGGTAAATTTAAATCTAAATCGGCCAATAAAGTGTGGTCATTAAAAATACCTTCAATTTCTGTACGCATGAAAAAACGATTATATTGATGATCAACAAATTCATTATTTTTAACGATGTTCAATTGGTGCTTTTGACAGATATTAGTAATTTGTGCAATTAACCCTTTTGCATCAGGGCAATTTGTTAGTAGTGTTTTCTTTTCCATTATTTTCTCTATTGATTCGATTCTACTGTTAAGCACAGCATTTTTTATATTTCTTTCCACTGCCACAGGGGCAAGTATCATTGCGCTGTATCTTACCTGATTTTTCACCAGGATAAAAAGTCCCATCACAATAAAGCCATTGATCATGCTCTTTCACAAAGTGAGAAAGCTCATGATGACAATGCAGTTGATCTTCAAATAAATACCAAGCTTTGAATTCCACAGTGCCTTTATTTAATCCATCATTAGAATGAACAATCTCTAAGTTTTTCCAATCTAATGATTTTTCTGAGAGTTGCTCAATAGTTAAATCGTTACGAAAGTTGGGATGGTAAGTAGAAAATAAGTATTCACCTAATTGCAAACAAAAAGCACTGAATCGAGAACGCATTAATTGTTCACAAGTATCTGGTTTTTGCTGTAATTGATGAAAAGGCTGACAACATTGTTGGTATGCTTGACCACTTTTACATAAACAATTATTTGTATTCATTTTCTTACTTCCATAAAAATCTATAAAAAAAGGGTATAAAAAAAGCGCTCAGAGAGCGCTTTATAGTATCAGTTAATCATGAAACTTATTTTTGCGCGTAAGCATCGTTATGAATGCCAGCTGCACGACCCGATGGGTCAGCATTGTTTTGGAAACTTGCGTCCCATGCTAATGCTTCAACTGTTGAACAAGCAACAGATTTACCATGAGGAACACATTCTGCTGCACTATCAAGTGGGAAGTGGCCTTCAAAAATACTACGGTAGAAGTAAGCTTCTTTCGTATCTGGTGTATTAATTGGGAATTTGAATTCCGCACTCTCAAGTTGTAGATCAGTTACTTGTGTTTCAATATGCGCTTTTAGCGTATCAATCCAGTTGTAACCAACACCATCAGAGAATTGCTCTTTTTGACGCCATAAAACTTCTGGTAACAATTGACCATCAAATGCTTCACGTAAGATGTTTTTCTCAATTTTGCCATCTTTGATCATTTTAAGTTCAGGGTTAGTACGCATTGCTACGTCTAAGAACTCTTTGTCTAAGAATGGTACACGCGCTTCGATACCCCAAGCAGCCATTGATTTGTTAGCACGTAAACAGTCAAACATGTGTAGTTTGCTTAGTTTACGGTTTAGCTCTTCATGGAACTCTTTAGCATTGGGTGCTTTATGGAAGTATAAGTAACCACCGAATATTTCATCAGCGCCTTCACCTGACAGTACCATTTTGATACCCATCGCTTTAATCTTACGCGCCATTAAGTACATTGGCGTAGAAGCACGAATAGTCGTTACATCATAAGTTTCTAAATGATAGATAACTTCTTTAAGCGCATCGATACCGTTTTGTACAGTAAAGATAATAGGGTGGTGAACGGTACCTAATTCATTAGCCACTTTTTGTGCAGCAGCTAAATCTGGTGAACCTTCAAGACCAACAGAGAATGAATGTAGTTGTGGCCACCAAGCGCCAGTCTCATCATTATCTTCGATACGTTGCTTAGCAAACTTTTGAGTGATTGCTGAAATAACAGATGAATCTAAACCACCTGATAATAATACACCGTAAGGTACATCACACATTAGTTGGCGTTTTACCGCTGCTTCTAATGCTTCGCCAATTTCAGCTGCACTGCCGCCATTGTCTTTAACAGCATCAAATTCCATCCAATCACGCGTGTAGTATTTAGTTAACTCGCCGATTTCACTATCTAAGTAATGCCCTGGTGGGAACTCAGATACTTTTGAACAAATAGGTGTTAATGCTTTCATTTCAGACGCAACATAGTAGTTACCATGCTCATCCCAACCTTGATACAGTGGGATAATACCCATGTGATCACGGCCGATTAAGTATTTACCTTTTTCTTCGTCGTATAAGCAGAAAGCAAAGATGCCGTTTAGGTCGTCTAAAAAGGCATTACCTTTTTCTTCGTATAAACCAAGAATGATTTCGCAATCAGATTTAGTTTTAAACTGATAACCACACGTTAGCTCTTTCGCTAATTCTTTGTGATTGTAGATTTCACCATTTACAGCAAGTATGTGTGTATTATTTTGATTGTATAAAGGCTGTGCACCTGTATTCACGTCAACGATAGAAAGACGTTCATGAACAAGGATCGCTTTATCAGAAGAATAAACGCCAGACCAATCTGGGCCGCGATGACGAAGCAGTTTTGACATTTCAATTGCTTGTTGGCGCAATGCGATAGGATCGCTTTTAATGTCGAGCACACCAAAAATAGAACACATAGGGTTACCTTTTTTATTGTAAACGGATAGTAAAGTTACCCGTTACTTCTTGAATTACTTTTAAGCACAAGTTTATTAACTGACGTGCTTCGTGATCAAACTAGATCAACATATTGAGAGATATGATTTTTGCAGAATAAGCATCAAAAGTCACACGAAATCAGTACAATTTTTTAACAAAAATCACTGATGTATTGATATTTCTCTTTATAAGTCCATTTTCTGTGGACTTTTACCTAAAATCGCTTGGAAATCTGTCCATACATGGCGAGCAAAACCTGCACCGGCTTCTTCGTACATATTAAATACTAAGTTAACACCTAGAGCATTTAACTCTTGTTCATCGGTTTTGTAATGAGCAAGCGCTGCAACTTTGAAACTGCAGTTTTTAATATTGTTTAATTGTTCTGCCGCATAACGGTTACCATTATGGTCCGGCATTGCGAGTAGGATAAGCTTAATATTATTAGTGAGCTGTAATTTAGTCCAAAAGTCAGAGTCGAGTGCATCACCTGTGATCACTCGTCTTCCTACTTCTCTATGCTGTAATGTTGTTAGATGGTTATAATCAATGCCCATTACTTTTTCACCATAGGTCGTTTTTAACGCATCATAAGCCCCTACGCCAATTCGACCCATCCCCATTACTAATATTTGAGCATCACCCACACGAACAGGTCGGTCATCTAAGTGTAAGCGCGTTGCTTGATAACGCTTAAGTGCGATTCGATAGTGGTCGTAAATAGCATCTGCATATTTATTTAATAGAGCGGCAATGATAAAACTTAATGAAACAGCGATAGCGGTAATGATTAACCAGTCTCTTGTTAACCAACCTTTATGAGTGGCGAGTGAAGCAACAATTAATCCAAATTCGCTATAATTTGCTAAACTAAAAGCGGCAAATAAAGAAGTACGTGAGCGCAATTTAAATTTACTGAGGGTTAAAAAATAAAGAGCAATTTTACCAAAGAGCAATACTAATAAGACAGCTGCAATCATTAAATGGTCGACATTAGGTAAGCCACCAAAACCTATATTTAAAAAGAAGCAGACTAAAAATAGCTCCTTTAAATTAAATAATGAGCGTGCCATTTCTTTTGCGCTTGGGTGTCCTGCCAATAACATACCCGCTATTAACGCCCCTAAATCAGCTTTCATGCCAACACTTTCAAATAAACCTGCACCGACGACTAGCGCTAAAAAGAAACCATATAAAACGAGTAGCTCTCCATGTCCTGCTTTGTCTAATAATTTATATAACAGCGGCCTAATCAAGGGAAGGGCAATTAAACCGATGGCCCAAATAGACGGTATTTTACCAACTGAAATAGTTAAAAATAATACAGCGAAAATATCTTGCATGATCAGTATGCCGATCGCAATACGCCCATAAAGAGAGTTTGCTTCACTCTTGTCTTCTAATATTTTGACTGCAAATACGGTACTGGAAAAGCTTAAAGCAAAGGAGATAAGTACAATGCCGAAAATATCTAAACCTGCAAAAAGAGACACACCAAGCTGCTTGATAACAAATAAAATAGCGGTATAGAAAATGAGGCTCGCAATCAGGTGGATACTTGCACCGCCCCATACTTCAGACTTGAAGAGGGTCCGTATATCTAGTTTTAGGCCGATTGAAAATAATAGTAAAGTAACACCCAAATTAGCTAACGTGACAAGATTATCGGTTGATTCAAAGCCAATAAAGTTAAGGGTAAAGCCTGCCAATAAAAAACCAACCATAGGAGGGAGGCCAGTTAAATTGATCAGCATACCAAAGGTAAATGCAACGCCTATAAAAAGTAATATTATGCTATCCATGAATTCACTTATTTGAATGTTTAATGGTTTGTCGGTGGTTCATTATGTTGTAAGTTTTTGTATTCTATCATTTTCCAAGAATGAGGTTTTAATATTTAGTTTATTCATCAACTTAAGGTGTACTCGCTTAATGTTATTGAGGTACGGGGGTCACCATCAAGAAATAAATATATAACAATGAGGGGAATGCAAAAGTGGTGATTTTAGAGGGTCGATACAATGTGACAATCACTATCTTTAGTAAGCTAGGAATAAAGATGAACAAGTTAATAAGCCTCTGGTGCAATGTCGGCTTATTAACTTAATGGTGTTTTTTGTTAGTGCTTTATTCGTGTTTATTGGAAAAACTCTGCCTGGGAGTATTCCACAAACGTTGTAGTATCAGGCCAAAGACGGAAAACGCGCAAGATAATATTATCTGCTAATCGCCATTGAAAGCTAGCTTCGCCTTGCAACTGGTTACCTTGTGAATAACTCGGTTGGCCATAAGTCTCTACCAATTTATCTTTAACCGTTATTATCAAAGATGGATTATTTCGACCTACAAAAGTATACGTTGCTTGCGTAAATTCATTATCTTCAGTGTAACGAATTGCTAACTCACTAGAGCCTTTTGTCATTGCTGCGGTGAAGTATGTATCGGTTGTTGAATCATCGTCTTCAGAGATGACTTTGATTTTCTGTAATTTTATTTTTTCTCTTAATAATTCTCGGTTGGCACAACTTATTTTTTCATTGAATAAAAGAGTCGTTGCTGTTTTCAAGCATTTAGCATGTGTTACTAATTTAAATAAACGTTTTTTTGCCCATTTCTGCGGTGATTGTTGATATAGCAAAACGGCCGCTTTTTTATCTACTTTAGTAAAGATGCCGTTTTCATAAAAGTACGCCAATTTAGCATGGGCTAAAGGGTAGTTTAATGAAGAAGCATATTGATAGTTTTTAAAGGCTTTTTGTAAATTGGGAGATATATTATGCTTAAACTCAGTTGTACCATTTTCATAAATTTGAGCGAGTATATAATAAGCCTCTGCATGATCACGACGCGATGCTTGTGTGTACCAATCAATCGCGCGTTGAATGCTTTTGGTCGTACCTGTTCCCGTTTCTGATAAATGACCCAATTGGAATTGGGCATCAGTATTACCTTTCAAAGCGGCGAGACGATACCAAGAAATCGCTTTTTTATAATCGATGTCACCTGCATTTCCTGACTCATAAATCTGACCTAGTTTATAAGCGGCTTGCGAGAAATTATTATTAGCTGATTGGTTATAAAGTTGAATAGCTTTGTCGTAATTTTGCTCTTCACCTAAACCATTTTCATACATGTAGGCAAGCTGATATTGAGCTAGCGGGTTGTCTTGATTCGCGGCAGATTGATACCAATAAAATGCTTTTTTATAATCTATTTCAAGCGCTTCACCTAATTGATATATATTGCCTAAATCTATTTGTGCATTAACATGACCTTGTTCGGCCGCTTTTTGATACCATATAATGCTTTTTTTATTATCTTTTTTGGTGCCAATTCCATACTGGTAATAATTGCCAACTTGATATTGAGATGTTGCATCACCTTGTTTTGCGGCTAGGAGGTAATAGTCTAAGGCTTTATTACTATCTTGTTCAACACCTGTTCCTTTTTCATGCAAAGTTGCAAGAACATATTGTGCAGCTTTGTATTCTTGTTTTGCTGATTTCAAATACCAATAAATAGCTTTTTTTAAATCCTTTTTAACACCTTGACCACTTTCATACATCCATCCGACAGTATATTGCGCAGGTGCATCACCTTTTTCTGCCAGAGGAACCCATATTTTAACGGCTTTTTTAAAATCGCCAGAGTGAGCTGCTTCGTAGCCTTCCGAAAATTTCGCTTGTGCTAGTAAGCCCCCAGAAAAAAGGGTGGTGATTGTAAATGCAATAAATACGTTATAAATTTTTTGCTTCATGCAAACACTAAATTCCATGTGATAAAAAAATGATATTATTTATTATGCCATTAGATAGTAATTAAAGCAGGTTTAAATTGCTTATATTGATATATAAATCGCTTTATAGAGTCTTTTGGTCATAAAGTTATCAATTTTAAATGTGGATGTATTTGACTTAAATTTGGCGGGTAATGAATCGAGTATTTATAGACTTTTAATTATGATATTTTTTTCACTTTTACTACAGCAAAGTAAAATTTCACCTTCTTTTAAATAAGCCATTGGAAAGCTGCTGTAATTGACATCGCCAGAGACTAGAATTGAACGGCAAGCGCCACAATGTCCATCTCGGCAATGAAATTCGACAGACACTGCTTGAGATTCTAAGTTCTCAAGCAGTGTCTTATCTGCATCTAATGTATATTGTTGTTCGTTGTAAATGAGTTTAGATGACATTATTTTCTGTACGCTTATAGTTCAAATGTACTTAGGTCTTCACTGTCGACGGTACTGTTAATTTGACCGACTAAGTAAGAACTAATTTCAGCTTCTTGAGGTGCTACTTGTACATTGTCGCTCACTAACCAATGGTTAATCCATGGAATTGGGTTAGTTTTAACTTCAAAAGGGGCTTCGTAACCAATTGCTTGCATACGTTGATTCGCAATGTACTCAACATACTGACATAGAATTTCTTCATTTAAGCCGATCATTGAACCATCTTTAAATAGGTATTGAGCCCATTCTTTTTCTTGCTCAGCCGCTTTTAAGAAAATAGCTTTACCTTCAGCAAAACATTCTAATGCAATCTCTGCCATTTCAGGATCATCTTTACCATCAGCCCAGATATTTAACATTTGTTGCGTTGAGTTCAAATGTAAGGCTTCATCACGTGCAATTAACTTGATGATCTTAGCATTGCCTTCTAATAAATCGCGCTCTGCAAATGCAAATGAACAAGCAAATGATACATAAAAGCGTATTGCTTCTAGTGCATTAGTTGAACAAATACAAAGGTAGAGTTTCTTTTTAATATCACGCAATGTTAAGGCTTCAGTTTCACCTTGAATATTAACGTATTTAATATCAGTTTGTTCAAAGCCGTGTAGTTGCATGAATTGCACAGCATGAATTAGCTCGTCGTAATAATAAGAAATATCAACAGCACGTTTTTGGATTTCGTCATTATTTACGATATCTTCAAACACTTCATTCGGGTCTGTGAATAAGTTACGTAAAATATGCGTGTAACTACGACTATGGATAGTCTCAGAGAATGCCCATGTTTCAATCCATGTTTCTAATTCTGGTAGTGAAACAATAGGGAGTAGTGCAACATTTGGGCTACGTCCTTGAATCGAATCTAACAATGTTTGATATTTTAGATTAGAAATAAAAATGTGTTGCTCATGATCTGGCAAATTTAAGAAATCGATACGATCACGACTCACATCGATTTCTTCTGGGCGCCAGAAGAAACTTAACTGTTTTTCGATTAATTTTTCAAATACTTCGAATTTTTGTTGGTCGTAACGAGCCACGTTAACAGGATTGCCAAAGAACATTGGTTCTTTCATAGCGTCATTGGAAAGGGTAGAGAAAGTTGTGTAAGCCATGTGACTCTCCGTCAGAATTATAATGTTGCGTATACTAACAAGATAGTACGCTCGAATCACTTCTTTGTATCACTTTACCTTTTTTTTTATGGCAAAAAATACTGGCTTAGCTTATTTTTTACGTTTAAAGGGCATGAACAGTAAGCCTAACAAATTTGCATTATCTTTTGCTGCTGGAAATTCTGTAATACCAATATCAATTTCTAAATCTGGTTTCGTTGCTTCAGCTGAATAACTCCCAAATAATCTGTCCCACCAAATAACACTGAACCCATAATTCGAATTACTTTCTTTAAATAATTGGCTGTGGTGTATGCGATGTAATATTTGTGTCATTAAAATTAAACGAGTAACCGCTTCAACTTTTTTGGGTAAACGAATATTGGCATGGTTAAACAACGCAAATCCATTTAACAACACTTCAAATAAAATAACGGCAAAGGCAGGAACGCCTAATAATATGACCGCGATGGCTTTGATGAAAATACTTGCGACTATCTCTAATGGATGAAAGCGCAAACCGGTACTGGCATCTACGTGAGTATCGGCATGATGTACTTTATGTAATTGCCATAATAAGGGGACTTTATGAAATAAACGATGCTGCCAGTAAATGAGCATATCCAATAACAACAAACTTAATGTAATGGTTAACCAATAAGGTAAGTCGATGACATTAAATAACCCTAATTGAAGCTCTGTCACATAAAGAGCAAAACCTGTTAGGCCAAGTGGTAAGACTAATCTAGCGCTTAACCCAGAAAGAAAAACTAAGCCAAAGTTACCTATTAATCGTGTTTTTTGAGTAGGGGCTTGTGCATCTTTTCGTAATGGCCGCGCAGGAAAAAGTTGTTCTAATCCAAACATGACTATCAAGATAGTAAAAAAAATACTTAATCTTACCAATGCGTCATCCATGCTATTTTTCTTCTGGTTTACTATTGTGTGACTTTAGTGTTTGGTAGCCGCCATGAAGACGAGTAAAAACAGTGATCGCTGCTAAAAAAGCAAAGCTATAAGCTAACTCAGGGAAGTAGGCTGGCCATAAACAAAAGGCGACAAAAAAGGCGATAGTTTCTGTGCCTTCAGTTAATCCATTTAAAAAATAAAAGCTTTTATTCGCAAACTGTGGTCTTGCTAAGTTTAGTTTTTCTGCTGGAATAGCAAAGGCTAAGAAGGTTGACCCTGTGCCAATAAAAACCGATAACAAGACAACGGCAGGTAGAGCATTCGCTGCTGGGTTTGCTAAAGCAAAACCGACGGGGATTGCTGCATAAAATAGAAAGTCGACACAAATATCTAAATAACCGCCTGCACTACTACTGCTTTTTTGATGACGAGCTAATGCCCCATCTAAGCCATCTAAAACACGGTTCAGTATTATCATTATTAGTGCCGCACCCCAAAGTTGTGCTGCTAATAAAGGTACTGCTAATAAGCCAATAACAAATCCTACTAAAGTGACTTGGTCTGGATGTATACCACGTTTATCTAACTGCTCCACCACAGGTGTTAAAATCGGTTTGATATACGGTGTGACAAATCTATCTAGCATGTCTTTTCCCTATTGTTCAGTGTTATGAAGCCGCTTGATTTAAAGGTAGAGCATCTAATGTAATGACTTTTCCTTGTGCGGCAATAGCATCACTTTCATCATGTGTCACCATAACCGCTGGTAAACTATATCTTTGTATTTGTTCAAAAACCAACTGACGTGTTTCTTGGCGCAATTGACTGTCTAATTTACTAAAAGGTTCATCCAATAAAATAGCTTTCGGTTTACTTAATAATACACGTAATAAAGCGACTCGTGCTTGCTGACCGCCAGATAGGTTTTGCGGACAACGTTTCTCCATACCTGCAAGACCGACTTGGTTTAATGCTTCGCTAATTTCATCTTTACGTGTTTTCTTATCACCTTTAGGCATAGCAAAAGCAATATTGCCTTCAACCGTTAAATGAGGAAATAATAAAGGATCTTGATATAACAAACCGATATTACGAAGATGGCTTGCTGTGTTGGTAATAATTTGTTGGTTTAAGTAGAGTTCGCCATTTGCATAAAAATCGCTTGGCAACATACCAACCAACCAGTTCAATAGGGTCGATTTACCACTACCTGATGGGCCCATGATAGTTAAGACTTCGCCACCTTTCACTTCTTCGTTAAGGGAAAGTAAAAGCTTGCCTTGTTGGCTTAATTGTAAATTATCGATCTTTAATGATGACATTGATTGTGATTTCATTTGATTTCCTAACCTCGGTTCCGAAAGAACAACTTTGGTGCCGCCCAAGCTAATATAAAAAATAATGCGGGTAATAACATTTGCATTAACGCGTAGACAGCGCTTGTTCTTCTGCTTGCGCCATTGGCAAGTGTAACGGCTTCCGTCGTGATGGTATTAATTCGGCCTGCACCTGATAATAGCGTTGGTAAATACTGACTAAAGCTAATCGCTAAGCCTAACGCACTGGCAATTAAAATTGGCGATAATAGTAGTGGTAATTTCAACTGCCAAAATATTTTTGAGGGTTGAACACCAAGGCTTGCTGCAACAGTGCTAAAGCGAGGGTCTAAGCGGCGGTAACTATTTGCTAACGATAAAAACACATAAGGTAAAACAAATAACAAATGTGAAAAAACCACGTTAATGTAAGCGTGTTGACTATTGACCTGCTCAAATAACCAGACCAGACCAAATAAGAAGGCAATACTTGGTATCAATAGTGGTAAGTAAATAATGAAACCGCTAATAGCTGAAATAGTTTTAGTATTTTGCTGTTCAGCCTCTAATACAAATAAGGTTAATGCAATGGCAATTAACGTGGTGCTAATAGCAATCACAAGTGTATTAAATAGTGGGGTTTGCATTTGTAGTAAAGCAGATGACCAATGCAAAGTAACAAGTTGCTGAGGCAATAAATCAGGGAAAGACCAGAAGCCTGCAAAAGACCATAGCACCATAGCAACAAGCGCTAAGCCGATAACACTTAACATCACCGTAGTTATTAAATGTGTCACACGTTGAATCAACATGCCGCCGTATTCTCTTTCTCCATTCACTAAGAATGAAGTACTGCATTTTTTAACTAATAGCTCTAATAAACACCAACTGCCTAATAACGATAGAGTGATCAATATTTGTAAAATGGCACCCGATGAGGCTTTGATACGTAAACTTAAATCAACATCATTGAACCACTGCATAATAGCAACGGCTAAAGTAGGAGGAGTGTTCGACCCTAAAATCAAAGGAATTTCGACACTCGCACTTGAATAAGCAAGTACCGCTAAAATAGGTAAACGCATATAACCGTAAAGGCTTGGTAAAATGACTTTAAAAAAGCCAGTCATTGGGCAGTAACCTAAGCTCGATGCCACTTTATGTTGTGCTTTTAACGTTTTACCAATTTCAGGTTGAGCCAACACGCCCAATGCAATTAAAAGCAGAAAAGGGAGTTCTTTGAGCGTTAGCCCTAATATGATGCTCAATCCATAAGGGTCATGTGGAAATAACCAATCAGGTGGAATATCCCAACCAGTTAACCAAGGTGAGATAAGTCGTGATAAAAAACCAGAAGGGGTGATTAAGAAACCAATGGCAATCGCAGCTGCGGCATGGGGAATCACTAATATAGGGCCTAGTAAACGTTGAATACGTTTTAACCAAGGACTGTTAAAATAACTGGCTAGTATCAATACGGTAATAACAAAAGCGAGTAGAGTACTAATTAAACTCGTACCAAAACTGAGTAATACCATGCGTTCAATACCAGGAGTATTAAACAGTTGTACGAATCCAAATAATCCAAACTCATTGGCGCCCAGAGCTGGGAACCATCCAAAAGCAGGTAATAATACCCCTAATAAACCGCCTAAAACGGGGACCACTAACAAAGCGATTAAAAGGTACGGACTATTACGAACTAAGCGCGTAAACAGGGTATTAGCAACAATCATTGTTTATTGAACTCCATAACGAGTAAGCCATTGTTCAGTTATGACTTTAACCCAGCTAGGGTGTAACTCACTTAACAAACGGGTGTTATCTATATTGATGATATTCGCACTTAAATGTTGTTTTCCATCAACATCAAAAAGTGCTTTTTGTGTTGGTGTTAATTGCGATAAATCGAGCACGCTACTGTCGCCCCATATCACTGTTTTTTGTTTTCTCGCTTGTGCTTCTGGACTTAATAAAAAGTTAGCAACTAGCTTTGCACCTTCAATATGTGGTGAATTATAAGGAATCGCAACAAAGTGAATGTTACTTAAGCTTCCGTCTTTCATTCTATAGCTTCGAGTGCTATCTGGTAAATCATAACGAGAAATTGCTGAAGGAATTTCAGCGGCAGAGAAGGTGAAAGATACTTGTAATTCAGTGTCACTCATTAAACGTCGTAATGCTAAGCCATTGGATACAAAATGTTTACCTTGTCGCCATAAAGTCGGGTGTAATTGATCTAGAAATTGCCATAAAGCAGGCAATAATTCAGCTTCACTTTCTGCTGACACTGGCTGATAAAGTTTATCTTGGATGATTTGGGGCTGTGATTCACTTAACACCAGTAATGCATATTTTAAAAAGCTCATGCCTAAAAAGTCAGGTGGTTTCGGGTAAGTAAAATGACCTGGATGCTTTTCACTCCAAATTAATAAATCAGAGAGAGTCTCTGGTACATCATTTACTTTTAAACTATCGAAATAAAAGGTGAGCGCAGCTTGTCCCCATGGCGCTTCCATTCCTTGTGTTGGAACGCCGAAGTCACGAGTCATAGCGGGGTTGTTGGTTGGATTTGTTAATTGAAAGTTAGGTAGTTCACCAGCCCAGTCTGCGGCTAATAATTGGTATTTTGCCATTGAAGCAAAGTTTGCTCCATTGATCCAAACAAGATCAACTTGCCCGTTACGGTGATTGTCAGCGGCTTTTTCTGCTAACACTCTGCTGACGGCTTCACTTGTATCGGTGAGTTTTACATGGTGTAAATTAATTTTATATTTTTCTTTAACCTGCTTAGCAGCCCATTGAATATAATTATTAATTTGTTGATCGCCTCCCCAGGCATGAAAATATACATCTTGTTTAGTGCCACGCATTTCAACGTTTTTCCAAACTCGGGAAGTTGATTCAGCCGTACTATTTGCCTCATCGGCAAATGAGTTGCTGCTAAGCGAAAAAACGCTTAGCAGACAAAGGCTAACAAGAATCTTACGGTAATAATTACTTACTCGCATTAAGCTTCCAATCGTAATCTAAAAATTTAACATTAAAATCTTGTTTTTTTAATGTTGCCGATTGCTGAGCATCTAGTTTTAATGCGTCAACGTATAACCCGATAAAGCTTTGTATTGATTTAGTGCCACGGAACCCAGCTTCAAAGTCTTCATCATACCATTTAAAAATAGATGATAAGTAAATCGCGTTACCTTTGATGTAGTTACGGCTTGAATCCGTTAAAAATCGTTCGGTTTGTTGTGTTAACTGTTGCTCAAGTTTATCTGCAGTATACGCTTCTTCACGAAGTGCAGGACAGCCGATACTTGCACAGTTAACCGCAAAATGAATACGCGGATCATTGTAGCGTTTGCTACCACGAATAAGACCGTGTTCAATATCATTTAAACTCATTGTTTTGCCCAATAGTGGAACAAATTCTTTATCCCATGGAGAGCTAAATAAACTGCCTAAATCTTTAATCGATTTTAGGTCAGGGTATTTAGTTAAAATAAGTTCAACAGTCCAAGCATTATAAGCGTTGATTAAAAAAGCTAATTGCTTCTCTTTTGGCCAAGCATCAAAGTCTGCACGTGAGACTTCACTTAATTTATCAAGATAAGCTTGTAGTTCGCTTTCTTGATTTTTAAAGCCTGCGTAGTCAACTGCTGTACTGTGACCCATGTTAACAGGGGTAATATGTTGCTCTAATAATTCAGTCCAACCTACATGTAGATTTTTTTGATTAGTTTCTGCATACACATTACTCATTAATGAGCTACTTAATAGAGCAGCGCCTAAAGTGAAGCGCACCAATGCACTCACTTTGTTGGTTGTGTTTAATATCATTGAGTTCATTAACCGCGTCTCCATGTGTGGTATTTTTCTAACCAGTTTAATACTGTTTGTGGTGCATGATTACGTTTCCATTCACCAGCTGCGTATTTGTTACCTTCAGCCCAAGTAGGGTAGCTGTGGATAGTGCCAAGAATCTTATTAAGTCCTAAACCATGTTTCATTGCTAATACAAACTCTGCAATCAAATCACCAGCATGTTCAGATACAATCGTAACCCCTAATATTTTGTCTTTGCCCTTAGGCGTAATCACTTTAATGAAACCTTTTGTTGCACTGTCTGTGATTGCACGGTCTAGCTCTTCAAAGTCAAAGCGTGTGATTTCATAATCAATCCCTTTTTCTTTTGCTTCAGCTTCGTTAATACCAACACGAGCCACTTCTGGGTCAATAAAGGTCGTCCATGGAATAACACGGTAATCTACTTTGAATTTTTTCAAGTTTCCGAATAAACCATTTACTGCTGCGTACCACCCTTGATGTGCTGCAACATGCGTAAATTGGTATGGGCCAACAATATCACCTGCGGCAAAAATGTTCGGGTAAAGTGTTTCTAAGTATTCATTGGTTACAATGGTACGGTTAGTTTCAATACCTAGCTCTTCTAAGCCGTAACCTGTTAAGCGAGCACTACGTCCTACTGCACATAGTAGTTGATCGTATTCAATCGCAATTTCTTCTTCGTTATGTTTAACGATGATGAATTTTTTACCCTCTTTAATTTCGCAACGTAATGCTTGGTGTGACGTTAAGATGTTAACACCACTTTCTTTTAGCGACTCGGTAGCAAATTCAGATACTTCAAGATCTTCTTTGATCATGATGCGTTCAGCCATTTCAATCTGCGTTACGTTTGAACCTAAACGTGCAAAGCTTTGTGCTAATTCTGAACCGATTGGACCACCACCTAGCACCACTAACTTTTTCGGTGCTTCTTCAAGCTTAGCGAATTCATTCCATAATGTATCACTAGTAACGTAACCTGTTTCTTCGATTCCTGGTAGTGGTGGAACAAATGGACGAGCACCGGTTGCGATAACAATACTACGTGTTGTTAGTTTCTTAGTCGTTCCATCTTCATAACTAATTTGTACTGTCCAAGGGTCAAGGATTTTTGCATAACCTTTTTCAACTTCAACACCTAAATCTGTGTAACGTTCAACACTATCGTGTGGCGCTACATCTGCAACCACTTGATGAACACGTTCCATTACTTTCTTGAAAGAAAATTGTGGTGTTGTATCTTCTAAACCATAGTGGTGTGCATGACGAATTTGATCTGCAATCTTAGCGCTTTTGATAATCGCTTTACTTGGTACACAACCATAGTTAAGACAATCTCCACCCATCTCACCAGCTTCAATTAATGTTACTTTCGCTTTTACTGCTGCTGCGATATAACTTGTTACCAAACCACCTGCACCTGCGCCAATCACAACCATATTACGGTCAAACTTAGCGGGTTTAGTCCATTTACTGTAAACGCGACGTTTTTTAATCATATTAACAATACCTTTAGCAATGAGTGGGAATACACCTAATAGAACAAAAGAAAGAATTAAATTAAAAGATAGGATGTTAGAGATACTATCGATTTGAGCTAATTGTGTACCTGCATTTACGAAGATAAACGTACCTGCTAGCATACCTAATTGGCTTACCCAATAGAAAGTCCATGCCTTAATCGCAGTGACACCCATTAATAAGTTAATTAAAAAGAATGGGAAGATAGGCACTAGACGTAACGTAAATAGGTAAAAAGCACCTTCTTTTTTAATACCTTCATCAATTGATGCTAAACGCTCCGGGAAACGCTTTTTAAGTGAGTCACGTAATAAGTAACGAGACACTAAGAATGATGATAAAGCCCCTAAGCTAGAAGCAAATGAAGCAATAACAAAACCTTCAAATAAACCAAATAGTGCACCAGCTGCTAATGTTAAAATAGCGGCACCAGGTAATGCGAGTGCAGTTACCAATACATACAAAACGAAGAAGCCACCAATAACAAGAACAGGAGAATGTACTCTCAATTCAGTGAATTGGTCCATTGATCCTTTCAATCCTTCTAGAGTTAGAAGTTGATGTAAATTGAAGTGGAAAAACAATCCTATTAATACGATTGCTAGTAACAGCAGTACGATCTTTTTTAACATAATTTATTAGCCTTTAAATGATGGCGGTGAGGCGATTTGTAGGTTGTATTACAACTACTAAAGCACCAAGGTCGAGTTTTATTGTTTATCTTTTTTTGTCAATATCTAGCTTTTGATTATGGGTGTTTTTCTGCATAATTGATAGCTCCCACATAAAGACCTGATTATGTTTAATTTAATTGCTTAATTATTCAAATAATTACAATTTAATTTTTAGAAGTACTAAGCCAGTAGTTATCAATATGTATTTAATAAGTGGTATTTTTATTTTAGTTCAATAATCTAAAAGAACAAATAAATTATATGTTTAAGAGGAATTATTAGAGTGTCATCTTTAAAATACTTAGTTTGAAAGAGTAAGTTTGACGGTTTGAAAAGCATAAAAAAGGGATGTGCTAAACACATCCCTTTTATTAACTTACTATGTTGTTAACGGCTGAAATTTATATCTTACAAGCACCGCCAGCACAACTGTCATCTTCAAACACTTTTTCATCATCAGCACCGTCACGAGTGTTATGGTAATAAAGTGTTTTTAAGCCCATTTTATAAGCCATTAACAGATCTTTAAGTAAGATTGTCATTGGTACTTTACCGTCATCAAAACGTTTAGGGTCGTAGTTCGTATTTGCTGAGATAGCTTGGTCGACAAACTTTTGCATAATACCAACAAGTTCCAAGTAACCTTTATTATTTGGAATACTCCATAATAACTCATAGTTATTTTTGTATTTATTAAATTCAGGTACTACCTGTTTTAAAATACCGTCTTTACTTGCTTTAATACTGATGAAACCACGTGGTGGTTCAATACCGTTAGTCGCATTTGAAATCTGACTTGATGTTTCAGAAGGCATCAATGCTGATAACGTTGAGTTACGTAAACCATCTTTAACGATATCTGCACGTAACGTTTCCCAGTCTAAATGATACTCTTCATCACAAATTGCATCTAAAGATTTTTTGTACGTATCTAACGGTAGAATACCTTTTGCATAATTAGTTTCATTAAACTTAGGACATGCACCACGCTCTTTGGCTAACTTGTTTGATGCTTTCAATAAGTAGAATTGAATCGCTTCAAAGGTTTTATGCGTTAAATTGTTAGCACTACCGTCTGAGTATTTTACGCCATTTTTAGCTAAGTAATAAGCGTAGTTGATAACACCTATACCTAACGTACGGCGATTCATGCTGCTTTTTTCTGCTGCGATGATTGGGTAATCTTGGTAATCCAACAAGTTATCTAATGCACGTACAGCAAGTTCAGACAACACTTCAATTTCATCTAATGACTCAATCGCACCTAAGTTGATTGCAGATAAAGTACATAAAGCGATTTCGCCTTCTTCATCTTTAATATGTGTAAGTGGTTTCGTCGGTAACGCTATTTCTAAACACAAGTTACTTTGGCGAACCGGTGCAACTTTGCTGTCAAATGGACTGTGCGTATTACAGTGATCAACATTTTGAATGTAAATACGTCCAGTACTTGCACGTTCTTGCATTAACAGTGAGAACAATCTTACTGCTGGAATCGAGCTTTGACGGATTGACTCATCACCTTCGTAAAGGTGGTATAAACGTTCGAATTCATCTTGATCTTCAAAGAACGCATCATACATTCCCGGCGTATCAGAAGGGCTGAATAAGGTAATGTCTTTTTTGTCGATTAAACGTTGGTAGAATAAACGACCTAATTGCACACCATAATCAAGGTGACGAACACGGTTAGAGTCAATACCACGGTTATTTTTCAATACTAATAGCGATTCAACTTCTAAATGCCAGATAGGGTAGAAGACCGTTGCTGCGCCACCACGAACACCACCTTGTGAACAAGATTTAACCGCTGTTTGGAAATGTTTATAAAATGGAATACACCCCGTATGATAAGCTTCGCCACCACGAATGTTACTACCCATTGCGCGAATACGACCTGCATTAATACCGATACCAGCACGTTGCGATACATATTTAACAATTGCACTTGATGTTGCATTGATTGAATCTAAGCTATCGTCTGCTTCAATTAATACACATGAACTGAATTGACGTGTTGGAGTACGAACACCAGACATAATAGGTGTTGGTAATGAGATTTTAAATTGAGAAGTCGCATCGTAAAAACGTTTTACATAATCTAAACGTACGTCTTTATCGTAATCAGCAAATAAACAAGCTGATACTAAAAGGTATAAGAATTGCGCACTTTCATAAATCTCACCCGTGACACGGTTTTGGATAAGGTACTTACCCTCTAACTGTTTTACGGCAGCGTATGAAAAGTTTAAATCACGTTTGTGATCGATAAACTTATTCATCTCTTCAAATTCTTGCTTGGTATAATCTTCTAGTAAATGTGCATCATATTTACCTTTAGTGACCATTTTGCTTACGTGCTCAAACACACTTGGTGGTGTAAAACGTTGATATGCACGTTTGCGTAAGTGGAATACGGCTAAATGCGCTGCTAAATATTGATAATCAGGCGATTCTTCTGAGATTAAATCGGCTGCTGCTTTGATAATAGTTTCATGAATATCATCAGTACGAATGCCATCATAAAACTGAATGTGTGAGTTCAACTCTACCTGTGAAACTGAAACGTTGTTTAGACCTTCCGCTGCCCACGTGATGACGCGATGGATTTTGTCAAGATCTATAGGTTCTTTTTTACCATTTCGTTTAGTAACAGATAGGTTTTTGTTCATTATTTTGCCTTTATCAAAAAACGCCAATAACTATTTTATTAAAAACAAATAGTTATTCGCGCTAGTGTGAATTGTTTAATTAAAACACAAGATGTAGTGTTGATTTTAAAAAAGAGACACAAGATAACGTTTTTTAGAATAATTTCAAGGGATAACTTTTACTAAATTAGTGGATAAAATTGTGGACAAATTGGCATGCTTTCCTACGGTTAGTAGTTACTAACAAAATGCTGTAAGTGAGGTCTGTTTTATACAAATTGCAATAACTATTTTAGTTTTTTTTTTACCTCTAAATTGCTTTCTATATAAACAAAAGTTTTTTAAAATTTATTTTTTAATGTCTCAATTTGAGAGAGTCATGTGGTTTAGTGTTATTGATATAACCTATCAATTTTTCTTTTAAATAATGAACTTCCGATGTGAGCGTATTAGTAACTGTACTTGATTACTCTTACTTTATATTTTTGATCTGATTTTACTCTATCAATTCTATTTTTTAAGTATGAATGAATCATCTTATTATTTTGTCATTTAAGTTATTTATCGATCACTACTTACTTTTTTATATATGCCCGTTACCGTTTAAGGTGCTTTGTGCAGTCGTTAGCTTGGACTTTAAATCAAGGCGCAACATGATAACAATGGTGAGTCCTGATCGAAGGTTGAAACGCAGAGTTAGTTTTTAAGCTAGGTAGATTAATTCAATAAGTAGACTCTACAAATTTCCCTTTAGATTTTAAAAAATCTATGAGTTGATCAACCGTTAAATCACTCCCCATACAAGTATGAAAGCGAGCACTATCCCCAAAGGTCTTTAAAATCATTGCCTTCAATGTTTGTTTTGTATAAGCCTTGCCAGACTTTTCAAGTATTTCTATTACTTGATGTCCGTGAATTGATTGATTCATCTTTTGTTCTCTCCAAGCGAGTTTAATTGGAAAACACTATAACCAACTATTTTATTTTCTAGTTGATACAAAACAATATTCACTTGTAAATTTAACTTTGTTACAACTTGATAAATATAAATATAAATATAAATATAAATATAAATATAAATATAAATAGTAGTTGTAGTGGTTTGAATTATTGCAGAGCAAAAAAAGAAGGGGTGCCGTGATGCTTTTCGATGGAAGGTCTTAATAATACCAAAAGAATTAATAAGGTGATCATTTTTGCTGGTTAAAATTACCCCTAACTGCGTTGTGAGTTTTGAAGTGAGAACAACTATCTTCTACAACTCACGCTTTATTAGTGTTAATTTTTCCTGCGCAATCTCTGATCACTTATTTAATTCCATTGGTATAAGTAAATGTTTTGTAATAAAAACGCCACTGGTTAAAGTGGCGTCTATTCTTTATTAAAAGCGAACGTTTTACAGGTTAGCTTTTTACAGATACGTGTTCTAAAGGTAACTGTTTAAATATAAAGGTTATGCTGTTTCTTCAAGTGTTTTCTTACCGTCGAAGATGTCTTTATCAAGCTCACCTTCACTTTTAGCAACTAATAATGAAACCATCATGTCACCACAAATATTAACTGTTGTACGTGCCATATCAAGAATACGGTCAATACCAGCAACAATTGCTAAGCCTTCAAGTGGAAGACCAACTGTTGTTAATACTAATGAAAGCATTATTAAGCCAGCACCAGGGACACCAGCAGTACCGACAGAAGCTAACGTTGCGGTTAAAATGATAGTAACGTAATCAGAAGCTGCAAGGTCGACACCAAATGCTTGTGCAATAAATAGCGCACAAACACCTTGATATAAAGCTGTTCCATCCATGTTGATCGTTGCACCTAAAGGCAATACAAAACTTGAAACACCTTTAGAAACGCCTAACTCTTCACGAGAAGCTTTAATCGTCGCTGGGAGCGTACCTGAGCTACTTGTTGTCGTAAACGCAACAGCCGCTGGGTTCATTAAACTTTTTAAGTAACGTATCGGGTTTAAACGACCTAAAATACTGATCATGCCACTGTAAAATACAACAACGTGAATTATCGCACCTAAGTAAACAACAGCGATTACTTTTACTAGTGGTAGTAGTACATCCGCTCCGTATTTACCTGAAACCCAAGCCATTAGGCCAAATACACCATAAGGTGCAAGTTTCATTACTAGCTCAGTTAATTTATACATTGCTTCAGCAAGGCTTTCAAAAAGCTTAATGGCTGGATTACCTTTTTCACCCACTAATACCAGTGAAACACCTAAACCAATAGCAAATACGATAATTTGTAATATATTACCTGCAGCAAGCGCGCCGACTGGATTCTTAGGGATCATGTTAAGTAATGTTTGTACTAAAGTAGGCGCATTTGGTATTTCTGCATCAGCAGTCATTGCAACCATGTCTAAGCCTGCACCTGGTGTAAAAATGGTAGCAAGACCAAGACCAATAGTAATCGCGACAGCGGTTGTTCCTAAATAAAGTACAATCGCTTTAAGACCAATCCGTCCCATTTTGCTGGTATCTTGCATTGAAGTAATACCAACAATAAGGGAGAAAAAAACCAGCGGGACAATTAGCATTTTAATTGCGTTAATGAAAAGCGTACCTAACGGTTTAAAAATCTCTGCATCGGGGCCCATCCAAGTACCCGCGATAACACCCAGAATCATCCCAATAAGAATTTTCTTCCATAGTTCTAAGCGAGTCCATGCTCCAGCAGATTGAGTTGAGTTTTTTTTGTTGTTGTTCATTACAAGTCTCTAAAAGTTGTTAAAAGTGATGAAAAATGACGTTTTAAATCATCCAAATTGTAAAGGGATGACATCATAGTCACTTGGCTTGTGAATTGATATAGATTGGTTTTTATTTGATTTATGAAAATAAAATCTGATGTTGCAATTATTCAAAAGAATAGAGGTTGGTAAAATTGTTATGTGAAGGGTGATGAATAACCGGTGTTATGTAAAAAGGCTGATTGCAGAAAGGAAATGAAGGAGATGATAACGTTATAGCTTAGATGTTAATAAGAAAGTAATGATCATTACTTTATCCATTACTTTTTCTTACTCCTGCTCCTGTCAATAAAGCCCTGTCAATAAAACTGTTTACCTAGTTTTGTTCATTGAGCTTCTTATTACATTTATAGTCCCCCCCAAAAAAAGGGAGGGAGTTTATTCGTTACAATCAGCGGGGGGCTGTTTTAACTATAATGGTACTTATACCAAAAGAATTAATAAGGAGATCATTCTTGCTGGTTAAAATCACCCCTAACTGCGTTGTGATTTTTGAAGTGAGAACAACTATCTCCTACAACTCACGCCTTATTAGTGTTAATTTTTCCAGCGCAATCTCTGATCACTTATTTAATTCCATTGGTATTATTTCAAATTAAGCGTAAGCCGTTTGCTCTGCTTCATATTCATTGTTCTGTTTTTTCTCATCCCACGCTTTTTCGTGGAAGAAGTAAGCAAAAGAGTTAATAGTAGGTTCAATTGCGGCCATTAAACCACCTAAGAAAGCATCACCAGTTAAAGCATAGGTTACAATGAAGGCAACATTAAAGTGAATAACTGCAAAGCTCATTGTTTTTACCTTTGTCATTGATGCGCGTTGCTTAAGGAAAGGCACATGTTGCCAAACTTTCTCGTGGAAATAAAAAGCAACGGTATTAACTGCGGGTTCAATGATAGCGATCAAGCTGCCTAATAAAAAATCTCCTGTTAAAGCAAAAGCAAGTAACGTTGCGATACTGAAGTGGATAACTGCAAAAGTGATTGTTTTTATCATAATATTGGTCTCGTATTAAGGTCTCTGTGTTTGTGTGAGTATTATTGATAATTGTTATCATTAAGTAAAATGGGAAGTTTCTATTCTATTGATAGGTATTTTTGATTGTTATTGGCTTTTTTGATAGCTTTTGTGTTTTTTTTAAGGGGAGGTGATTTTGTTGTTTTTTAAATGATGATGAGCTAATCCTTTAAAATGAATGCTTTTTATTGACTGGTGATAAGATAGTAAGTGCATTATTAGCCTATATTTGGCTATTGAATGAGATATAAAATAGTTGCAGCACTATATAAATAGTATGTTATACCAAAAGAATTAATAAGGTGATCATTCTTGCTGGTTAAAATTACCCCTAACTGCGTTGTGAGTTTTGAAGTGAGAACAACTATCTCCTACAACTCACGCCTTATTAGTGTTAATTTTTCCTGCGCAATCTCTGATCACTTATTTAATTCCATTGGTATTAGTTATTCTAAAGAGTGGGTTAAACGGTTTAAATTACCTTTAGCTTGTACTTAAATATCATTTTTTAGCTATGGTATTAGTATTGTTATTTAATAAAATTGTCATTTTAAAGCCATAATAAATAAGAGATCTATCAACAGACTGGTACGTACTCTTATTCATTATGGGTTTACAAGGATATTCTATTTTAACTTTTTAAGGTTAATTAGTCATTAACATGAAATGTTAGAGACTTGTATCTCACGACTGCTTTACCTGCATCTTGTATATAAGCACCGGTTTTAAAGTAGAAACCATAATCAGGCCAGTCGCTATCAATAACATGATCACCGCTACTATTAGTATGTTCTTTTTCAGAACTACTACAATTTGAAGCTGTATATTCTCCACTATTAGCGCACATTAATGTTCCACGTTCACCATCTAATAGCATTTTAACGACACCTTCTTTTACTCGAACATAGAAAGATCTATTCTTTTTTGGGTTAACTGTTGCTTCTCCATCTTCATCTAACCAACGATATGTATCATATTCGGCATCACATGAATCTTTATCACAAGCAGATAATCTTAATTTAGCTTCATAGAACTTAGTACCGTTTTCAACAATTTGAGCGATTCGCATTAAAGGCGCACCGATATTTTTGCTATCTTCATGATGGACTTGAAGTACTGTTACTTCATCTAAGCCAGATGACGTTGAAGAAACTCTAATAGTACCTTGCATACGATTCGCATCTGAACTGGAAAATTCTGTTAAATGGCGAAACTCAGTACGTGATGATGCATTACCTTCATGGGTAATTTGCATGTAGTTTTTGCCACTTGGCACTTTAAAGTCACTAGTAACGTAACCATCAAATGAAAGATCTGGATCGCTAGAGCTCGCATCTGCAAGTTTAGTTGAACCATCAGGAGAAGTAAGTTTGACTTGATCTAAAGCTGATTGGAATGGTGTGTTACCCCAACTATTTTCATAATTATATGGTGCTGTGTCAGCAGCAAATGCACTGTAACTTAGTACAGACATCGCAACAATGATTGATTTTCTCAATGATGTTTTTTTCATACAACAACTTCCTTAATTTTAAAATGCTATTCATTAGTTGTAATAAAACAATAAAAGCTTTTATTAATTTCAGCTTAAAATCTTATTTAAATGCAACTATCCATGTTTAAAAAGCGATTATCTAAATCGTTAAATAATGACCAAATAAAAATAATTTATAATTAAATTTTTAAGCCCTTTACGTTCGATTCAAATAGAAAGTAACACGTTAAATTTTATTAAATTTATACTTAAAACAATTATGATAAGTGAGTCTCAATAAATTAAAGTCAAAAAATAGCCAACTAATAATAGCTCGTATATTGTAGTCTTGTAGGTTTAAATATATTTGATGAAGATAATTGCATAATTATGGAGGTATTATAAAAATTGTTTTTTATAAGCTTTTTTGTGGTTTTTAATGCTTTTATGCCTGTTTTTTAAGGTTTTTTGTTGATTTCTATATTATTGAACAATAAAATAAATGTAATAATAGTATTACAATTTAATTTCAAGGTTGTGTTTTTTGTGATGTTTTTGTGTTGTGGTAAGTTTGTGTCCTTGTTCTAAATTAATATAATAAATATAAATTTAGGTATTATATTAGATCGAATGAAAATTAAAAATAACATTCATTTTTAACATTGTATTTTTAAATAAAAGCATCGAACTTTTCTTTTTGTTTTACTTTTTTGTATTTGGACCAAGTAAAGTTGTTTAATTTTAATATCATTTTTAACGTAGTGATTCAGCTTCCCTAATTCCTTGGTTATCTAATTAATTATTCCTTTTTTATGTGCTCACATTTATCTTTTTATTCTCAATAAACAGTGTTTTTCTTTAAATTAGTTTTTATTAATCAATCAATGTCTCTGTAAAAAGTGTGCAGTTAGACTCTTGTGAACGATAAGTTATGCGGATTACATTAAATATGTTATCTAAATTTTGCACTGTAAAAATAATTCAATTCAGGCGTAAATTGAGCCGATAGACGATTAACTTCGTTAATCGTCTATCGGAGAATTAATCAAAAGATGTTAATTCCTTAATAGCAGTTTCCTTTGTGAAATTTACAACAAGGAAGTGGACTGTTTTAACAAGTAAAATAGATAAGCTATTAATTTTAACTCGTGGTTATTTTTGATATAGAATCGTTCTTAGTAGATCAAAATAATTAATACACAATATTTTTAATTTCCAATGTCTAGAGTATAACTTTTTGTCAATTATGATGGCTCGACGACAAACACTTTGCCATTAAGGTTTAGTGAGAATTTTTTCGTCCTTAAACTTATAAAAAAGCTGCATTAATCAATTACAACGGATGGTATTAGATGACTCAATTTATTAAATTTTTAAGCCTATTTCTATTGGCTTTTAGTATGAATGCTTTTGCACAAGATAAACAATGTATGGAGGTTAGCCTTACTGGCACGCACGGTGGCCCAGATGTTTATAAAGGGCTTGCTGGTGCTGGTACTTTAGTGAAAGTAGGAACAATCAATAATGGTTGTAGTGATATCTTTTTACAATTTGATGCTGGTAGAGGGACTGCATTAAGGCTTGCAGAGCTTGATGTGCACCCCAATATGCTTAATGCTGTTTTTCTGACGCATTTACATTCTGATCATACCGTTGGGTTAATTGATATTGCACAAACTCGCTGGCACAGTTTCTCTAAAAAACTTGATTTAGTTTGTAGTGAAGATGTAGAAGCTAGTGGTGTATTTTCTCGTGTAATGAGTTGTGAACAATTCGCTACTCATATTGCTGATGCAGCATTATATGCAGGTGAAATTACGCAAAGAATTTCTGAAAGTAAAAAACGTAATAAGAATGGACCTAATGATTTGATTAATTTCATGCCTGTCGCATTATCGAATGACCCTAAAGTCGTATGGCAGTCTGGTGAGGTTATTGTGAGTGCGATTGCTTCTTCGCATATTCCTGGTAATTTATCCTACCGAGTTGATTCTCCTGCTGGTTCTGTCGTTATTGGGGGAGATGCAGGCAATGAGAAGTTAACACCTCCAAGGGGTAGCTCTACTTCAAAAAATGTCGAATTACTGTCTAAAAATGCTGATATTTTAGTACATTCTACCATCCATCCATATATTGGTCCTACCTATGGTAGTACTTTTCCTGCGCCAATCTTTTATCGACAAAGCACCTCAACGGATCTCGGTGCATTAGCTAAACGAGCGAATGTTAGTCAGCTAATGTTAACGCATTTAGTTCCAGCTATCGGAGCTGAAAAGTTAGGACCGCATACTGTGCCGGGTGGCGCGCTAAGTGAAAAAGATTATTTAAAATCTACTCGGGAGAGTGGTTATAAAGGGAAGATCTATGTTGGTAAAGATTTAATGACAGTAAGGTTGCTGCAATAAGTCAATTTAATTGATTCTGCTTTATGATTATTGTGGCATGAGAAAACGATTGGTTAATATATTTTATAATGCTGATGAAATCATAAGAAATAAGAAAAAGTATAAGTGTTCTTGTAAGTGGTCAAATCAAGTTTATTTAATAAAGAGAGTTACATGAACAAAACTATGGCTTACAAAATAATACCATTCGCTATGTTATGTTTATCTATTAACGTATCTGCAGCAAATGTAGAAGTAGGTACTCGTGAATATAAAATCTTATTAAATCCGAGCTTATTTACTGGTCATGAATCAGTCAGAATGAGTAAAATAAATGATTACTGGAAAGTACTGAAAAACCTGATTGAAAAGGGCGCTTTAAAATCCAAGGCATCAGGTCGTTTAAACCTAGAAAAAAGCAGGACTGTTTCATTTTATGATGTGAAAGGCAGTTGTGACTTACTTAATGCTGGCTATAGTTTTCGAGAAAGAATTGAAGATAGTAAACGTAAGGTCACATTGAAATTTCGTAGCTCAGATCAATTACTTGCTAGTATACAAGATCTTAGCGGAACAAAGCCTAAGGCTAAAAGTAAATTTGAAGAGGATGTTGCAGTGCCTTTTATCAGTACCTATTCATCTTCGACTACACAAAAAATTGGAAAGGGTAAAAAATTGAATAAAATGGATGATCCTGTCCGTTTATACCCAGGCTTAAAAAATAAACTCTTTGATGAAAATTTAGCGATTGAGAAAGTAAGTGGTTTAACGGTAAGCGAATATGTCTATAAAAATACCGCTGTCAAAATAGGCAGTATAGACGAAATAGCCGCTTTGAATGCAGAGTTCACATTAACCTTATGGTACAACGAGTTAGTTAGTAAAACCCAAGCTATCGTTGCTGAGATATCTTTTAAATATAAAACTGATAATGAGCACTTTAATAGCAAAGTCGATACACGTGCAAAAGTGTTATTCACAATGATGCAAGAACACCCGCAGTTAGCCAATTGGAGCTCAATAAACTCACAGAGTAAGACCGCGGTGATTTATCAATATGATCGTCATTTTTGCCACTAAACTTATGATTTTTAATAACTTAAATGATTTAGTTTAGCAGGAAATTAAAGCCACTAAATAAGTCAATTAAACAGTTTTTATTACAGTCTCAAAGTAATACCAAAAGAATTAATAAGGTGATCATTCTTGCTGGTTAAAATCACCCCTAACTGCATTGTTATTTTTGAAGTGAGAACAACTATCTCCTACAACTCACGCCTTATTAGTGTTAATTTTTCCTGCGCAATCTCTGATCACTTATTTAATTCCATTGGTATAAACTCAAAGCTAAAACCACAGATGGCGATTTTCCTTACCTTTTGACATTTATAACGTTAGGTCTCTGAGATTTTTTTGGTAGAACTCTCTGATTGAATTCTTTAGTTTAGTTTTTGGTTTAACTTTTGGTTTAACTTTTGGTTTAACTTTTGGTTTAATTATTTGATTTAGTGATTGAGCTTAATTTTTTGGCTTAGTTATCTAATTTTGTTAGCTGATTTTTGACACTAGCTCACGTACTTCATCAGGTTGCAATGGCCTGACTAAACGAGCCACTTCATTGCCGTTTTGTAAAAGAATTAATGTTGGCCAAAGCTTCACCTTAAACATTCTACCCAATCGTTTACCTTTCCCGTCATAGATTTTTATATGAGATAGCTCTAAAGGTCCTGAAGGTAACGTCAACACTTCTTTTACAGCGGACTGCGCTGCCTGACAGTGACCACACCAAGGTGCACCGAACTCAAGTATCGTATTACCGGGTAGCTCACTAACTTGATCAAAAGTAATTGTTTCTTCTTCATAATCAGCTTTAAAGCGCATATTATTTGTTTCCATTCTATTTACTCCACGCTACAAATTATAAGTGTGCATAATGATGAGTTGCAGCACTTTCTTTACTTACAAAATATCTCATTAGGTTAAAAGAAGACAGCCGTTAATGTTTAAAAATTGAATATTACACAAGAGTAACATAGCGAATAAAAGCTGTAGTAAAGGTTCACGATGACAAAGTACCTTCAACGGCAATGTGTATATCAATCAATTTATGCAAACACTTATTCGTGTTTGATGTTAAATTGATAAAGTTTGTGTTTTAATTTGTGTTTTAATTTGTGTTTGATTAGTGAATTTAAAAACACAAAAAATTATTATAATTAAGGACACATTATGAAATTATTACCTGCATTAGTGCTTGGATTAAGCCTATACCCTGTCATTGGAGCAGCTGCTGAAGAAAATTTGAATTGTACAGATGTAGAAATGAATCAAGTGAGTTATTACTCTGTTGCTAGCATTACTAAAGAGCAAAGTGTTAGCGAAATTTACAAGCAGAAAATAGAACAATTAAAAGCATTCGGTAAAAAACATCAATTGAAACGTTTTAAAATATTGTCACATGATGTATCAACCAATCAAAATAGTTATATTCAGGGGGCATTTGAGCTGTCTATTTCAATGACATTTGAGAGTGCGTTTGATTATACTCTAGTAGATAAAATCCGTAGTGAGCTTCAATCAAACAGTATTTCAAGCAGTCGTATTTTAAGTTCTGTCTGTCAATAAAAAAAGATGATAAAGAACCTCATTTCTGGATAATCAAAGCGATACAATACCGCTATTTTCGTGGATTTCTGCGTTAAATCACCTCTCAATAAATCGTTATTGAGAGGTGATTCGCCTTGAACTACGTAATACTAATGTTATTGTATAATAAGAGATGTAACCTTATGATTTTAATGCAATTTATATTTAATTAACGAGAATAAAAGTTAAATAGTAAAGTGACTAAATTTATAATTCTTAATTAACAATCAACAGCTAATAAGGCCATGTTCATGACAATATTAATTATCCTAGGCGCGTTATTTTTGGCTCTAGTATTGATGGTGACGCTAGGTGAGCGCTTTGCCAAACCAGTAGATGAAAAGCAGCAAGCTAAATACAGTAAAATTTTACCTATATTAGTGTTCATCATGTTGCTCGTTGCATTTATTAAAGCAGGGTTTGAAAGCTCGTACTTTTAGCGAGGTCATTTAACTAAACTGCGCTGTCAATTTATAATATTAAACAATTGAATTAAAAAAACTCTCTTTATAAAGTGATTTTAGCCTTGTCGTTCTTAGATCAAGATAAGAATAAAACGAGATGATATTACGCGTTAAATATTTGGACTTGCTGCAATTTTTTGCTCAAGAAACATGTCTTATATACACTCATTTTAGAATTAGAGCGTAATAAGTAAATTTGAATCAAAGGAACATAAAATGAAAGTAACATGTCCAGGTTGCCAAGCTAAAATTAACGTTAAAGATATTAAGAATATTAAGAAGAAAGGCATTTACGTAGAGAAGCAATGTCCTTCTTGTCATGTTTGGTTTAGTTTAAATACAACACTTGCATTTGCTAAAATGCTAGGCGTTTCACTATTACTTGTTACTAGCTTACTTAATCTTTCTGGTACTAAAAGCGAATATAGCCTGTTATTTTCAAGTCTTGGTTTTGTAGGTGTTGTTGTTGCATTATTGGTCACTTTTTTCGGTAAAAATGAAACAGTGAAAAAGCCAAATAATTAACTAAATAATCTGTATTAAGTTGTCTTATTCTTCGTTCAATCTAGACAACTCTTTAACTAAGCCTTGCGGTCAAAGGGCGATAATCGTGAACTTACTGACTAGGGCATAATAGCGCGTCTTACATTGTTAATCGCAAAGTTCGATGTCTAGTCAGATAACCAACAGACTCACTAGTCTCTACAATTTATGAAGAGACTTCTTTCATTTAAGACCCTCCTATAGCAATAAAATCAAAAAGATTGATATCAAATCTTATTGAGGCGTTAGCATCTTATACCGATTACATTAAATAAGTGATCTAAATTTTGTGCAGGAAAAATGACTTAGTTTAAGGCATAAATTGAGCCTTTCGAAGATTAACTTCGTTAATCGTCTATCGGAGAATTAACCAAAGGATGTTAATTCTTTAATGGTTGTTTCCTTTACGAAATTTAAAACGAAGAAATAAGTTATTTTAACCAGTAAAATAGATCAGTTAATTAGTGTGATTGGTATTACTAGCATGAATAACATTTATACATCAGCTATCAACAAAGAGATCAGTTAAATACTAATGATAATAAGTATCATCTATATTGATCTACCTTCTTTTTATTGTTATGTTATAACGTAACAATAAAAAAGAGGATCAACAATGAAAGAAAATATTCACCCGGATTACCAAGAAGTTGTGTTTCATGACACAGCAGCAGAGGTTTATTTTGTGATTGGGTCAACCTTACAAACAGATAGAACGATAGAGTATGAAGGTAAGGTTTACCCTTATTTACCTATCGATATCTCGAGTGCATCACACCCTCAATACACTGGTAAGCAACGAGCGGCTAAACAGGAAGGGCAAATTGCTAAGTTCAATAATCGTTTTGGAAGCCTTAGGAGTAAATAATGAAGGTATTGAGTTCTTTAAAAAGTGCCAAAACACGCAGTTCAGACTGTCAAGTAGTTAAACGACGCGGGCGGACCTATGTTATTTGTAAATCAAATCCGAGGTTTAAGGCTGTGCAAGGCATGAAGAAAAAACGTTAATTTATTGATAGTTAGTTAGATAGATAGTTAGCTAGTTACTTGTTTAGTTACTTACATCGCTACTTACCTGGCTAACTAACTATCAGGTTCACTCATCAACAGGTTAACTGCTGATCTATTCAATGATTCTATTTTTAAAAATTAACGAGGCTTTTTAAATCGTCTCCTTTTTAATCTTCAAAAATAGGTGTTAAATAACCCGTTCCAAGTTGCCTCATTTGTCGTTCAATCCAAACAACTCTTTGGCTAAGTGTTGCAGTCAAACGGCGAGGGTCGCGAGTTCGTGGGCTAGGTAATAGTACCGCCAACTGTGCCGTTTGATGTTTAGTTAGATAACGTGCGGACTTACCGAAATAATGTTGACTGGCTGCTTCAACACCATAAATACCTTGACCAAATTCAGCGATATTTAAGTACACTTCTAAAATACGTCGCTTACCCCAAATAGCTTCAAGGCTTAGTGCAAAGCCTGCTTCTAAACCTTTACGAATAAAGCTTCGACCAGACCAAAGGAAAAGGTTTTTGGCTGTTTGTTGAGTAATCGTACTTGCGCCACGAAGGCCATCACCATCCCCGTATTGTTCTACCGCATTAATGATCGCGGTAAAATCGACACCAAAATGTTCTGGGAACCGTTGATCTTCAGAAGCTACAACGGCTAATGCCATATTCTGCGGTAGCTTATCAATACTGACCCATTGTTGAGTAACAGGGTAAGGGCTTTGTAGCATAAATGCAGTCGTCGGCAGAGGGACAAAGCGAAACATCAGTAAGATGAGTGCGACGAACAACACTAACGCCAACAGTAAACGCCATATCTTCGACCATATATTACTTAAAAAACTAGATTTACGCTTTGCCATTTATTGTCTCTAATTGGGGATGAACGAAGCTATGAGGAGTGATAGTTTCGACGTCAGTATTTGTTATTAAATGGCCATGACACACTTAATTAAATTGTTAATGTAAAAGCTCCTTTTTAACAATAAGTAAAGGAACAGCCGCGTATAATGCCATATTTCTCATGTTTTATCTCTACCATTGAAGATGGATCCTATTGGGTAGATTAAAGCTAAAGTGTATAAACGGTTTATTATTGATGCGAAATGATTATTAAGTCAATACTGTCGTATCGGTCGATTGTGTTTCAGTTTGCGCTTGCTTAGTATGATAGCTCACTTTCAACTATGGATATTTTACTAATATGAAAAATAGTTTGCTTATCGGTATCACTCTGGCTTTTGTTGTCTCTTGTAAAAGCACCTCAACTGACGTTACTGACAATTCGAATCTAGTGTCTCCTCCCATTGTTGACCAGTCAAAGTCCATTATGTTGTTTAATGGGGAGGATTTAAGTGGTTGGAAAATTCATGGTACTGAACAATGGTATGTAGAAGACGGATTATTAGTCTGTGAAAATGGCGTTGATAATACCTTTGGCTATTTATCCACAATTAAGCACTACAAAGACTTTGTACTGACCTTAGAATACAAACAGGAAAAAAGAGGTAACAGTGGGATCTTTGTTCGCTCAACCGTTCAAGGTAATAAAGCGACTGGCTGGCAAGTTGAAATCGCACCTCCTGGACATAAAACGGGTGGAATTAATGCGTACAAAAGTGGGTGGCTAGCTAAACCCGATTCTTCAAAAGATGCTGTAATTAAAATGGGGGAATGGAATGAAATGAAAATTCTGATAAAAGGTGGTTCAATTACGTCATGGCTTAACGGTACTCAAATGGTCACTATTAATAATGCCGAAATAGAGAAAGGCGAGGGTGGTATTTCATTACAGATTCATGGTGAAAATGTAACAAAAGTGAAATGGCGAAATATTAGATTGGTTGAATTGTAAGTTACAGGGGTCTTTTAAACGTTAAAAGATAACCATTTTTTGTATTAGTTAGTTTTAGCTCATCCTGTTAGTTTTGGTTTAGTCGTGTCTGCGCCCTTTTTGTTACCAGAAGAAAAGAGGCGCAGATAAGGATAAAGACTAGCCATCGAATCATTTTTTATTCAATCAATTTTTTATTTAATTACTTTTTTATTTAATCCAAAGTTTAAAATCATTATTTTAAATGTACCGTTTCGACCTGCATTCACTCACTCTTCTCCGTTAATGCAAACATCCTGTTTAGCTTTACTAAAGCGAATTAATTAGGAAAACTCAACCGTTGGCGGGTTGTAGCCATATTAACTTAGGTTTTATTTTTAGCTTAAAAGCAAAAAGTAAAACCTAAACATCAGAGTCTATTACACCTTTGATTCTCGTGTATTTAATTTGAAAAAACCTGCTAGTTTATCGGCCGGTAATAGTGCGAGTAGCATACCTACCAATGAACATAATCCACCTGCGAGATGAAACCAGTAGATTGATTCATCAAGAAATACAATCGCTAGAGCGGCACCGAACAATGGCATTAAAGTGATTGATAACGACGCGCTTTCAGGACCAAGACGGACCACGCCATTTGTCCAAAATATGTAGGCTAGTATTGATGGGAAAACCCATAGATAAGCAAACAAACTTAGGTGTTCTAATGACGGAAAATAAAACTTAAAAAACACCGCTTCAATGGCATAACCGATCATTAAAAAAGGTAGCCCAAGAATGATGAGTAAATAAAGCACTGTAATGGCGGGCAATTTGAGAGACATTTTTTTTAATAACACAGTAAACAACGCCCAAATCACTACCGCTGCAATCATAAATAGATCACCTTGACTAAACTTAAGGCTTAATAAATGTGGTAAATATCCTTTTGTTAAAATCAATAACACACCTAATATCGATATCGCCATACCAATTGATTGCAGTAAGCGCGGACGGTTGCCTAAGACTCGCCATGCAATCAAAAGTGTCGCAATCGGAATCAGTGTATTAATTAGAGTGATGTTAACGGCAGTCGTAAAATTCGCGGCTACATAAAGTAAGCTGTTATAAAGAGCGATACTTAATACCGCTAACCCAGATAAAGGCAATAAATGAGGACGGATTGTCGGCCAACTTTTAATCACACGAGGGAGAGCAAAAGGTGTTAGCAATATAAGTGCACCAATCCAGCGGAACAAATTCATGGCAATTGGGGCGACTTCGGGCATAAAACCACGGGCTAAAATGGCATTAATCGCCCAAAATAAGTTAGTCATCAACAAGCCTAAAAAAGCCATCCATAATATACGATTGTTTGTTGATGTTGAGTCTGCCATTACTTTATTAGTCAATGTTCTCTCCATAGAATTATTTGATAAAAGCTTTTTCATGTTAATGGTTTAAGGAAATAAAAGACATAAATTAAATATTTAAAGTTAACTTTCATTTAAACTTTAAACTTAAAGCAGGGAAGGGCAGTTTAGATAGGTGTTGACTAAGTTATTTTATTGGATGCGTTGCCGATATATTTACTAATTTTTATTGAGCCATGTAGGTATTTATTCACTTTTATTTCGCTCTTGCGACGAGTTAATGAATATTTAAAGAGTTAAAAGCAATTCAGTGTCAGTCTATTTTATTCCCTATTAGCATAGAGGGCTCTATTAATAGAAATAAATTAAAGTCGTCAACAGTGTGCAAATCCAAAGTGGATAAACTTGTAAATAGACTGGGTGAGTTAATAGTAAAACTAGTTAACCTTAACTCACTTCAATATGTTACTCACATCTACCCCTTGACGCTCTAAAAAATGATGGCTATTTAGCTAGGCTCCTCATCTTCTGATGAAATCGATTCTTCAATAGTTTCGACTTTCTTAACGATATTCAGTGGGGCAATCTCTACACGGTCACGACCGTTTTTCTTAGCAAGATACAAAGCTTCATCTGCAATACTAATGACTTCATCCATTGTTTTTGCATGGTCAGGGTAAGTGGCTACGCCAATAGAGGTTGTCACTGTCCCTAACGACAATTGATTCATGCTGAGTTCAAGAGAGCGAATACCTTTCCCAATACGCTCCGCAATTAATAATGCTTGTTGGTCATTGGCAGACGGACAAACAATGCAAAATTCTTCACCACCATAACGGCAAGCAATATCTTCTTGGCGTATTGAATCAATTAAAACTTGCGACACTGCTTTTAAAACATGATCGCCTGCGTCATGGCCAAAGTTATCATTAAATAATTTAAAGTGGTCGAGGTCGATCATCATAATAGCGATACTGGTACCTGTCCGTTCAGCTCTGCTATAACATTGTTCCAATGATTCTGTCATATAACGACGGTTAAATAACCCTGTTAGTGGGTCTCGAATAGCTTGTTCACGAAGGTTGTCGCGTAATTGAATATTAGCAAGCGTTAACCCAATTTGCTCTGCAATAGCATGGGACATCGCTTGATGTTTATCAATATCAATCTCTGGTGACATCACAAAATGTAGCACCCCAATTGTTTCCCCCTGTGCAAGTAAAGGTATGCATAACGTTTGCTCTGTAGGTTCTTCTTTCCAATGTTGACAAGTAATTTGAATGCCATGATCAGTCGATAAATGTTGATGTCCTTTACGCAGCGCCCAACATTCATTGGGGGCAAAACGCTCGACCCATATATCATCGTCTCCCCACGTTGCAACCGTATCTAAGCGGTTACGAGAAGATTTGATAATAGAGATGGAGCCTTTAAATTCAGGTAATAATTTGGGAATGACAGTATTCATGACTTGTCCTGCTTCTTTCAATGTAGAGCAGGCATTGAGCAGACCACCAAAGGTTTGTAGAATCGATATTTCTGTCGTGCGGTCCTCAACTCGTTTTTCAAGTAAAAAACGTTCGTTTTGTACCGTTTTATGCATTGTTCTCGCACTTAATAAGCCGAGTATTAACACTGCAAAAAGGCTTAGGGTGCCGGTCAAAAACAGCGTGATTCTCAGCTCGTTAATCGCAATTTGAATCGAAGCTTGAGAGCGTGCAATACGTGCCACAATAGGGTGGTTAAGATGAGATGTGCTATCAGTATAGTGAGCTTCACCTGAGCGAATAGCGACATATAACATCTCATCATTAAGTGTATTACTAAAACGCTGAGAGATACCAACGCCAGATGTTAATGCGAGTACAATTTCAGGTCTGTCTGCATGGTTTTCAATATGAATGAGCTGATCAAACCCGATATCAGAATCTCCCAACACTTTCCCTTTTGCATCAATATAGGTCATGCGAAAATCACCAGCATGGGCAATATTTTCAGCTAAACGCTGGAAAGCACGAATGATATATCCCTGATCTTCTGCTTCTATCGACTCTAATGTTTTAATCGACTCAAGGGATGCTTTTGCTAACGTGGTTAATTCAGTTGCGTTACGTTCAAGTAAATGCGATTCAAGATACTTTTCAACCATCAGCATGGTAACAGTACTGACTAAAAGCATTACGGTAAGAGGGATGACCACAAGTTTTTGTTGAATATTCATATTAACCTTAACCCTTTGTGGGCATTAGACTTTAATTACAATAATTTACTCAAGATTGAAATATATTAATGTCTACCAATTACTTTTGTTATTAAAACCAGAGAAGAGTGAAAACGGGATTACTGTTACATAACTATTACATAACTATAAAATAAAATAACTACAAAGTTGTTACCATAAAGTCATATTTATAACCTTATAGTAATAACTTTAGACTAAATATTAGAGTTAATTAGGAAATATGAAAGAAATAAAGTTTTTAAACTGAAAATAGCTATGTAGTTCAATATATTGAAGAAAAGTTTGAAATTAACGTCATTAAATTGAACACATATTAACCGTTCTAGCCTAATTAATGAGACCCATTAAAACTGACTGTAACTGACGACCGTAGAACTTTTACAAATAATGAACTTATTTAGCAAAAACAAGCAGAAGGTTTACGATACTTAAGCAGGAATACTTAAGCCTATTTAGATGAGTTGATTTAATTAATGTAGTTGGATTAGTTGGATTAGTTGAATTAGTTAATGTAGTTGAATTTGATGCAATTGAGCAAGCGTGCTGAGTTGGGTATACCAGAGGAGAGTACCTTTTCTGTGATCTTGTAGGGGCGCTACATTGATTAAGCAGTAGAGGTAAAAGCCGTCCCTAATAAAGTGATCTCATTAAATGAAATATATTAGTAAACGGCTTTTAAAATACTGAGGTTAATAGGTTAGTTGTTTAAATAACTTGGATTCAGATCATAAGTGCATAACTTAATAACTTAATAGCTTAATAACTTAATCAGTTAACAGGTTAATAACTTATTTAGTAGGCGCTTCAGAAGCGCCCAACACGATTTTAGAGAAAGTGGCTTGTACGTAATCGCCATTTGCTTTGTCAATCGCCCAATCACCTGTACCAGGACAATTTGTGTACCATATTCCCGGTGCATCTTTGCTGCTACATTGGTTATAGGCACCTGCTTTAAAATAAAACCAATCTTTTTGATAACCATTAGGGTTATCCAATGCGTCTGCTTTGCCGTAAGCATTAATATTATTTGATAAATCAATTTCATACTTAACTTCAGGTTGATTTTTGGTTGTGAAGGTTAAGTACATAGTATTGTCGTGAACGTTAATGATATAGCTAAACTCTTCTCCTAACGCGATACCTTGGTCACCTGGTTCTGCAGGGTTTTCCCACGAGTTTCCCCACACAGGGTAGGCGACATCAGTACGGTTTGGATCTCTTTTAGGAAGGTTTTTTTCGTAGGTCCAAAAAACAGAGCCTTTGGTATGGTTAGGCCATTTTTTATAATAAATTTTAATCGGCTCGTTACCCCAACCAAACGCGTCATCGGTGTTATATAACAGGTTGTCATCTTTCCCTGCATGTATTTGCCCAACAACAACTGAGTAGGCTGGTGGCTTATTTGGGTAACCTGCATGCACAGAAACAGCATCGACTGTTAAAGTAGCTTCTAATTTACCACCTATATCAGCAAATTTTTTTGCATTAGGATTAGCGGAAAGTGCAAAATTATTACGTTTAGACTTGGGATCGCCTCCGTAGTCACCACTCATCATTTGCCTAAACTCACTACGTGTATTAGTTGAGCCACCTGTGGTTGCAGCTTTGTTTGGCGCCGCAAAAACAACACCATGATCAGCATTCGCATAGAAAAAATTAGGATCGTAAAAAGAATTAATACTACCGACATCAACTTCTCTCGCTTTGCCGCTATTACCTTCTAACGGAAGCGTTATTTTCCAATAACTCAAGTCGGTAATATCAGCAGGCAATACACCACTAGCTGGAGGGGGAAGCGTACAGCCAGATAAAAGTAATGATACGCTGATACTGGTAAACAAATATTGTAGAGGTGGTATACGCTTCATAGAAACTTCCTAAGTAAATGCATGCTGTAGATTAAGCTAAAGTATAAGAATAACCTTAAAGCCATTTTTATTTGCATTACAATAATATTTATTGTGATGTGAATCTCTCAAAATAAATATATAGGCGCTTGATAAATAAGAGGTAAAATAAGTGATTTGTGATATTTATATAAACGGATTCCTATCTTAATAGTCTTAAATCCACGCTTAAACTTACTAGAAGCCGCCATTGATTTAGAAAAACTCAATCAAGGAGAGTGAATGTAGCCAGGTTGAATAAGTATTTTTGTAATTAATTGATTTTATTCGTATTATTTTTCAGATGTTCAGCTTTGAATTACAAAATAAATTAATTGATTGGGAAAGTTAGAGGGAGAAATTGTAGCCATATTGAGTCAGTTTTTATCGTTAACTTTAAGTGGTTTATCACATCAACATTGTCGTTAAAATAGTCATTTTTTATTTTTAATGAAATCAAACTCCTTCCTGCTTGGTCTATTAAACGTGACATCAAAGATTTTAATCAAACACGATCATGTTCAATCAACTAAATATCGATTGAATTGCATTTATTTTACATATTTCGGTTGAGTTTAGTTTTTGTTAACTGGGAAATTTAAAATAAAGATCTGACTGCATCTTTTAAGTCTATTTAGGCATTTCAATAGAAAAATGAAGTGAAAAATAAGTTAAATCTTCTCGTTATGAAAGAGGTCATTATGAAAAAATTAATTACATCTGGTTTGTTAACCATTGCTATGTTCGGTCAACAACAAGTATTAGCCGAAACGTTTAATAGTGGAGTTGATTCTGTTGCGTTAGTTGAACTTTTTAGTTCTGAAGGTTGCCATTCTTGCCCACCTGCCGATGAAAAATTGAGTCAGTTGTTGGATAGTCCACAATTATTTAAAAAATTTGTTCCTGTCGCTTTTCATGTCGATTATTGGGATCGATTAGGGTGGAAAGATCCCTTTGCTACTCCAGAATATACCACTAGGCAATATAACTTGTTATCAGAAAGTGGTCGTAGAGGCGCTTACACACCAAACTTCATTATTTCGGGGAATGAATGGAAAGGTTTCTTTAGAGGGCGTTCTATAGAAAGTGGCGTAGATGCCTTTGCAAAAAACTCAATTGGTAATTTAAAAATAGATTATCAAGCATCAGATTCTCAGCACGAAGTTAAAGCGGTATTTTCACCTGACAAAGGATTTATTGCAGATAAAAATAAGCCATTGATTTTATCCGTTGCACCATTAGGGATGGGATTAAAGAGTGATGTGAAACGTGGTGAAAACAGTAATAAGCAACTACACCATGAATTTGTGGCGTTAGATTGGCAAAAAATCCCGATGACATTTGAAAACAATCAATGGGTAGCGACGTTGAACTTATCTAAAGGTGCACATATAGAACAAGCACAGGCGATTAGCGCATGGGTAAGTAAAGAGAACAGTTTAACTCCTATTCAAGCTGTAGGGGGTTATATCAAATAACATTTTATGGGCGTTGGCTTTAATTTTCTTTTAAATTCGTCTGCGCTCATCCAGCCAGCTTGAATATTATTTACAGTGTTTTCGCCCTGTCTGCGACTCTACTTTTTCTTGTCAGAAGAAACTTTTTACCCACAACACGCAAAAAAGACTGACCTCCGATTCGTTTTTTTAATCTACTCTTTTGGAAATATAGTAATAACTGCCTTCTTTACGTACCGCTCATACGCCACATCCCTGTGGCGAGCTGAGCTAGCACGTCTGCTCAGGACACAATAATGGCGTATAATTCGCTACCTAACCTTGCTAAAGGCATTTCTTGTTTCAGAAAAACGAGACGGAGGGGCTTGTTGTAACCACATTGAGTAATGTTTTATCGTAACTAATTGATATTTCTTAACGCAATGAGTGGGTGTCCACAACTTATTAACACTTTTTAAGTAAAAGTAACAATTATAAGACTCATTTCATTGTGGTTTATTTAAATTTGATCAAAAAGTCTTTTTTTTGATCTATGGCTCATATTTATAGTTCTTTTTCGTTTTTGGTTAATTTTTGTACAGGTTTGTGTTTTAGTTTGTATGAGTCATCATTTTGTGGTCTCTATATATTTAACACTATGAAAGAGTCACTAATTTAAGGCTTAAAGGAATAAGCTGCATTAACAATAGCGTAATTATTATGTTTACTCGCTATGTATGCAACACAATAAAATATGAAATTTTCTAAACTTAAAAAGGAGAAGGTTATGAAAAGCATTTATTTTTTATTATTAAGCGCATCATTATCGTTAACAGGTTGTGGAGGTAGTAGCGATAGTGATTCAAATGAATCGGACCCAAGTGAAGGTGTTTTTTTAGATAGTGCAGTGATAAATATCGGTTATAAAACGGAGACATTAGAAGGGGTTACAGATGAGTCAGGCAAGTTCGATTATGTAGAAGGCGAATCAGTTATATTCTTTATTGGTGATTTAGCGCTCCCATCTGTGGATGCGTCATCGACAATAACACCATTAGATATCGCTAATTCTACTGACACATCTGACCCTAAAGTTATTAATATTATACGTTTACTTCAGTCGATTGATGAGGACGGCGATCCAAGTAATGGTATTATGATTTCTGACACCGCAAAAGAAGTAGCGACTCCGGTTAATTTTGATTTACCTGTAGATGAGTTTGAGTCCTCAGAAGATGTTACTGGGTTAATTAGTCATTCTGGTTCAACAAATACAATGTTAATTTCTGAAAGTCAGGCCATTGCACATTTCGAAGAAACATTAGTTGATGAAGGTGTAGAATTTATCGCTAGCTCTACTATTGTCGGTACTTGGAGGGCAATTGACGATGTAAATGATTTATTATTATTGATCTTCTTTGACGATGGCACCTATGTTCATGCAGAAATTGATATAACAGACTTAGATGAAGATAGTGGAATGGAATGGGGGGCTTACAGCCTAGATAGTGAAACGGGCATTATTACTACGACTCAAACTTTTGATTCAAATGGTGACACTGGACTTAGCGATGTAGAAACAATAACTGCACAAGTTTCTGGTGATCAATTAACCATTATTGCAAGCGATGTTGTTGAGCCTATTGAATTTGAGCGCATTGAATCTGAAGGTTTACTAGGTACTTGGATTTCAGATACAGGAGATGATGATTTATTAGGTTTTATATATTTAAATGATGGAACATATCTTCATATAGAAGTTATCGATTCACCCGCAGGTATTGAGTGGGCTAGTTATGGGCTAAATAATGAAACAAGAGAATTTAATATTACAAACCTTATCTTTGATGAAAATGGGGAAGCTGGTTTGTCTGATATAAATTCTTTATTTATTGATGTTACTGGTGATGTGATGACTTATGAAATTACTGAGCCAGGAGAAACTGATAGTTATAGTATTACCTTTGATCGCGAATAATTGTTTTATTTATTAATAATCTACTGCATTAATCATTTGTTGTATCCATAGCCATCTTTTATTGGGCATTTAGTCTTAATGAAAGGTGGTTATTTTTATCATTAATGGCACAGGCTATTTCATTTTTAAATAGATAACCTGATGCTAATTATTCAATCATTATTAAATAAAACGCGTTACCCAACTTTCGCATACTTCAATATATAATTCAGATCTGCATTTTAGTTATTGTTTCATTACATGCTAATCATGAACACAATCCGATAAGCCAAAAGGTGGTAAGGAAAATAGCAGAACAGTTTACTTGTTAATTGTTGCGTTTTTTATTTATGTGTAAAGTTCATAATGAGGCTGGTCTATTGCTTTTAAAAGTAGCTTGTTGAGAAAGATTATATGGAGTAGTTAATTACTTAGGCTAAAAATTAAAAAGGCCTTGGTTTCAACGCATAGGCCTTTCTAGATAGATTTATATTAGCGAATTTTTTTTGCTTTAACGCTCATTAATCATGTATTAATACTTTTTGTTCTTTTGCGATACGTTGTCTAAATACCCCATTACAAAAGCAGAGAGTACAAACGTTAAGTGTATGATCACAAACCACATCAGTTTATCATTAGCAATATTTTCTGCGTCCATAAATACACGTAAAAGATGAATTGATGAAATAGCAACAATGGCCGCGGCTACTTTATTTTTAAGCGACCCAGAATCGATTGTGCCTAACCAAGAAAGCTTTTCTTTACTTTCGTCAATATCCAACTTAGATACAAAATTTTCATACCCTGCAAACATCACCATAACCAGTAAACCACCGACTAGTGTCATATCGATCAGTGATAATAATAATAAAATAAGATCATTTTCAGTCACACTCAAAATATTAGGTAATAAATGAATTAATTCCTGAAAAAACTTGATTGATAAAGCTAATAAACCTAATGACAACCCCGCATATATAGGCGCTAAAAGCCAGCGAGAAGAGTAAATAAGGTTTTCAATAAAACGTTCCATAAAGCCCAACTTAGTAAAGTTAAAAGGCGATAATATATACACCTATCTGAAAGATGCAATCATAAAAAATCCTATAGTGTGTAGGGGCTCATTGGCAAGTTGATATTTTAAAAGCAACCCCTTTTAGTTTGTATGAACGAGGGGCTAACGTAATTAAGTTTAAATAATCATAATAAAGAAACAGGTATACCTGAACTAATAACAAAAAGGGCAGTGAAAGTACTTTTTGAGCTTTGTATTATTTAATTTTTTAATTATTTAAGTAATGCCTGACATTGCGTCAGGCATTATAACGGCCATTCGATAACTAAAGAAAAAGCAGGTTTCCATTAATAAAGTGAGTCCAACCAATAGAATATGTTTTTCATCTTAGCGCAATCAATGACGGAAGCTCGATATTAATGCAGGAATGCCAGGTAACATGCCTACTGCAGCCATTACGGTTGTTAATACTACGAACATAATACCCGGTATAATCCAACGATTCATTTGGCTTAATTTGGCACTACGTTCTTTACAACCAATTAAACCAAGATTATCAAGCAACATAGTAAGGGACCAACCAAAAGCAGGGTTAACAAGAGTAGATGCAAAGACAACAATAGCGGCTGATTGCGTCGTCTTACCTTCACGCGTCATTTCCATGCCTGCTTCAAGTAATGGGATAAAAACACCTACGATTAATGCAACGCACAATACAGGTTGCCATATCGCTAAATCCATAGGATATCCCCATATCGCTGCTATCACACAAAACAGCGCGGTCAATAAAGCGCCAGCAGGAATAGGGCGTTTAGCAATTGCGGCAGGTATTAAATAAGTTCCCCATGATGACGTAAAGTTAGACCCACCTAAAAGGGAGCCAAACACTTGGCGAATAGACGCAGTGGTCATCGTATCATCTATATTCATTTGTACTTTTTCAGTACGCTCAGGGTAACTGATTTTTTGAAATACTTGATGTCCCAAGAAATCAGGTGACCACATTGCCACTGCTAAAATAGCAAAAGGTAATACAACCACAAAACTTTCTACTGTCGGTAAACCTAACATCCAACCAGTATTTTCTCCCCACCAATACGTTGGGCTCAGATGTGGTAAGCCAGGGTCAGTAATAAACTCAAAGGGCGCGCCCATTGCAAAAGCAATCGTGCCTCCTAACAAACAGCTTAACGGTACTGCTAACCAACGTTTTTTCCAATGTTCAAGTAATGCATACAGCAAAATAGTACAAATAATAACGACAAAAGGGATGTGTGACATACCAATATCATCCCCCCAAGCCAGTAACTTTTTAACTTGAGAAATAGTCCCTACAAAACCAAGATATAACAGTAATCCACCACACACACCTTTGCTGGTGAGGTTTGCTAATCGACTTCCGCCTTTACTAACCGCTAAAATTAAACCAAACGCTCCAATCAGTAAACCAAATGCCATCGGGTGTCCGCCAGCAGCAACTACAATTGGAATAAGTGGAATGAGCGGGCCATGAGTACCCGCTAAGTTGGCCGTTGGCAGTAAAAATCCGGAAAAAAGAACAATAAATATAGAAACAATTAATAGCTCATAACGGACATTTTCTAACACAAAACCTTCATCAAGGCCAAGTGGTAAAGCAAAGGTTGCGGCTATTGCACCCACCATCACTATTTTACCTATCGTCGCGGCCATTGCTGGAATGGTATCTTCTATTTCAAAACGGTAGTCTTTAAAAGGTAAGTTTGGTCGCCAACGTTTAGGCGCCATTATTTGTAATTCGTGCTCTAAGTATTCTTCTCGTGTATTAAAGTCTGAACTCGGTTTGTGCTTTTGCTCGTAATTCAGCTGATCTTTATTTTTTTTGTTTTTTGATTCTTGCTCAAGTGTGGCATTAGCAGTTTTTTTCATTATTAATCCCTGTCGTCACTATTTAAAAAACACTCTGTATTTCAACGCAGTCACACTACGCTTAGGTGATATTGATTACTAATAACGAGATACAATCATTAGCTATACATCATGTTTTTCATTAATTTAGGGGAGTAAACTGTATTGCGTCACACAGATTATAAAATCTATTTTTTACGTTTTATTGATTTAATGACTATCTTCAACGCAGTGAGTCATATGTCGATAAATAAAAGTCACCAAAGGAAAGAAATCGCAGGAAAGAAATCGCGGACATATATGGACGCTCTCTCGTAGTGGAAAGAAATCGCGGACACCCATCTATTTGAATAATTGTAATGCTTAGACTATCTTTTAGAAATGCTTATTTCTGCATCTAGGAGGTAGTTCGTTATGACTCAATCTCGCCAATCTCAAGTATCGTTATCTGATACCCCTTATTACCATTGTATTTCTCGCTGTGTTCGTCGAGCTTATTTGTGTGGAGAAGATAAATACACGGAAAAATCATTTGAACATAGACGACAATGGGTTGTTGAACGCATGCATTATCTAGCCTTTCTGTTTAATATCGATATTTGCGCCTACGCTATCATGTCTAACCACTATCACCTTGTATTACATATTGACGAGGCGCTTAACGAAAGCTTAAGTCATGAAGAGGTTTGTGAACGCTGGTGTCAGCTTTATTCAAAACCTATACTCGTTGAGCGTTGGCAATCAGAGCAAATAGTATCTGAGGCTGAAAACAAAGCCGCATTAGCTATTATCGAAGGATGGAGAGGAAGATTAGTGGATATTTCATGGTTTATGCGCTGTTTAAATGAATTCATTGCGCGTAAAGCCAATAAAGAAGATGAGTGCTCAGGACGTTTTTGGGAAGGCCGATTTAAATCTCAAGCACTATTAGACGAAGATGCGTTATTAACTTGCATGGCTTATGTTGATTTAAACCCAGTACGAGCAAAAATGACTGTCAGTGTAGAAACGTCAGAATATACATCTGCTTACGAACGCATTCATGGTGTTGCCCAACAGCATGAAAAGCCACAGGAGTACCCTTTTATTAAAAAGCCTTTATTTGGCTTTGTGGGTGATGAGAACCAACATCATGCTGAAAAGAACACACAAGGTCTCCCATTTTCATTATTAGACTATATTGAGTTAGTTGATTGGAGTGGGCGAATAATAAGGGAAGATAAACGAGGTGCTATTTCAAATCAACGACCTAAGTTATTATCAATGCTTAGTTTAGATGATGATAGTTGGTTATCACTAGCGAGTAGTTTTGGTAAAGATTATCACGGAGCAGTGGGTTCGTTAGAAGCATTAGCGGCTTATGCAAGCAACACAGGTAAACGCTGGATAGCGAGTAAGAATCAATTACGACTGCATTAACCAGTGCATTTTTTATTCACAAAATAATATACTCTTCAATTAGCTACCGCTAAAATTTTTCATATTTGAAAACGCTATTATTTGTCACAAACTCCCTCAAATTTATATATTTAACGATTAAATAAACTAATTTCGTAATTACTTTTATTTTTCACTAATGAAAATAGGTTTGTTTTTGGTTGTTTAAATTAATGGATGTCCGCATTTTTCTTAGTTTTAATTAATGGATGTCCGCGTTATAGCGTTTATGGGTGTCCAGCACTTTTAAGTCTTTTGAAGCTTCAAGCATTTGGCGAGAACGTGAAGCTACCCCAAAAGAGAAAGGGACATTTGGTTAAAGACACAAACCAAAAGCTTGGAAGAGTCAAAAATTCTCTGCAAGGTGAATTCTCACCAGAAGAATTTAATGAAAAATTCAAGACGATGTTTCCTGTTGAATTTGATATTTATTCATTTGAAAAACGAAATGAATTTGATAAATGGGTTTCTAATGTATTAAGTTCGTCACCTAAAAAATAAACATACAAGTTGCTGTGCCCTGACTCGATACAGGTGGTGAGCAAGGCGTTATCTGCACACAGGAGAGTTCGATGCAAGGAATATGCAAATTATGCAATAAGGAAGGCACCCTTAAAGAAAGCCACTTCATTCCGAAATTCATAGGGAAATGGATAAAAAAAACGTCTATTACTGGTTTTTTGCGTGAGAACAACGATATCCATAAAAGGAAACAAGACATAGCCAAGGAATATTGGCTATGTGGAGAGTGTGAAGGGTTATTCTCTAACTGGGAAAGACAGTTCGCCAACAATATATTTCATCCCTTCGTAGATGATAATAAGTCTAAAGCTTCATATGAAAACTGGATGCCAAAGTTTTGTGCTTCCATTTCGTGGCGTACGTTGACCTATATACGTAGCAAGAACCCAGAGTTAAAAGGCAGCGATGAGGATTATAAGCTTCTTGACGCGGCTGAATCCCACCTTGCAAAATACCTTCTTGGAGAGAATAAATATTTAGAACACTATAAACAGCATGTATTCCCACTAGAAGAGATAGAGTCAACGACTCAGGCAGGGCTACCGCCTAATATAAACAGATATTTTCTACGAGTCATGGCTATGGATATTATCAACAACTCGGAAAATATTTATATATATACAAAGCTACCACGCTTTATCATTCTAGGTGTTGTTAAGTCTTCAGAATCGCAAGATATGCGTTCAAGCCAAATTAGAGAAAAATCAGGGAAAATAAAGCCAAGAGATTATTGGTGGCCCGAAGGATTTATAAGCTATATAGTAGAAAAAACAGAAGAAATCAGTGCTAAAAGTAAAGCTATTACTGAAAAAGATGGTAAAAAGTTTGAAGAATTCATTCTTAAGAATCCAGACAAAGCAGCAAATTCAAAGCAGTTTGAAGCATTTATTCATGATTATGAAATGTTTGGTGATGATGTATTCAGATAACTAATGAATGACTAGCTCAACTAGGTTGCAGTAACACTTAACTAGCCGTTGAGTTTGATTAGTGTCTTTACCTGTATTTACCATAACACCCGTTAAACGCGGCAATTAGAGGCTACCTAAATGAGTAGCTTTTTTGTCTATGAAGGTAAATGATCTAAGTTGCTTTGTACACCGAAGCACCATAGAAGGTTAAGCCGCTAACGCCCCCTTAGCGAGGTACGGTTGTTTTATCGAGCAAATTAATAAAAATGAGTTTTTTGCTCCCTTAAGGGAAAAGCGTTCATAATGGTTTTATATATTATGGTCAAATCTTTAATTCTGCCTTTCCACCGTAAATACGGAATGATTTTCTCTAAAAAGCTGTTCTTTAGTCTATCAATACAGCTATCAAACTATAGAGAGGGGAAGTAATGAGTGTGTATTTTTTCCTTTGCTCTACCAATCATGTAATAAACCTAATGTTCAGAAGCCTTTGTCAAATAAGGTCAGGTTGTTCTCTAGTATGCAATAGGTTAAGTTCATGGCTAAATTCATTTAGCTTTAAAACACATATATCAAAAATATACGTTTTCTAATTTTGTCATTGAAGTTTAAAATTAAAACGCGGGTATCAGATGCCCCTATAGGACTCATTAGTTTTCTTTTGTTTATTTCTCATAATCCGATTTTCCTGTTGATTTCTCTGATGTTAATTTGCAGCTACGACCAAACCAGTTTCTATATTTTTCAATAAAGGTGTCGCTGGCTTTCGCACTACTTTGTTGCGCACATTGCTGTATTACTGTTTGTGTACTGCCGAAGCGTGTTTTGCACTCAGAACGAAAACGTTTTTCTAATTCATACATAGATGTGAATGGTTTACCACAAGACTGAAAAGTGCCTGCTGGCATTTTAAATTTGGATATAGTCGAGTAATATTGTACATTTTGTTGCTGAACTCTACTTCCGCCATTTAATGATAAGGTATTATTGCTTACCGAATTTAATACATTTTGCGTAGTATTTGGTAAATATTTATTCCTGCTTGCATTTTCCGTCTCTTGCTTACTCTTAGCAATTTTGGCTCGTAGTCTTTCTCGCTCCAGTTGCTTTTCATTTCTTGATTCATTGTCTATATCTATATTGGTTTTTCCATTCTTAATTGCTGTTGACATCCTATATTCGATGCTTTTTATGTTACGATTTACGTCCTTTATATTGACTATTTTTTTATCTTTATTAATAGCGACTTCCCATTTGATTGGGATAAATTTACCACTTGACAATCTATGAATATTTATGTATTCATACAGGCGATACTCAGTTTGCCAACGGTTATCACATGGTTTGTTATAATATTTTCTGGGATTAATCTTGAGAGAGAAAGATTGCTCTATTCCTACAGATCCGTCTCCAACAATATAATAGTTTTTAAACCAATACTCGCTACCACCTTCAAAAAAACCTTTACCTGCATATACAATTTGGTGTCTATTATGTAATACCAGAAAATAATTACTAATTAAGCGTTTTAAATCTTGAGCACTTTCACCTATTAAATTTTTATTAATTGAGGCTGCACGGAAATTGGGAGGCCCACAAAATTTTTCTAGAGAACGGTTTGCATAAGGAAATTTTATTTCTTCATTTGAGCTTTGTTTCATCAGTGCAATAATACCATCTAGAGCCTCTTGGGCATTGTTTAGGCTTACCTCTTTATCGTAGGTAGGTTCTGGTGTAGGCGGAGGAGTTGATGCACATGAGATCAATACAAGAGATAAAGAACTAACAAAGCAAATTTTAATCATAATTTTAACTTTTTAAGTGTTTAAATAGTATAAAAAAACTTCTTATATCATATTTATAGTAACATTTTTTTACATTGTCAAGAAAAAGCAGGGTCAGATCTTGCTTTTTGCTATTACTCTCTATTGAGAGGAAACCAGCATAAATTGGGTATTCCAACCGATAATCGAGCAAATATGCTAAGGCGTTTTGTGCCCCTTTGCGTCTCAGAAACTAATAAAATTGTGACCATAATACCCCCATGACAATTAGCTTTAACGGAAAAATCTGTTTCAAACAAATGATGAATACAAACCATTTCAAATGCTCTCCCTAAATTACGATTATAGGCACTTCACATCCTGTATTCCACAGGCTACAATTAACAGTATGAAGTATTCTACTGAAAAAACACATAAGCTACTGAAAGAATTGGATGTTTAAAATGCCAAATAAAGCAAGCCCATTTAATCCTTTTGATTACATGAAGACGCAAGATGAAATTAATACTTTCTTGCGCGAATGTTTAGAAGATGATGATCCAAATGTTTTTGTTTCAGCTTTAGGCCATTTAGTTAAAGCTCATGGAGTTACAGATGTGGCAGAAGTGACAGGGCTAAGCCGTGAAAGTTTATATAAAACTTTCAACGGGAAAACTCAGCCGAAATGGGACACCATATTTAAAGTAAGTCATGCGATAGGGATTCAATTAGCAGTAACATAATTTATCATTGCAGTAGTACGGTGATTTTGGCTACTGATTTAGAGTAAACCAGCACAAACTCCTATCTCGGTTTGTGCCCCTAAGCGCCCTAGAAAGCTAATTGAAGTGAGATAGTCGTTTGTATTACAGCAGAATAACCTGAAAAGCTTAGTTAAAAATACCGTGCTCAAGTCTGCCAATGACATTCAAAACGATCTCAACATCTTTATCAGTTGATAGCATATCAATAGGTAGCCTACCTCCTAATGCTTTTACTTGCGTTTTTAACCATAGCAAAGCCTCTTTATCATTTACAAAGAATTGAACCGCAGAAATTAAAACTTGAGGATATTGTCGCCCATGTCATTTTGAAACGATGAATGGATGTTTTAGAAAATTAACTTAACTAGTTTGTGAGAATTTAGTTGACCACGTCAATATGATATTGAGTGGCGGAGGAAAATGTTATTAGCTGGCAAATCTAAATGTTATCAACTGACAAAACTGGTGTAATTAAATGACCAAGTTAATGTAATTATCCAGTTTGTCCTTTAAAACCAATTTTTATGTTACCTAAATCATGTTTTTTTCCTAACTCATCGAAAAGAGTTAAATAAAACATTGTTACAAATGAATAATCATTCCAATTATCAATATGTAAATAAGCAGTATTTATTGCTTCATTTGGAGTTCTTTGATTGCTAGGTACTACAATAAATTTCATTTGAGACTTATCCTAAAATGTTGAATTAATTTATTTAAACAAATATTGATATTTCCTAAAAATATTAATTTAATTTTTATTGTTTTTTAATCATAGAAATATATATTTAATGATATTATTTGAGTTTATTCTTATATCATAAGTGTTAAATATGTTTAATGCAGCTCAAAATATTATTGAAAAAACTGAAGCTTTGTTATTAAGTCAATCAACTCGGTATAAATTTTGGAGTAAGTTTACTAGGAATGTAGTTTTACCATTTAAGTATATGTTTATGGGCTTTGAAGATTTATTTAAACATATTCCTTTTTTTGTCTTTACATTAGTCTCACTATTAGCGGTTAGTGGATTTTTTTTTAGTTCCATAGACTTAATCGAAACAGTAAAACCGTTTATGATTTACATTTGCTTCGTTGTAACTTTGATTTTGATTTTATTTGCAGTTCCTACAACTTTTATTAGTGGGGGAGTTAATTCAAAACATATTATAGATACTGTAGGATTTATTAATGAGGAAGATATATACACATCAAAAGAAGTAGAACTTTTAGAGCAAAACTTCAACTTGTTATTTGAAAGTATTAAGAGTCGAATTAAGTTGTATCAATGGGGCATTGGTGTGTCTTGGGCAATATATATGCTTTTCTTTAATTTAGGGATAAGAGTGTTACTAAATGTTGAAGGTGGAATTACAAACAAAACTGCGATAATGGAACATTTTTTATCGTTTATTCTAGCAATCCTTATTACTCTCGTGGCATTGATATTAGTTGCTGCATATAAAGTAGCAAATGAAAGAGTGATAAAAACAATTCAGTTTGCTTGCGTCCAACAAAAATATGATATTGATTATCATAATGGCGATTAAATATTAATTCGCTAGGTGGAATTAATACTCACATAGCTACAATTCTCCACCGTCAAGCTTTCCCAAATAATTAACGCATTTTAGTAACACCAAACGGGATGTTTGGTGTAGTTGAGGCTAGTGCATGGATGCACGTCCGAAATGGTACGTTTAAAATACGTTAATTGGTTGGATCAGAAAGCGACTCAGTGCCAGTCTCTTTGAACTCTTTGTAGGCATAGGTTCTCTACGGGTCTAGAGAAAATAAATTCGCGGACAGGGCGAAATAAATGTAAATTAAAACGTTAATGTTCTGACGAGCGCAGACGAGAAATAACAAAACAGAAAGTAAAAACAAGCAGGCTGAAGCCAGCGCCCCGAAACCCCATAATCCGTAAGCCAAATACTAAGTTAACAAACTGAACTAACAACTCTTGATTTAGCTGTAACAAGGCCTTGTTCAATGCTGCTGTTACGATAACTTCCCCGTTAAGTTTTTCTGAATCAATCACTGCCTTTAGCAAGCTAAGGCATGGAGCGAATTATGCGACAGCATACTGTTATGAGCGGGCTAAGCTCTGCGTGCCCTCTGCCGTTGCTAGCTCAGTTCGAAACATGGATGTCGAGTCTGAGCGGTGCGTAAAGAAGGCAGTTATTTATTCAGATTAAAAAACGTTATGGGTGCCTTTTTCTTTGGTTACTTTCTTTTGGGCACGCAAAAGAAAGTAACACGCCGTTAGGGCGGAAATCCAAAGCTGGAAATATCAAACTGACCCGACGAGCGCAGACGAGAAATAACAAAACACAACACAAAGTAAAAACATGCAGGCTGAAAAAAGGAATCGCAGAGCTCTTCCGTTCATAACACTAGCCTGTCGGCTAATTCACCCTACCCCCGAAAATCAACACACAACAAGCAACGAAAAACTAGCTCGCCTTCGTACACTTCAACATATAATTCACATCCACATTCTGCGTGATCTTAAAATCATTCGACAACGGACTGTACTCAACTCCACACAAATCATCACACTGTAACTGCGTTGCATCAATCGCATTCAACAACTGAGAAGGGCGAATAAACTTCTCATATTCATGTGTGCCTTTTGGCACCCAACGTAACACATGCTCTGCGCCTAAAATCATCATCAGGTACGCTTTCCATGTTTTATTGATGGTTGAGAAGTAAACGGTGCCGCCTGGTTTCACCAAATCACAACAAGCTTGAATGACGGATGCCGGGTCGGGCACGTGCTCTAGCATTTCCATGCAAGTCACAACATCGAACGCTTGTGGGTGCGTTTGGGCAAATTGTTCTGCAGTGGTTTTTTGGTAATCAACTTTAGTTTGTGTTTCTAATGCGTGTAAGCGGGCGATTTGTAATGAGGCATGTGCCATATCAATGCCCGTCACTTCTGCGCCTTTAATGGCCATGCTTTCCGCTAAAATACCGCCACCACAACCGACATCAACCACTTTCTTTGCGAAGAGTCCGTCTACGCCTTGCTCTATATAATCTAGGCGAGTTGGGTTCAATAGGTGTAGTGGTTTGAAGTCGCCTTCTAGATCCCACCATTGCTCTGCCATCGCAGAAAACTTTTCAATTTCTTGCTGATCTACATTCGCTTCTAGCACATTGTCTTTTAATGAAGTTGCTTGTGGTTTGTTATTCTGTGATGGATTTTGTTCAGCCACGCTATTGTCATCCTATTTAGTTGCGGTTTTTATATGGTGATTTGTAGAAAAAACAGTCGTTGTAGCGATCTTATTACGCTATTGATTACCTGACCAAATTGAGAGCAGCGATTATAACGTGATAATAATAATGATGGGGGATTAATTTTGCGATTTTAAGGGGCTTTAAAATATCTCTTTGGTTGTATGAAAAATGAGCGGTTAGTTAATAAGTACCTCATATTGTCCCATAAAACGATTCTCAGACGATTTTGCTGATTAAAACGCTTCTGCCAAGGTGCATTTGTGCTACTATCGACCCCTTACTAAATTCAGTCTGTTTCCACTAATTTAAGGATTTAAGTTTCTATGAGCGAATTTGCTTCTGACGTTTCCCCAATTAATATCGAAGATGAATTAAAGAATTCTTATCTTGAATATGCAATGAGCGTGATCGTAGGACGTGCATTACCCGATGTACGTGATGGTCTAAAACCAGTTCATCGTCGTGTTTTATTTGCGATGAATGTTTTACGTAATGATTGGAACAAACCTTACAAAAAATCAGCACGTGTTGTTGGTGATGTAATCGGTAAATACCATCCACATGGCGACACTGCGGTATACGATACGATTGTTCGTATGGCGCAAGACTTCTCTCTACGTTACATGTTGGTTGATGGTCAAGGTAACTTCGGTTCTGTTGATGGTGATAGCGCGGCAGCGATGCGTTATACGGAAATCCGTATGCAGAAGTTAGCACATGAGTTATTAGCTGACTTAGAAAAAGAAACGGTTGATTACGTACCTAACTATGATGGTACTGAATTCATTCCTGAAGTGTTACCGACTAAAATCCCTAACTTATTAATTAATGGTTCATCGGGTATTGCGGTTGGTATGGCAACGAACATTCCACCTCATAACTTAGGTGAAGTGATCAGTGCTTGTTTAGCGCTAATTAAAGATGAAGATATTACGATCAATGAGTTGATTGAGCATATCCCAGGTCCTGACTTCCCAACAGCGGGCATCATCAATGGCCGTAAAGGTATTATTGAAGCTTACCATACGGGTCGCGGTAAAATTAAAGTACGCGCTAAAGCGGACATTGAAGTTAATGAAAAAACCGGTCGCGAAACGATCGTGGTTCATGAGCTACCGTACCAAGTTAACAAAGCACGTTTGATTGAAAAAATAGCGGAATTTGTTAAAGATAAAAAAATTGAAGGCATCAGCGCACTACGTGACGAGTCAGATAAAGACGGTATGCGTATGGTGGTTGAAGTTAAACGTGGCGAAGTGGGTGAAGTGGTTTTAAACAACCTTTATGCACAAACGCAAATGCAAGTTACCTTCGGTATTAATGCGGTTGCACTTGACCACGGTCAACCAAAATTATTCAACCTAAAAGAGATGTTAGAAGCGTTTATTCTGCATCGTCGTGAAGTAGTGACACGTCGTACGGTATTTGAATTACGTAAAGCACGTGACCGTGCACATATCCTTGAAGGGTTAGCGATTTCATTGGTTAACATTGAAGCTATCATTGAAATGATTCGTAACTCTCCAACACCAGCTGAAGCAAAATTAGCGCTACAGTCTCGTGGTTGGGATTTAGGTGCTGTTGCTTCTATGTTAGAAGCAAGTGGTGTTGATGCTGCTCGTCCTGATGGTTTAGCGATTGAATTTGGTATTCGTGATAATCAATATTTCATGACTGAAATTCAAGCACAAGCGATTCTAGATTTACGCCTACACAAGTTAACGGGTCTTGAGCACGAGAAAATTTTAGGCGAGTACAAAGAGTTATTAGAAATTATTGCAGCTCTATTATTCATTCTTGAAAGTCCTGCGCGTTTGATGGAAGTGATTGAAGAAGAATTAGAAGAAGTGCGTGATAACTTTGATGATGAACGTCGTACTGAAATCACTGAAAGTGAATCTGATTTATGTATGGAAGATTTAATCGTTGAAGAAGATGTGGTTGTGACACTTTCTCACGAAGGTTACGTTAAGTACCAACCGTTATCAGATTACGAAGCACAGCGTCGTGGTGGTAAAGGTAAAGCAGCGACTAAGATGAAAGATGAAGACTTCATTGAGAAACTGTTAGTAGCAAGTACGCATGATACGATTTTATGTTTCTCTACACGTGGCCGTTTGTACTGGTTGAAAACATTCCAATTGCCATTGGCATCTCGTCAAGCACGTGGTCGTCCGATTGTGAATATCTTGCCGCTTGAAGAGGGTGAACGTATTACTGCAATCTTGCCAGTACGTGAATACGAAGATGATAAATATGTGTTCATGGCAACGGCTAACGGTACGGTTAAGAAAACCGCATTAAGTGCTTACAGTCGCCCACGTTCAAGTGGTTTGATTGCGATTAACCTAAATGATGATAATGAGCTAATCGGTGTGGCATTAACGGATGGTACAAACGAAATCATGTTGTTCTCAGATGCAGGTAAAGTGGTTCGCTTTAAAGAAGCGGAAGAAAGCCAAGTAACTGATGAAGAAGGTAATGTTGTACTTGATGAAGAGGGTAACCCTGAGATTAAATTCAAAGGTGTTCGTCCAATGGGTCGTACGGCAACGGGTGTTCGTGGTATTAAATTAAACGAAGGCGGTAAAGTTGTTTCATTAATCGTACCTAATGCAACGGGTCATATATTAACAACGACTGAAAATGGTTACGGTAAACGTACGCCATTAAATGATTACTCATCTAAGAGTCGTGCTACGCAAGGTGTTATCTCAATTAAAGTGAGCGAGCGTAACGGTAAAGTAGTTGGCGCGGTACAAGTCGATGATAACGATGAAATCATGTTAATCTCTAACCGTGGTACGTTAGTACGTACACCTGTTAGTGGCGTGTCAATTGTGGGTCGTAATACACAAGGTGTTACATTGATCAAAACACGTGATGATGAAAAAATCGTGGCATTACAACGTATTGAAGAAATCAAAGATGTGCCTGTTTACGATGAAAATGGTGAACTAGTCATAGAAGAGCCTGCAGTATTAGAGGCCGTTGAAGGTGAAACACAAGAAAGCGAATCAGACGCAGTAGATAATGCGGATGAGCAACCAACTGATGCACCTGAATAACGATTAGTTACGATTTAATAAGCGGCAATAGCCGCTTATTTTGTTTTAAAAGAGTCAACTTATTACTTAAATTCAATAGAGAGTTAGCAATGACAAAAATATATAACTTTTGTGCTGGTCCTGCGATGTTACCTGAAGCAGTAATGCAACAGGCACAAAGTGAATTTTGTAACTGGCAAGGTTCAGGCGTTTCTGTAATGGAAGTCAGCCACCGAAGTCCTGAGTATGTTGCAATGGCAAAACAAGCTGAGCTTGATTTGCGTGAATTGATGGCGATTCCTGATAATTATAAAGTGTTGTTTTGTCATGGTGGTGGACGCGGTCAATTTGCTGCGGTTCCATTTAACTTATTAGGCGACAAGCTAGACGCTGACTACATTTTAACGGGACAGTGGTCTAAATCTGCGGTAGTTGAAGCTAAAAAACATGCACGTATTCATGAAACCAATATCATGCGAACCACTGAAGACGGCAAAATTGGTGTTAAATCTTCTGATGATTGGAATGTGAATGCAGGTTCAGCTTATGTTCATTATTGCCCGAATGAAACCATTGAAGGGATTGAAATCTTTGATGTGCCTGAAACAGGTGTAGTGCCATTAGTTGCTGATATGAGTTCAACTATTTTGTCTCGTCCGATTGATGTTTCAAAATTCGGTGTTATCTATGCTGGAGCACAGAAAAATATCGGTCCATCGGGTTTATCGATTGTGATTGTTCGTGATGACTTAATTGGTCATGCTCGTCAAACTATCCCGTCTATTTTTGATTACCAAGTACAAACGGACTTTGATTCGATGTACAACACACCGCCAACGTACTCATGGTACTTAGCAGGTTTAGTGTTTAAATGGTTATTAGCACAGGGCGGTATTGCAGCGGTTGAAAAGAACAATATTGCAAAAGCTGAGTTACTTTATAACGCTATTGATAGCTCTTCATTCTATTCAAACAATGTTGATGCAAGTGTCCGTAGCCGTATGAATATTCCATTTACATTGGCTGATGATAGCTTAAATGAAACATTTTTAAGTGAATCTAAAGCCGCTGGTTTGGTGACCTTAAAAGGCCACAAGTTAGTGGGCGGTATGCGTGCGAGTATTTATAACGCAATGCCGATTGAAGGTGTTCAAGCGCTAGTGGACTTTATGGCTGTTTTTGAAAAGAAATACGCTTAAGCATTGTTGATAAACACCGAATATAAAAGGCGCTTTTATATTACCTTTTTATAAAAGCGCCTCTAAAGAATAGTGATTCATTGTAAGGAACTGGAATGAGTAATGATTTTTTAAGTTTGGCTAATACTGGCGTACAGAAATTACGTCCGTACCAAGCAGGTAAACCCACTGATGAATTAGAACGTGAACTAGGTATTACGGATATCGTTAAACTCGCGTCTAATGAAAACCCATTAGGGTTAAGTGAATCAGTAAAATTAGTATTACAGAAAGAGTTAACGGAATTAACTCGTTACCCTGATGCTAATGGTTTTTATTTAAAACAAGCGCTAGCGAGCAAGTATGCGGTTGACGTCAATCAAGTCACTTTAGGTAATGGTTCTAACGATTTATTAGAATTGATTGCACGTGCATTTGTTGAACCAACGAATGAAGTGATGTTTGCTGAACATGCATTTGTTGTTTATCCATTAGTAACACAAGCGATTGGCGCGCAAGCGGTGGTGGTTAAAGCAAAAGATTACGGTCATGATTTGCCAGCGATAGCAGCTGCTATCACAGGCAATACTAAGCTTATCTTTATTGCTAACCCTAATAACCCAACGGGGACGTTTTTAGAGCAAGCTGAGTTGAAGGACTTTTTAGCAAAAGTGCCGGCGACTGTCTTGGTCGTATTGGATGAAGCTTACTTTGAATATGCCGCAAGCGAACGTCGTGGTAATGCCATTGCGTGGATTGCTGAGTTCCCTAACTTAATCGTTTCACGTACTTTCTCTAAAGCTTATGGCTTAGCGGGTTTACGTGTGGGTTACAGTATTTCACATCCTGATATTGCCGATATTTTAAATCGTGTTCGTCAGCCTTTTAACTGTAATGCATTGGCCTTAAAAGCTGCTGAAACGATTTTACAAGATGAGCAATACCTAGCTGATAGTGTGGCGTTGAATAATGCAGGCATGAAAGATTTAAGTGCTTTTTTTGATGCGAATAATTTAGAGTATATCCCATCAATGGGTAACTTTATTACTGTGAATGTTAGCCACGCTTCTGATAACAAGACGGGCGACGAGGTGTACCAACAGTTACTACTTGAAGGCGTTATTGTACGTCCGATCACAGGATATGGTTTGCCGAATCATTTGCGTATCAGTATTGGTACTGAAGCGGAAAATCAACGCTTCAAACAAGCACTAACTCACGTTTTAAATTTGCAATAAGAGAAACGAAAACAATGGAACAGTTATTATTAAACCCGATTAAAAAAGTCGATGGCGAAATTAATTTACCGGGATCAAAAAGCCTGTCAAATCGTGCCTTATTGTTAGCGGCATTAGCATCAGGTACCACGACATTAACTAACTTATTAGACAGTGATGATATCCGTCACATGTTGAATGCATTAACTAAATTGGGTGTTAACTACCAATTGTCTGCAAATAAAAAACAGTGTGTTGTTGAAGGGTTAGGGCGTGCATTCAATACCCAAGAGTTGGGTGATATTGAGTTGTTTTTAGGTAATGCAGGCACGGCGATGCGCCCATTATGTGCGGCATTATGTTTAGGCAAAGGTGAATATACGTTAACGGGCGAGCCGCGTATGTTTGAGCGTCCAATCGGTTCTTTAGTGGATTCTCTAAAGCAAGCGGGCGCTGACGTTATTTACTTAAAAAATGAAAACTACCCACCATTGAAAATCAAAGGAACTGGCCTTAAAGGCGGTACTATTACGATTGATGGTAGTGTTTCCAGCCAATTCTTAACGGCATTTTTAATGTCTGCACCAATGGCGTCTGAAGATACAACAATTAACATTGTTGGTGAATTAGTATCAAAACCTTACATCAAAATCACGTTGCAAATTATGCAAGATTTTGGTGTTGAAGTAGATAATGTTGGTGGTGAGTACCAAAGCTTTGTGATTAAAGGCGGACAAACTTACCAATCGCCAGGCAACTACTTGGTAGAAGGTGATGCTTCATCGGCTTCTTACTTTTTAGCGGCAGCAGCGATTGGCGGCGGCAGCATTAAAGTAACAGGTATTGGTAAAAAATCAGTGCAAGGCGATATTCAATTTGCTGATGCATTGGAAGCAATGGGCGCGAATATTGAATGGGGCGATGATTACATCAAAGCGAGCAAAGGCGAGCTTAAAGCCATTGATATGGATATGAACCATATCCCTGATGCGGCGATGACCATTGCGGTAGCGGCTTTATTTGCTGAAGGCACCACGAAAATCACTAACGTTTATAACTGGCGTGTGAAAGAAACGGATCGTTTATATGCAATGGCAACAGAGTTGCGTAAAGTCGGCGCTGAAGTGGTAGAAGGCCATGACTTTATTGAAGTGACGGCACCTGCTCAAATCAAGCATGCTGAAATCGATACTTATGATGATCATCGTATTGCGATGTGTTTCTCATTAGTGGCGTTAAGCGGTACGCCTGTGACGATCAACGATCCCAAATGTACGTCTAAAACATTCCCTGATTACTTTGAGAAACTAGCCTCAGTTAGTTTTTAAGCGTAATAGGTTAGGTTGTCTTAACGTTTTAGCCTTAAAGGTTATATTGTTAGCTTAAGACTGCTTTATTCGCATTACTAAACCTACTTCGGTAGGTTTTTTTATCGCTTTAATTTGTAATAAGTAGATAAGACGTAACTAAGCACTTAAGCGTTTAGTGTTTTAGCTGTTTTTTATTTAGCTGTTTTTTATTTAGCTGGTTGTTTATTTAACTGGTTTTTTATTTAATAGGTTTTGACATGCGTGCTAGTGACTCGTCAGAATTTTATCTATAGTGAGCTTCTTAACTTTTAATTTAAACGGTGTGGAATTTATGTTCTCAATGAATATGGAGAAAAAGCAGTTTGCTGTGATTGGCTTAGGTCGATTTGGTTTAGCATTATGTGAGGAGTTGATGGATCAAGGTGCACAAGTACTGGCCTTAGATATTGATGAAGAACGCGTTAAATTAGCTGCTGAAACCTCGTCTCATGCCATTATTGCAGATTGTAGTGATGAAGAGACGGTCGCCGAATTAAAGTTGGATGAATACGATATTGTAATGGTCGCGATTGGTGATGATATTAATACCAGTGTGTTAACAACGTTAGTGTTGAAAGAGTTGGGTGTTAAAAATGTTTGGGTGAAAGCGAAGAATAAATTTCACGCCAAAATATTACAAAAAATTGGTGCTGATAAAATTATTAGCCCAGAAAGGGACATGGGTATTCGAGTGGCGCGCAGCATGCTTTATAAACATGTTTTTGATTTCTTAGTGTTAGGCAGTGGTTTGGCTATTACCGAAGTTGTTATTGGCGGAAAACATTTAGGACTACGCCTTGATGAACATCCTTGCAGCAATATTGATGGCATTAAAATACTTGCTTACAAACGCGGTGCGACTATTCACGACCGTCCTGATGATGGTGTGAGTTTAGAAATTGACGATATATTGATTGTGGCCGGAGAAGAAGTGCTGTTAAAACAAAAATTAAAATACCTTTGAGCTTCTTAAAAAGATCGATGAGCCTCTTAGCTAAAAAAAGCAATAGTATTGACCTTAAAGATAGGCAAGGTAAACGACGTTGGTCTGAACCTCGCATTATCTTGCTTAGCTTTCTGGGTATATTATTGCCTTCTGCGATCCTATTAACGTTGCCATTATTTTCTATTTCAGGGCTGAGTTTTATGGATGCCTTGTTTACTGCTACGTCTGCGATTAGTGTGACGGGCTTAGGCGTGGTTGATACGGGGACTCATTTTACCTTATCAGGTAAGATTTTATTGATGCTGTTAATGGAAGTAGGCGGGTTAGGTCAAATGACTTTATCAGCTATTTTATTGTATATGTTTGGTTTGCGCCTGAGCTTACGTCAACGAAGTGCAACGCAAGAAGAGCTTGGGCAAAGTGGTTCGTTAAACATACGTCGATTAACCATTCATATTATTATTTTCTCATTAATCGCTCAAGTGATCGGGGCTTGTCTATTAGCTTTTCGTTGGGTGCCGGAGATGGGGTGGTGGCAAGGTGCTTTTTATTCTCTTTTTCATGCCGTTTCTGCCTTTAATAACGCTGGATTTTCGTTATTCAGTAATAGCATGATGGATTACGTTGGTGATCCGTTAGTTATCTTTACGATTGCTGCTTTATTCATTTTTGGTGGGCTCGGGTTTACGGTGATCTCTGACCTACAACGACATTGGCGTAAGGGATTTTGGGCGTTAAGCTTACACAGTAAAGTGATGTTAACGGCGACACCTGTTTTATTATTGGTAGGGACCATCTTTTTATGGATTTTAGAGCACCATAACAACCACACTTTCACGGAACTACCTTTATCAAGCCAATGGCTAGCGGCGTTTTTTCAATCGGCTAGTGCACGTACTGCTGGGTTTAACAGTGTTGATTTAAGTCAGCTCACGCAGCCTGCTTTATTGGTGATGATGGTGCTGATGTTAATTGGTGCGGGTTCAACGTCTACGGGTGGGGGGATTAAAGTGTCTACCTTCGTGGTGGCGATGGCTGCAACATGGGCTTTTCTTCGTCAACAGAGTCATGTGGTGTTATTTAAACGCACCGTTGCTTGGACTAAGGTAACGAAATGTTTAGCGATTATTGTGGTCAGTTTTTTAGTGCTCGTGGTTGCGATGTTTTTATTGATGTTAACAGAGCAGGCACCTTTTGATGTGGTCGTTTTTGAGGTGATTTCAGCCTTTGCTACGGTAGGGGTAACCGCTGGATTAACCGCTGAGTTATCTGAAGCAGGTAAGTTGATTATGGTGGTTGTGATGATCATTGGTCGTATTGGGCCATTAACATTAGCGTATATGCTTGCCAGAGCAAAACCTACGTTATTAAAATACCCTGAAGATGAGTTATTAGCGGGTTAAATTATTAGCATTATGAAAGGTGTCCAGCTTTACTGCCATAAATAAATGTCAATAAATTATTAAAATTATCATTTCATCAATAGTATCGGTCTTAAAGTAAGCTTTTCACTTTCTTTTCTTGCTGTATTTTTGGTGGGTTGGTAGAGTACGCGGATTACTTTTATTCGCTTCTTTTGGAAATATTCATGTTTAAAATGTTCCGCGGTATGTTTTCTAACGATTTATCAATCGATTTAGGAACTGCAAATACCCTTATTTATGTTAAAGACCAAGGTATTGTACTGGATGAGCCCTCTGTGGTTGCAATCCGAAAGGATAAAAATGGCAAAAGAGTTGCCGCCGTTGGTAGTGCTGCAAAGCAAATGTTAGGGAAAACACCTGGTAATATCGAAGCTATTCGTCCAATGAAAGATGGTGTTATTGCTGACTTTTATATTACTGAGAAAATGTTACAACACTTTATCAAGCAAGTGCATAACAATAGTTGGATGCGTCCAAGTCCTCGTGTTTTAGTCTGTGTTCCTTGCGGCTCTACACAAGTTGAGCGACGCGCTATTCGTGAATCTGCAATGGGTGCTGGTGCGCGTGACGTATTCTTGATTGATGAGCCTATGGCTGCTGCTATTGGTGCAGGTATGCCTGTGTCTGAAGCAAAAGGTTCAATGGTTGTCGATATTGGTGGTGGTACTACTGAAGTTGCTGTTATCTCATTAAACGGTATTGTTTATTCTGCTTCTGTACGCATTGGTGGTGATAAGTTTGATGAAGCTATCATTAACTATGTACGTCGTAATTACGGTTGTACTATTGGTGAAATCACTGCTGAACGTATCAAACACAGCATTGCTATCGCTTACCCAATCGATGAAATTAAAGAGATTGAAGTCCGTGGTGTTAATGTTGCTGAAGGTGTTCCACGTAGCTTTACATTAAACAGTAATGAGATTTTAGAAGCACTACAAGAGCCATTGAGCGGTATTGTTTCAGCGGTAATGCTAGCGCTAGAAAAAACGCCACCTGAACTTGCTGCAGATATTGCTGAGCAAGGTATGGTATTAACAGGCGGTGGTGCATTATTATGTGAGCTTGACCGTCTGTTATCTGAAGAATCTGGTATTCCTGTTATTGTTGCCGATGATCCTCTTACTTGTGTTGCTCGTGGCGGCGGTATGGCGTTAGAGATGATCGATACACATGGTGGTGATGTCTTTAACGGAGATTGATATCAATTAGCGTGGTTTGATAGCTGCGCTAACATTCAATAAAAACATCCATGAAACCAATTTTTACCCGCGGTCCCTCTTTTACGTTAAGGCTATCCATTGTGATAGCCTGTTGCGTTGGTTTGCTGATCGCTGACAATAAATATAACCTCTTTTCTCCTGCACGTGTTTATTTAAACTCTATTGTTGCCCCTATTCAATATATTGCCGATGCACCACAAAAACTGTTTAGCTCATTTTCTGAAAATATTATGACTAGACAAGCGTTAGTGGACCGCAATCAACAGCTTGAAAAAGATAATTTGCATTTAAAAGCCGATCGTCTTTTATTAGGGCAGTTGCAAAGCGAAAATAAACAGCTTCGTGAGCTATTAAACTCTGAAAAGAAATTCAAATACAAACGTATGATCACCGAAGTGATGAGCTTACGTTCAGACCCTTTTACGCATCAATTATTGATTGATAAAGGCGCGCTAAACGGGGTTTACTTAGGTCAACCTGTTATCAATGAGCAAGGTGTTGTTGGGCAAGTTTCACAGGTCGGTAGTACTACTAGCCGCGTGGTGTTAATTGTTGATGCAACCCATGGTATACCGGTACGTGTTCAACGTAATGATGTGATTGCTATTGTTCATGGTAGTGGCGCGTGGGATCAATTAAAAGTACCTTTTGTTCAAAGTAATGCAGATATTAAAGAAGGTGACTTACTGGTGACGTCTGGTCTTGGTGGTCGTTTTCCTGCGGGTTATCCTGTTGCTAAAATTAGCCGTTTTGAATATCAAGAAGGTGAGTTATATGCAACGGTGACGGCAACGCCTGTTGCTGATTTAGATAGAAGCCGTTATTTACTATTATTATGGAATGATGATCCGTTAGCTGATGCTGATTTAACGTTAGATACACCGGAATTATTCGATGCCCCTGTTCAATAGTTATAAAATAATTTATCTGTCCTTTTTAGTTTGTCTTGTGGCCGCTATTTTTCCATTACCGATCATGTTTAATGCTTTTCGACCTGATTGGATGCTATTAGTCCTTTCTTATTGGGTCATGGCGTTGCCGCATAGAGTCAATATTGGACATGCCTTTATATTAGGGCTGTTATTAGATTTATTATTGGGTTCTATTTTAGGGATGCATGGACTTTTATTTTCATTACTCGCTTACTTTACCAGTATTAACTTTCAACGTTTTCGTAATTTTACCTTAGTACAAACTACGTTGTTACTTGGTGTATTTATTTTCCTCGCTAAATTAGGCTTATATTGGATAGCGTCTAGCATGCAGGAAATTACTCTGCATCGACCTTACTTTTGGTCTATTTTTACTTCTATGCTTATTTGGCCTTGGTTCTTTCTGTTTATGCGTTTTATACGTGTTCGCTATAGGGTTAGTTAATGTCGATTCAATTTTTTTTAGCGTCAAATTCTCCCCGTAGAGGTGAGTTGTTGTCGCAAATTAATGTTCAATATGAACGTATTAGTGCGCCTATTGACGAAACAAAAAAAACGTCTGAAACCAGTGCAGAGTATGTACAGCGTTTAGCTTTAGAAAAAGCACTTGCTGGTTTAGCTAAAAATAACCAGCAAGGTTTAGTGTTAGGCGCTGATACGATTGTTGTATGTGGTGACGTAGTGATGGAAAAACCATTAAATAAACAACACGCACAACAAATGATGACATTGTTATCGGGTAATACACATCAAGTATTGACGGCTATTGCATTGGTGACTGAACAGAAACAAGTCGTCAAATTAGTGGTTACAGAGGTCACATTCAAAACCTTAACTGAACAAGAAATTTCGGACTATTGGGAAACGGGTGAACCACAGGATAAAGCGGGTGGTTATGGTATCCAAGGGATTGCAGGTCAATTTGTTACCCATATTTCAGGTAGTTATAGTGCAGTAGTAGGGCTTCCTCTCTATGAAACAGCGCAACTTATTAAATGCTTTAGAGAGGCTTAACATGTCCGTTGAATTATTAATGAATATCACTCCCACTGAAACACGTGTTGCTTTAATCGAGGGGGGTGTTTTACAAGAATTACATATTGAGCGTCAAGTTAGTAAAGGGATTGCTGGCAATATTTATAAAGGTAAAGTGACTCGCGTTTTACCTGGTATGCAAGCTGCCTTTATTGATATTGGTTTAGAAAAAGCGGCATTCTTACATGCTTCTGATATCGACTTGCACGCAGAGTGTTTTACTGGACCTGATAAAGATAAATTTAAAATCGCTGATATTTCAACCTTAGTTAGACCTGGTCAGAATATTATAGTGCAAGTAGTTAAAGATCCTTTAGGCACTAAAGGTGCCCGTTTAACGACCGATATTACGCTACCTTCTCGTTACCTTGTTTTTATGCCCGATACAAAACATGTGGGTGTGTCACAACGTATTGAAAGTGCCGAAGAAAGAGAACGTTTGAAAGGAATTACTGAATCTTGTGTTGATGAACTCGGTGGTTTTATTATCCGTACTGCGGCTGAAGGTGCGCCAGAAGTTGAATTAAGAAATGATGCGGCTTTTTTACAACGTGTTTGGCGTAAAGTCATTACTCGTAAACAACGTACTCAATCAAAAAATAAAATGTTATACCAAGATCTTAGTTTAGCATTTCGTATTCTACGTGATTTTGTCGGTACAGAGATTGATCGCGTTCGTATTGATTCAAAGCTTAGCTTTAAAGAGTTGTCTAATTTCAGTACTGAGTTTATCCCTGAATTAGAAGGTAAAGTTGAATATTACGACGGCGAAAGCCCTATCTTTGATTTGTTTGATGTTGAAAATGAAGTACAACGCGCTTTAAATCGTAAAGTTGAACTGAAGTCAGGCGGTTATTTAATTATCGATCAAACGGAAGCGATGACCACAGTTGATATTAATACAGGTGCTTTTGTTGGACACCGTAATCTTGAAGAGACTATCTTTAATACTAATGTAGAAGCAACATTAGCGATTGCCCGTCAATTACGTTTACGTAACTTAGGCGGGATTATTATTCTCGACTTCATCGATATGAAGTCAGCCGAACACCGACGTAGAGTATTTAATAGCTTAGAGCAAGCGCTGGCCAAAGATCGTGTTAAAACACATATTAATGATTTTTCACCGCTTGGTTTAATCGAAATGACCCGTAAGCGTACTCATGAAAGTCTTGAACATATTTTTTGTGGTGAATGTACGACGTGCAATGGTCGCGGTTATGTTAAAACGGTTGAAACAGTGTGTTATGAGATTTTACGTGAAATTTTACGTGTAGATCGTGCTTACTCTGCAGAACGTTTTTCTGTTTATGCTTCTGTATCGGTTGCTGAAGCACTGAAAGGCGACGAGTCTTATAACCTAGGTGAGTTGATAGTGTTCATGCAAAAACGTGTTGAAATACATCCTGAGCCTTTATATGGCCCTGAACAGTTTGATGTAGTAATGATGTAGTTATGACATAATGATTATTTTGCTATAATGCAGCTATTTGTTGTGATGGAATAGTTGTAGCACCATTATCATGGTGAAGTTACCCATCACCATGATGTAAAAAGGCAAGTTAGTGAATTGATTGTATTTATATAAAAGCGTATTAATGGTTTTAGGCAGTTGAAAATAAATACAAATAACATTGAAATATTATGAAAGGGCGGTAAATGGGTTTTCATTTTTGAAATATTTTACTTTTGGATGTTTAAAGTGTTTATTGATGTTAACGGTCGTTACATTGATTCTTATTGCAATATTATTGACGGCTGCCCGTTTTGCAATCAATAGCGTTGATGATTATAAAGAGCAACTTGTCGAGTGGGTTGCTGCTGAGCATGATATTAATGTAAATGCAGACAAAGTCACTGCTGGGGTTGATTTCTCTGGGTTAGTGCTGACGCTAAAAAATGTAACGTTTACTGAAACGGAAGCTTTACCCTTTGAGTTAAAAATAGATAACTTATTTTTACATTTTGATTTTTTAGAAAGTCTTCGTAAACAACAAATTACCTTTAATGATATCTCACTTAAAGGTGCTAATTTACTCCTGAAGTCCTCTTTAGATACTGAAGATATAGGACAGTTAGAATTCTCTGATGCTGAATCACAGTCTCAAAGCACGCTTGATGCCCTTAAAAATATTTTCCTTCTTCGTTTAAGTTCTTTTTCCATTACTGAAAGTCGTATTAATTTTACCGACCATCTTTACAATAAAAAAACAATTTTAATACAAGAATTAAGTTGGATTAATGATGGAGAGCATCATCAAGGTGTCGGTAAAGCCTCACTCCCTAATACATTAGATGGGAATAGTTTAGAGTTTATCATCGATATAAAAGGCGATGCGGAAGGCGCAAATGAACAATTAATTGGTAGTATTTATGCTCATGCTGACAATTTGAATGTTGCAGAATATATCAGACCACAAATAAACCCATTAGCCGAATTAAAAACGGCGACTACGTCATTCAAATTATGGAGTGAATTTGATTTTAATGGTCCTAAAACCATCCAATTAGAATGGGGGAATTCTGAAATAGCGTGGTTAATGTTAGGGCAGTCGCATGATTGGCAAGTAAATCATGGAACATTACAATTTACCTATCAAAATAATTATTGTTTATTTGATAGCTATGACTTAAACATTACTCATAATTTTGTTCCTTTCAGTGATGTGAAAATATCAGCAGATGGCACATTAGGTAAATTTGGTGGGGTTGATTTAAATGGCATTGATGTCAGCTCTATTATGCCCTTTGGTCTTTTATTTTCTTCTCTTTCTGAAGCGGATATTAAGAAAATATCAGCATTAGAAATAGGTGGGAAATTAAATAAAATAGGCCTAAATGTTGATAAGCCTGGCGAACTCACTATTAATGCGAATATTGATGCATTTAATAACCAAGCCGTTGGTGTGATACCTGCTGTGAGCGATGCCAATATATCAGTGACATCGAATCAACATAATGGATATGCGAGTATAAAATTAGGACCACAAGATATTTATTTCGATGGTCAATTTAATCGCCCAATGCCACTTCAAGAAGGTGACTTTGCATTAAGTTGGAAGAATAATGAGGATGGTTTTGAATTAATGAGTGAGAAGAGCTTGTTGATTACCAATGAGCTTAATAGTCTATCTCAGTTCTCATTATTTTTTCCTAATGAAAATGCTGAGAATACGAGCCCTATCCTAAACCTTTATTCTTATGCATCCCTCAATGATGCCAGTAAAGCACAACATTACTTTCCAATTCATGCGATGGGGGAAGATGTATTTAACTATTTAAAGCCAACGCTTAAAAAAGGTACTGTAGAAGGCGCTAAAATTCTATGGAGTGGACGACTCTCCGATTATCCTTTTGAACAAGATCAAGGTGTTTTTCAAGCATTTGTGCCAGTCAAAAATGCGGAGTATGATTTTTATGAAGGCTGGAAAGGGTTAAGTGATTTAGACCTTAATTTATTATTTGAAAATGATTCATTACTCATGAAAAGTAATAAAGCAAAATTAGGCGATATTAAGGTCGATAAATTGATGGCAAATATTGATCATTTGTCTTCTGAAGGTTTATTAACAGTGAATGTTGATCTTGAAGAAAAGTCTCAGTCGATTGTTAAGTATCTCATTGCATCCCCATTAAAAGACAGTGTTGGTAAGGCTGTTCAGTCAATCCATATTAATGATCGTCTAAAAGGTAATTTGGTATTAACTATTCCATTAGCTGAAGATAATGATGAAACTCAAGTATCGGGAAAATTTAACCTTAATAATAACGATATAGATATCGAACTTGGCAGTGACTCGTTATTACCTTTAAAACATGTAAAAGGTGCATTTAGTTTCATTAATGGTGATTTAACAGCAGATGATTTAACGGCAACATTGTTTGATCAACCCGTTAATATTTCTTTTTTTAGTAAAGAATATTCCGACAAATACGAACTTAAAGCGAATATATTCGGTCAGTGGGATGTGGCTAAACTAAGTCGAGATCAACAATCATTATTGCCTTTACAATTGAGTGGTAATTTAGATTGGCAAGGGAAAATGACCTTTACACAACATTTAAATAAAGACTATAAATTTGGTGTTCATTTAACATCACAATTACAAGGAGTGAAGGTTAATCTGCCTCTACCTTATAATAAAAATTCACTACAAGCTTGGCCTACAACCATTAATATTAATGGTGACCAAAATAGCATGCATTGGGATGCGTTAGTCTCTAATAAGTTAAAATCATCGGGTGAGTTAGCTTACCCTAAGCAAAAAACCTCTCTTAATTATTTGTACCTAGGGTTAGGCAAAGATACTGGCATTGCTATCGATAAAACAAAGCAAATTATTCGTATTAATCAAGATAAAGTTAACTTAACACCTTGGGCTGAAATATTAAATAATTACTTCTTTAAGCCACTAACAACACCAATCAAAACAGCTGAAAATGTAACGGATGCACCCAATGAGTTGATAAATATTGATGCTGTCTACCTTAAGATAAAACATGCAGAGTTATTTGAACAACCGTTAATTAATTTGAGCTCTGATATAATCCAAACAAATGAAAAACTTGATATTAATGTTAAAGCAGATAACTTATTAGCAAATGTTGAATATCGACAAGGTATTCCTGACCGTTATGATATTGATATAAAAGAATTTAATTTTCAATTTCTAGATATGGAAGCATTGCAAGCTACATTATTTAATGAGGAAAAAACGACATTAACTGAATACAGTGATAATTTACGTGAAGATTATCCTGAGATATTTTTAGAGTGTTTCTCATGTGTTTACAAAAAAATGGATCTATCATCATTAAAAACTCATGTGTACCCTAGCCAGTCGCGTTTTAGTATTGATTATTTACAATTAGGAGATGGTAAACAATCAACTAATATTTCGGGCGTTTGGGATCAACGCCGAACTAATATTATTGTAGATAGCCATGCTAGCAGTGATACAAGCATTATTCATCGACTTGGTTACAATAGTCCATTGAATTATCAAAATGCCCAATTAAATGGCTCATTTAATTGGGTTGGCGCACCATGGGAGTTTAATCTTGACTCTTTAAATGGCGATCTCTCCTTGGACTTTGAAGATGGACAAATCACGGAAGTTGATGATAAAGGCGCACGCTTATTAAGCTTTTTAAGCCTCGATGGTATTCGACGTAGCTTGAATTTAGAGTTTGGAAATGTCTTTTCTAAAGGACTTGGCTTTGATGAAATGTCTTTTTCTGCGAATATTACTAATGGCATTTTAAAAAATGATGATTATTATCTCGATGGCTCTGCAGGTAAAATTTCTGGTAATGGTTTGATTGATTTACCAAACCTTAATGTTAATTATCGTTTTAGTTATAGTCCTGCTGTGACCTCTAGTTTACCCGTCCTTGCTGCTTTTGCTATTAACCCATTAACAGGGGCTGCTGTGTTAATGTTAACTAAAATATTTGAACCAGTAGTGGATACGATTATACGTGTCGACTTCTCTGTAAAAGGTGCGTTAAGCGATCCAGAGATTAAAATTGAAGATAGGTTAAAAGGCACCGTTAAATTACAAAATAGTGAAGTACTTGAAGAAATTGAAGACCAACAATTAGACAATAATTCATTACAAGATATTTTGCTGAACGAAGAATCAATGGATGAGGAGCTGGAAGATGAGTTCTAAAATACATAACCCACAAATAAAAAGCACTGATATTAAAGAATCAGGAATATGTAAATTAACCGCCATTCAAATTATTAGTAATGACAATGTTGACGATAATTTTTCACAAATAGAAACGCAACTTAATGCTTTACCAGCAAGTACAGATGCAACAAAGCACATTGTATTATTACCTGAAAATGCACTTTGCTTTGCGAATAGAGAGCATTACTTAAGCGTTGCTGAGCGCTTAGGTGATGGACCGAATCAAACACGTTTAAGCAAACTCGCTAAACAACATCATTGTATTTTAATCTGTGGTAGTTTCCCTATTCAAAGTGAGCAAGCAGATAAAATATACACGACTAGCTTGGTTTATTCAGAGAGTGGTAAGCTGCTTGAGTCATATCATAAAATTCATTTGTTTGATGCTGATGTTGCCGATACACAAGGTGCATACAAAGAATCAGATACATTCATTGCAGGACAAGAAATAAAGATCGTTGATTGTGGCTTTGCTAAAATTGGTTTAGCTATTTGTTATGATTTACGCTTTCCTGGTTTATTTCAACAACTCGCTGAATGTGGTGCTGATATTATATTATTACCGGCTGCTTTTACTAAAGTGACAGGACAAGCACACTGGCAAGCTTTGCTACAAGCGCGCGCTATTGAAAACCAGTGCTACTTTATTGCAGCAAACCAAGGTGGTGAACACTTTGTTGATCACGATACTTTTAGCGTACGTGAAACCTATGGGCATTCAATGATTATTAATGCGTGGGGAGAAGTGCTGAGTCAATTAACAACGGGAAATGGCTTTGCACAAGCAGACTTCGATAAAGAGGCTTTAAATAGCATCAGAAAAAAAATGCCAGTAAAACAACATAATCAATTTAATAGCACTCAAAAATTTAAATAAAATAAGGATCTTTAATGTCTTTTCAACAAGTTGTAGACAATTTTTTAGCCCCTGCAGATATGCAAATCAGTGATTTAGAATCACAGCTTAGCCAAATTTCTGGGGCTCACATTGACTACGCAGATTTTTATTTTCAAGCGAGTCGCCATGAGTCTTGGTTATTAGAAGACGGCATCGTTAAAGAAGGTAGCTATAACATAGAAAAAGGCATCGGTATTCGCGCGGTTTCTGGCGAAAAAACTGGCTTTGCTTATTCAGACCATATCTCTAAAAAAGCGATATCAGAAGCGGCTAATGCAGCTAAAAGTATTGCTAACTCTGGTCAAGAGAAAACCATTAAATTGGTTATGCCCACACCACAACCTATTTACTATGGCACTTCTGATCCTTTAGAAAGTATGAGCCGTGATAAAAAAATTGAATTATTAAAGCAAGTTGATACTTTTGTTCGTGCTTTAGAGCCATCGGTAAGTGAAGTGACTGTGTCATTAAACGCGGTTTATGAAGAAATTTTAGTGGCGGCTACTGACGGTACACTAGCATCAGATATTCGCCCTTTAATCCGTTTCGGTTGTTCTGTCTTAGTTGAAAAAAATGGTAAGCGTGAACGTGGTAGTTCAGGTGGCGGTGGTCGTTTTGATTTAGATTATTTTACTGATACACAAGAAGGTGAATTAAAAGCGTTCTCCTATGCTCGCCAAGCCGTACGCCAAGCATTAGTTAATATTGATGCTATTGCTGCTCCTGCTGGCGCGATGCCAGTTATTGTCGGTGCTGGTTGGCCGGGAGTGTTATTGCATGAAGCAGTAGGGCATGGCTTAGAAGGCGACTTTAACCGTAAAGGCTCTTCAGCATTTTCTGGAAAAATAGGGCAACAAGTGGCTTCTAAGCATTGTACTATTATCGATGATGGCAGTATTGCCGATCGTCGTGGTTCAGTGAATATCGATGATGAAGGAACGAAAGGACAACGTAACGTTTTAATTGAAAATGGTATTTTGAAAGGTTACATGCAAGATAAGCTTAATGCACGATTGATGGGCGTTGATCCAACGGGTAATGGCCGCCGTGAGTCTTATGCTGATTTACCAATGCCACGTATGACGAATACTTTTATGTTGAATGGTGAGTATGAGCATGAAGAGTTAATCGAAAGTGTTAAAAAGGGTATTTACGCGCCTAACTTTGGTGGTGGGCAAGTGGATATTACGTCAGGTAAGTTCGTATTCTCGGCATCAGAAGCTTATTTGATTGAAGATGGTAAAATTACTGCTCCCATTAAAGGTGCAACATTAATTGGTAACGGGTTTGATGCAATGCAACAAATCTCTATGGTTGCGAATAACATGTGCTTAGATGCGGGTGTTGGTGTTTGTGGTAAAGAAGGGCAGAGCCTACCTGTTGGTGTTGGGCAACCCTCTTTGAAAATTGATCAGTTAACAGTTGGCGGCACTAACTAAAGTTACTTTTTTATTGTTCTATTTTTTATGTTCTATCACTTTCCATTACGCAGATTGTATTTATAGCGCTTTCTATTTATATCATTTTTTATAAGTAGGAAGTTGTATTAATATCCAAACAAAAAAGCCAGATTAGTTTAACTAATCTGGCTTTTTTGTTTGTCGCATAAATTATTTATTAGAGACTTATAAACAATTCGTTTTTAAGTAAACAAATAATTCTTTTGCTGTTTTAGCCGGTTTCTCTAATTTCTTTTCTTTATTCGCTTGGCGTATTAATTGGCGAAGCTTTTGGCGCTCTAGTTGAGGATACATGTCTAACGTATCATTCACTTTAGGGTCACCTAGTTCAATTAGTTGCTCAGTTAATAATTCTAAATGTGCGATCGCATGAGTACGTTTACGATTGTTGTCATTTAAAATATCAAGTTTAGCAGTAATCTTCTCCATGTCTTCAGTACGTAGTACCTTACCGATATATTGATACTGTCTGCGTAGTGCTTCATGCTTAGTTGCAATTTTATGTGCAACCTTGATACCTTCCATCAATGTATCGCTGGCGGGTATTTGTGCTAATTGTTTTGCATTTAAGGCCACTAACTGGCGACCAATCTCTTTTAAAGCTTCAGCTTCACGTTTGATTTGCGACTTACTAATCTCTTCTTCTTCAGAGATTTCTTCAACTTTTTTATTCATGGCTTATGGTCTATCACGTTAGGGATTAAATAATTATGCGCATCATACCATCATCGCAAGATGCTTACCTTAATCCATGTTATTATTTGTTATCTTAAATTTATTTTACATTGTGGTGATTAAACATGATTGAACAGAAACAGATGCTAGAAAATGCCGTAAATACGGCACTTAATATTGCCAATGATTTAGGGGTTACCCAAGCTGAAGTTGCATTAGGTAAAAGTGCTGGTATTTCTGTCAATACCCGTTTGGGTGAAGTAGAGAATATAGAGTTCAATCATGACGGTGCAATGGGCATTAGTGTTTATGTCGATCATCGCAAAGGTAGTGCATCAACAGCTGATTTAAGTGAAGAAGCGATTGCCGCTAGTGTTAAAGCCGCAGTGGATATTGCTAAATATACTAGCCAAGACCCTTATGCTGGGTTATTAGATAAACGTTACTTAGAAGACAATCCAATTGATTTAGATTTGTATCATGCGAGTAATAAAAGTACCGATGATTTATTAGCGTTAGCAAAACAATGTGAGGATATTGCATTAGGTTTGGATAAACGTATTGTGAATTCTGATGGTGCAGGTGTGAATAGCCATACCAGTTTACAAGTGTATGGTAATAGTAATGGTTTTCTAGAAAGTTATGGTAGCAGTCGTCATAGTTTAAGTTGTGTATTAATTGCACAAGAGAATGATGAGATGCAACGTGATTATAGCTATACCAGTGCACGTGATATGAATGAGTTATTATCGCCTCAATGGGTAGCAGAACAAGCGGTAAAACGCACTGTTGAGCGTTTAGGTGCTCGTAAAATTCCAACACAAGAAAGCCCTGTTATTTTCTCTCCTGAAATGGCCAGTGGTTTATTTGGGCATTTAGTGAGTGCTATCAGTGGTGGAAGCTTATATAAAAAGTCTTCTTTCTTATTAGACTCTATCGATACACAAATATTCCCTGATTGGATGTCAATTTCAGAAGACCCACATATCATCAAAGGCATTGCGAGTTCTCCTTTTGATAGTGAGGGCGGGCGTACTGTTAAACGTAATATCATTGATAATGGTTTCTTGCAGACTTACTTACTAACTGGCTATGCGGCACGTAAAATGGGGTTAGAAAGTACAGGCCATGCTGGTGGTATTCACAATTGGTTTGTGAAAGACGGCGGCTTAGATTTAGCTGGTTTATTAAAAGAGATGGGCACTGGGTTATTTGTAACTGAATTAATGGGACAAGGCGTTAATATGGTGACGGGTGATTATTCTCGAGGCGCTGCAGGTTTCTGGATTGAGAACGGCGTTATTGCTTATCCTGTTCATGAAGTCACCATTGCAGGCAATTTAAAAGAGATGTTTATGGATATCAGTGCGATTGGTTGTGATACTGACCCAAGAAGTAGTTTGAAAACGGGTTCTATCTTAATTAAGAAAATGAAAATAGCGGGTGCATAATATTTTTTATTAAAGCATTGTCTAATAAAAAAGCATTTAATGAAAAAAGCTTAATAAAGCATTACTTAATAAGAGTTTAATAAAGAGCTTAATAAAAACATTTAATAAAAAGCCGCTACTTTAATTTAGCTAAAGTAGCGGCTTTTTAATTATGTTTATAAGTAAAGTTTAGTAAATAAACTAAGCAGGTAAACGTTATTGAGCTTTATGAATGATATAAGCTTTAGGATAATCTAACTGCACCGATTTTAGTAATGCTTCTGTTTTAGATTCACTCGAGAAAGGCCCAACACGTAAATAATATAGGTTGTTTTTTTGTTCAATAAAGCTATTTACTTTGTATTGTTTGGTTAATTTTTCTGATAGTAAACCTGCTTTTTTTGCGCTCGATGTCACTAAGTATTGAATACTAAAAGTGCCGTTAAGATTTTCTTGCTCATTTAATATCGTAACACTTTCATCTTCAGGGAAATGTAATAGTTTAATTTCAACTTGGCCTGTACCTGCTTTAATAATATCGAGTTTGCTCGCTGCTGCATAAGAAAGGTCAATAATGCGACCTTCATGAAATGGTCCACGGTCATTTACTCTTACAATAATTTTCTTTTTATTGGCTAAGTTTGTCACTTCTACATAACTTGGTAAGGGTAAGTTTTTGTGGGCTGCGCTCATCGAAAACATATTATAACGTTCACCATTAGAAGTTAAATGGCCATGAAATTTATTACCGTACCAAGAAGCGCCACCTTTTTCAGTTAGCTCCGTAATATCTCTCCATACTTTGTAATCAAGGCCACGCACAGTGTAATCTTTATTGCCACCACGAGAATAAGGTTCATAACGAGGGGTTACATTTTCAATATGTTCTAATGATGGAATCTCTGTTGGTGCATGATCTTGACTGTATTGATAGCGGCCATAATTATCAGTATAAACAGGTTCTTCAGCCTTATTGTTAGTCTTGTTGCCTGCATCATTATTGTTACTACTACAAGCCGTTAAAAAAATGCTTATAAAGCAGAGTTGGAGTATATTTTTAAGCATAATTTTACCGTTTTATATTAAATCGTTTATGAGTATGGATAGACATTAAAATACCAAACCCTGCAAGTAAAGTTACAATAGAGGTACCACCAAAACTAACAATAGGTAGCGGTACACCTACCACGGGTAATAAACCACTTACCATACCAATGTTTACAAAAACATAAACAAAGAAAGTAAGAATAATACTCCCTGCAATTAATTTAGTGAAAGCATCCTGTGCTTGGTTAGCAATCCACAATCCTCGACCAATAATCAGAAGATAAATGCTTAATAAGAGTAAAACACCCACAAACCCAAATTCTTCGGAGAATACCGAGAATATAAAGTCAGTATGACGCTCAGGTAAAAACTCAAGTTGAGATTGTGTTCCTTGCATCCAACCTTTGCCCCATAAACCGCCGGAACCAATTGCTATTTTAGATTGAATAATATGATAACCCGCACCTAAAGGATCAGCTTCAGGATTAAGCAGTGTTAAAACACGACCTCGCTGATAATCAAGCATCAGGAAATACCATAGAATAGGGATAAAAGCTAAAACCGCCGCTAGAGCAAGACCTATATATAACCAAGAAATACCCGATAAAAATAGTACAAAGATACCTGACGACGCGACTAGAATTGAGGTACCTAAATCAGGTTGTTTAGCAATCAATAAGGTCGGGATCACAATTAATAATAATGCGATAAACCCTTCTTTAAAGCGTGTAGGTAAAGTGTATTGACTGACATAGTAAGCGACCATCAATGGCATAATGAGTTTCATGATTTCAGAAGGTTGAAATTTGGTAAACCCTAAATCTAACCAGCGTTGTGCACCTTTACCTGTATGCCCCATGACTAATACAGCCACCAGTAATAACACACAAATTAAAAAGATAGCGGGTGTCCATCGTTGATACCATTCAGGTGGTATTTGTGCGATAACAATCATTGCTGTTAATGCTATTGCTAAGCGGGTCACTTGACGATATAACATTTCATATCCGCCTACAGAATATAAAACGGTCAAGCTAATGCTCATTAATGCGAGTAACCCTAACAATAAGTAAGGGTCAATATGTAACCGATAGAAAATGCTTTTTTGAGCTTGTGTACTGACCATAATTATAAACCCGGTTCCGGTGTTGAAGCTGCTGAGGTTTTCTCTTTAAAGTACTCATCAAATAATTCACGAGCAATTGGCGCAGCATTACTACTACCACCACCTGCATTCTCTAATACAACAGTCACTACAATTTCAGGAGACTCAAAAGGTGCAAATGCGACAAACATAGCATTATCACGATGACGCTCGCTTATTTTATCTGCATCGTATACTTCATCTTCTTTAATATTAATAACCTGTGCTGTTCCTGATTTACCTGCGACGGTATACGGGGCATCACCAAAAGTACGGTAAGCTGTCCCTCTTCTTTTACTGGTTACGCCTTGCATTGCTTCTAATGCGACATCCCAATAGCGTTGACTATGTAATTTAACCGCTTGTGTTACTTCATACTCAGGTGTAATTGTCTCTTCCGCAGAGATAATAGAATTTAATATATGTGGTTTAATATTTTGACCACGTTTCGATAACATCGCCGTTGCTTTAGTTAATTGGATAGGAGTCACTGTCCAATAACCTTGCCCGATACCAATTGAAATCGTATCACCATCGTACCAAGGTTGATTGAATCGCGTACGCTTCCAATCTCGTGATGGCATAATTGCTTTTGTTTCTTCTGCGATATCTAAACCACTGTATTCACCAAAGCCAAACAAGCGCATGAACGGCTCGATACGATCAATACCTAATTTATATGAAGTGTCATAGAAAAAAGTATCACAGCTTTGCTCTATTGCATGGAATACATCTACTAACCCATGTCCCCAACGTTTCCAGTCACGGAAACGTCGTTTAGAATTAGGGACGATCCACCAACCTGGATCGAATATTTTTGTTTCTTCTGTAATGACTTTTTCATCTAATGCTAATAAAGCCATTTGTGGTTTAATGGTTGAAGCGGGTGGGTAACGTCCTTGTGTAGCACGGTTAATCAGCGGTCGATCTTTTGACTCTAATAGTTCTTGGTATTTTTTCTGGCTGATCCCAGTTACAAATAAATTAGGATCGTAACTTGGTGCTGACACAAGACTTAATACAGCGCCATTTCTGGCATCCATTAAAATAATGCTACCACGGTTATCGCCTAATAATTCTTGTGCTTTCAACTGTAAGTTAATATCAATATTAAGTTTGATATCTTTACCAGGCACTGGAGAAGTAAAGCTTAGTGTTCTGATTACCTTACCCCAACTATCAACCTCTACTTGGCGTTGACCTGGTTGACCATGAAGAATATCTTCGTAGTACCTTTCGATACCTAACTTGCCAATATAATGCGTGCCTTGATAACGAGCACGTTCGCCACGTTCTTCAATTTTTTCTAAATCACGGGTATTAATTTTTGCGATATAACCTAATACATGTGTAAACGCATTACCGAAGGGATAAAAGCGCTTGAGGTTAGCTTGAATGGAAAAACCTCTGAATAGATGTTGGTTAACAGTGAATTTAGCGACTTCTTCTGGAGTTAATTGATCTCGAATAGTGATCGCTTTAAAGGAGCGAGAATGGCGACTTTTGCTTTTGAAGTCACTTAACTCATTTTCAGACAGTGAAAGTAAAGAAGCTAAACGCTCAATATCACTCTGCAAGTGTTTAGTTTTATTAGGAATAACTTGTAGGCTATAGACTGGTCTATTTTCTGCGAGAATGACACCATTACGATCGTAGATTAAACCACGATTGGGCGGGACGGTTTGTACGCTGATCCGATTCGCATTGGATCTTGTTTTATAGGTATTGAAAGAGTTAATTTGTAGGTAATACAAATTAGTAACTAAAATACCGACAACAAATAAGATCCCTAGAAAAAAAACAATCGATCTGCGCACAAATAAAGCAGACTCAGCGCTGTGATTACGAATGCTATTACGTTTTCTCTTCACCTTTATTCCCTGTGGTAAGGGTGATTAATAGTGAGCGTAAAGGCGCGATATAAACTTTCTGCAACGATGATACGAACCAGAGGGTGCGGTAACGTTAATGCAGAAAGTGACCATCGCTGCTCAGACTGTTCAATACACTCTGGTGCTAGGCCTTCAGGGCCGCCGATCAATAGGCTAATATTTCGCCCATCGTGTTGCCATTTTGTCATTTCATTGGCTAATTGTTCAGTTGTCCACGATTTACCTGTCACTTCTAGCGTGACAATTTTGTTACCTTTTGGAATCGCTTCTAAGGTTAATTCACCTTCTTTTTTTAAAATACGCTTAATGTCTGCGTTTTTTCCACGTTTACCTGCGTTAATTTCTAGTAACTCAAGTTGCATCTCTTTTGGGAAACGCCGTGCATATTCTAGGTAACCTTTTTCAACCCAGTCTGGCATTTTAGTGCCCACTGCAATTAGCTGAATTTTCATTATGCAGTTTCAGTCCATAACTTTTCTAATTGGTAAAATTGACGCGTTTCATCTTGCATAACGTGTGCGACAACCGTTCCCATATCAATTAAAACCCACTCGCTACCTTCAAGTCCTTCAACGCCTAGAGGCACTTCACCGGCATTTTTTGCTGCTAGTGCCGTTTGTTCAGCAATCGAACGAACGTGGCGTTTTGAAGTACCTGTACAGATGATCAAAGTGTCAGTCACATCTGAGATGCCAGCTACGTCAATCGTTACGATTTCTTTTGCTTTCATGTCTTCAAGTTGGTTAATGATAAATGCTTTTAATTGTTCGTCTTGCAAGGGAATTTCCTTCCGAGTTTATTGATTAAATTGTTTTAAGCGGCGGAGTATATCACGCAACTTATTAATTGGACGCATTTTGAGATTAATTTCACTTTTTTATTAACCGATAAACCATACAAATAAAATGGCTACCAAAGAAAAGTGCGATCTTGATCTCTATTTAAAAAGATCCATTGCTTGCAATAATATTGAACTTTATTAGACTGAGTGGTCAAAAGTGGGGAAAAGTGACAAATTGTGGATCTTTTTCTTATAAAGTGGATCGTTTACCCACAAATAAATGGAATTGAATAATCATGTTGCGTGGTGCAAATGCAATAAATCTGGACACAAAAGGACGTATTGCGATCCCAACTCGGTATCGTGATTGGCTGACTGACAATTGTCAGGGGCAGTTTGTGTGCACGATTGATTTTCAATCTCAGAACTGTTTATTGCTTTATCCAATAAATGAATGGTTGTTAATAGAAAATAAATTACGTGGTTTATCCAGTACAAACCCACAGGAAAGACGTATACAGCGACTTATTCTAGGTCATGCCAGTGAGTGTGAGTTGGATAAAAATGGACGAACGTTGATTGCGCCAACGCTGCGTCAACATGCAAAATTAGATAAAAAAATAATGTTAGTAGGTCAATTGAATAAATTTGAAATTTGGGATGAAGACGTGTGGCATCAACAAGTACAACAAGATCTAGAAAGCGATATGTCGTTAGGCATGGAATTAAGTGATTCTCTCAAGGAGTTCTCGTTCTAATGAGTGAGCATGTAACCGTATTATTAGATGAAGCAGTTGATGGTCTAGCGATTAAGCCTGATGGCATTTATGTCGATGGGACATTTGGTCGTGGTGGACATTCTCGACATATTCTATCAAAACTTGGTCCTAACGGACGTCTGATCGCGATTGATCGTGATCCGCGTGCCATCGCGACTGCTGAAGCATTAAAACTAGAAGATAGTCGTTTTGAGATCGTTCATGGTCCTTTTTCTGGTTTGGCTGAATATATTAAAGATCTTGGGTTAGCCGGAAAAATCGATGGTGTTTTATTAGATTTAGGCGTGTCTTCTCCACAACTTGATGAAGCGGAACGTGGTTTTAGCTTTATGCGTGACGGCCCGTTAGATATGCGTATGGATCCAACGTCTGGTATTAGTGCTGCTGATTGGTTAGCTAAAGCTGATGTCGATGATATTGGTTGGGCGTTAAAAACCTTCGGTGAAGAAAAGTTCGCTTATCGTATTGCTCGCGCAATTGTTGCAGATAGAGTGGAAACACCCTTTACACGCACTCTACAGTTAGCACAGTTGATTGAGCGTTTATGTCCTAAGCGTGAAAAGAAAAAGCATCCTGCAACACGAAGCTTCCAAGGTATTCGCATTTACATTAATAGTGAATTAGAAGAGATCCACAAAGTATTAGACGGTGCTTTAGATATTTTAGCGATTGGTGGTCAACTGTCTGTGATCAGTTTTCACTCTTTGGAAGATCGTATTGTTAAACGATTTATTCGTAAAGAAGAAAAAGGACCTGAATATCCACCGGGTTTGCCATTAACCGATGCGCAAATGCAAGACGGTAAAAATTTGAAAGCAGTAGGTAAAGCAATTAAACCAACTGCACAAGAAATTGATGTTAACCCTCGTTCTCGTAGCTCAGTTTTACGTGTCGCTGTAAAAATCAGACAGCCAGAGGTTAAGTAAGTGGTTGATTATCGAGATAACTTATTATTACTTATTTTAGCGGACTTACGTCAAAATGCTATCTTAGTTATTTTGGGCATTGTTATACTTATCAGTGCTTTATATAACATTTATATAACGCATGAAACGCGTGAATTAGTGACTAAGAAAGAATCTTTATCACAACAAAAAGACAACTTAATGATCGAATGGAGAAACTTGCTAATCGAAGAGCATACGCTTGATGAGCATAGTCGGATCCGTTCAGTTGCAGGTAATCAGTTATCAATGTCACAACCAACTAAGAAAAATAGTGTATTAGTGGAAATTCGATGAACAGAAAACGGACTACAACAAGAGCCAAGGCAGGTTCGCAAACACGTAAGAAAAAAATATATCTAACCTATTCATCGGGTAGATATATTTTTGTAGCCGCGACGATCACGATGATTGCTATTGCTTTAATTTCACGTCTTGCCTTTATCCAAGTCCTTGAGCCTGAATACCTCTCTAATGAAGCCGATAAGCGTAGTTTACGTGTCACCAGTTCTGTTGCTCATCGTGGTAATATTGAAGATCGAAATGGTGAAGAGTTGGCGATCAGTGTGCCTGCTTACGCTATTTGGGTTGATCCTAAAGAAGTTAAAAAACATTTTGTATTCACTCGTGAAGAGTGGGCTGATAGTGTTGTTGTTAATCCTAAAACAGGCTTAGAGAGACACACTAAAAAGTACTTCTATGAGTCTAAAAAATGGCCAGCATTAGCAGAAGTGCTTGATATTAAAATTGAAGATCTTGCTAAAGCAATTCAAAAACCAAACTCTCGTTTTGCTTACTTAAGACGCCAAGTGAATGATCCCGTGGTGCAATATGTAAAACAATTAAGACTATCGGGTATTGCAAGTCAGTTAGAGTCGCATCGTTTTTACCCTACAGGTGAAATTAATGCCAATATTCTAGGATTAACTGACCTCGATGCACAAGGCATTGAAGGAATAGAAAAAAGTTATAATGATTATTTAGAAGGGCAAACCGGTAAAAAACGTGTTCGTAAAGATCGTTTAGGTAATGTGATTGACAATGTCGAAGTATTGCGTGAGAAAAAGCTAGCGGGTAATTTACAGTTAACGATTGATCAACGTATTCAAGCGGTTGCTTATAGTGAATTAAAACGTGCTATTAAAATCAATAATGCGACTTCTGGGTCTATTGTTGTGATTGATATTCATAATGGTGAAATTTATGCGATGGCCAATTATCCATCGTTTAATCCTAATGATCGTAATCAATATCAAGCTTATAAATTACGTAATCGTGCTATTACAGATACTTTTGAACCCGGTTCGACAGTTAAACCATTAGTGGTTGCCAGTGCATTAATGAATAAGAAAACGAATGTTGATGAAGTGATTGATACTTCCCCAGGCTGGATGAATATTGGTGGGCGTCGAGTACGTGATGGTCATAATTACGGGAAAATGGATTTAGCTAAAATATTAAAGAAATCAAGTAACGTTGGGGTAAGTAAACTAGCATTGCGACTAAAACCAGAGCAATTACAACAAACCTTTGCTGATTTTGGTTTTGGTAATGATACCGGTATCGGGTTGATTGGAGAAAGTGTAGGTCGTTTACCGATTCGTCATCGTTGGTCTGATTTTGAGTTAGCAACGATGTCTTTTGGTTATGGCATTACAACAACAACATTACAACTTGCTAAAGCGTATGCGACTTTGGCAAGCGGTGGTATTGAATACCCTGTTTCTATTATCAAAGGGACAAAACAGCCTGGTGAACAAGTTATTCCTAAAAATATTGCGCTTGAAGTTGTTGCAATGATGGAAGGGGTGAGTAAACCCGGCGGTACTGCTAAGAAAGCCAAAGTTGAAGGTTACCGTATTGCAGGTAAAACGGGTACTTCTAGAAAAGCTGAAGCAGGCGGTTATGGTGATGACTATGTTGCTGTTTTCGCAGGGATAGCACCGGCGAGTCGTCCTCGTTTTGCTATTGCAGTTATGATTAATGAACCGCAGGGTGACCGTTATTATGCTGGTGATGTTGCTGCACCTGTATTTTCTGAAGTAATGAAAAGTACTTTATTATTAACACATGTTTTGCCGGATGGTGGAGATGAAAGCTACACCTACCTGGAGGCTAAGTAATGACTAGTAAAGTACAGCTAACACACGCTAGTTGTATCCTTTCTTGGTTATTAACGCCATTTTTTAAAAATACAGGTGTTGATCCACTTTTATCTTTGTCAGAAACTTGTATTACAGGGATGACGTTAGATAGTCGAGTCATTAACACCGGTGACTTATTTTTTGCTGTACAAGGTGCAATGAGTGACGGCCGTACCTTTATTAATAAAGCGACTAAAGCAGGGGCTTCTGCCGTGCTTTCTGAAACAAAAGATAAAGCGTTACATGGTCAATTTCATTTTGAACAAACGATCCCCGTTATTGAAGTGTATGAATTAAATAAACACCTTAGTGCAATCGCGATGCGCTTCTATTTCTCTAGCTCAAACCTTCATTCTGTCACGGCCATTACTGGCACTAATGGTAAGACTACTATTGCAAGTTTATTAGCCAATAGTTACATGCTGTTGGGTCAGCAAAGTGCGCAGATGGGAACCATAGGAAATGGCTTATATGGCCAGCTTGAAACAAGTTTAAATACGACGTTAGACGCTATCTCAGTATGTCGTGAATTATCACAATACCAATGCCAGGGTGCTCAACATACGGTGATGGAAGTTTCTTCTCATGGCTTAATACAGAACCGAGTGGCTGCTATACCTTTTAAAACCGCTATTTTTACTAATTTAACGCGTGACCACCTTGATTATCACGGCACTATGCAAGCTTATGCCGATGCTAAAAAAATACTATTTGAAGAATTTCCATTACAGCATCGTATTATCAATGCCGATGACTCAGTCGGTAAAGCGTGGCTAGCTGAATATTCTGACGCAATTGCCTATGGCTTTAATGTAATACCTCATTCAGCAACGCAACAATACTTTAGTGTTACTAAGGTTCAGTATTTAGCGCAAGGGTTGGCTTTTGACTTTATCTCTAGCTGGGGCGAGGGTTTCATCGAAACACCATTTTACGGTGACTTTAATATTTCGAATATCGCAGCAGTGAGTTGTGCATTATTAGCTGATGGCTTTTCGATTCAACAAATTCAAACGGTAATCGCTCAATTAACTGTGGTTCCTGGGCGAATGGAGCAATATGTATTTCAACAACAAAAGCTAACGTTTGTTGTTGATTATGCACACACTCCAGATGCGTTAAAGAATGCATTGCAAGCATTACAAAATCACACACAACAAGGACGTATCATTGCTGTGTTTGGTTGTGGTGGTGATCGCGATAAAGGTAAGCGCCCTGAAATGGCTAAAGCAGCTGAGAAAGGTGCTGACCAAGTCGTGATTGTTGATGACAATCCACGTAGTGAAAATGCACAAGAAATTGTTGAAGATATTAAAAAAGGATTAACTCATCCTGAACAAGCGTTAGTCATACATGATCGTAAACAAGCTATTTTACATTTATTAGCAACAGCAAATGAAAACGATATTATTTTGGTGGCGGGTAAAGGCCATGAAGATTATCAAATTTTTGGCGATACAAAGGTTCATTATAGCGATCGAGAATGTTTGAGTGAGTTAATCGAATCCTCACAAATAGAAAAATCTGAATTAGAAAATGAAAAAGCACAGGAACAAAAGCGATGATCACACTCTCAGTTGAGCAATTATGCAATGCAACGAAAGGTAACCTAAAAGCAGGTTATGCATCGCTATCACAATCTGCTGCTATCACTTTTAATAATGTCAGTACCGACACTCGCACGATTAAAAGTAATGATTTGTTTATTGCATTAAAAGGTCCCTCTTTTGATGCACACCAATTATTGCAAAGCGCGCTTGATAAAGGCGCTTCTGTTTTATTAGTCGAAGCGAATAGCACATTAACGATTCCAACTGACAGTCTTGTCGTTGAAGTTGAAGATACGCGTATTGCATTGGGCTTATTAGGTCGTTATATAAAACAGCAGATTACTGGATTAAAATGTGCAGCGATCACTGGCAGTAATGGTAAAACCACGTGTAAAGAATTATTGAGTGCGATATTAACGGCACACAGCGGTAATGCAGATAAAGTATTAGCAACCGCTGGTAACTTTAATAATGATATTGGTTTACCGTTAACGTTACTGAGGTTAGAAGCTCAACATCAATTCGCAGTGCTTGAATTAGGGGCAAACCATATTGGTGAGATTGCTTATACCGCAGCTTTGGCAAAACCTGATGTCGCATTAGTTAATAATGTGATGCCTGCGCATTTAGAAGGATTTGGTTCTTTAGAAGGTGTGGCGACTGCAAAATCTGAAATCTGGTCTAGTTTAGCGTCTGATGGTGTTGCTGTGGTTAATTTAGATGCGAATTTTGCTGATGACTTTATTAAAAAACTACAGAATAAACAACAACCACTTATCACTTTTTCTAGAGAAACTGAGACCGACAGAACGGTCGATGCAGATCTATTTGCCACTGAACTCCACAGTAATGAGTTAGGTCAATCAAGCTTTATATTGAACGTTAAAACATCAATGCTCTTCGCTCAAAAACAAGCTCAGAATGAATCGGCTAATTCATTACAAAATATTCAAATTCAATTGAACCTTCCAGGTAAGCATAATGTCAGTAATGCATTAGCGGCAAGTGCGATGGCATTGGCATTAGGCTGTTCATTAAATGACATTCAGCAAGGTTTACAAACATTACAACAAGTTGCAGGGCGCGTTAATTATGCTGTGGTTTCTGACACATTAACTGTGATTGACGACACTTATAATGCGAACTCTGCATCAGTAAGTGCTGGTATTGATTTATTAGCTCAATACCCATGTGAACGACTATTAATTTGTGGCGATATGGGCGAGTTAGGCCATTATGCAGAGCAAGAGCATCAAACTATTGGTGAGTATGCGCAACAACACAATATTAATAGATTATTTACAGTTGGAAATTTGAGTCAACAGGCAACAAATGCGTATAATGCGGCCTCTAAAAATGCAGGGGCAGAACACTTCTCAGACAAACAACAACTTAAATCAGCGATTAGTGCTTATTTGGGAAGTCAAAAATCTAAAGTTGTGGTGCTTGTAAAGGGCTCTCGTAGTGCAAAAATGGAAGAGATTGTCGCTTTCATTAAACAAGAGTTCGGTGCATAAGTCTTCATCATCTGCTGGTCAACAGCTTTATAAAATAGGATTTTAAAAATGGTAGTCTGGTTAGCGGAATTACTTTCAAGTCATTATACGTTTTTCAATGTATTAACATACTTATCCGTGAGAATGGTATTAGCCGTTCTGACTGCATTAGCATTTTCTTTGTGGGCGGGGCCTAAATTAATACGTTTTTTACAAAGTCAGCAAATTGGTCAAATAGTCCGTGATGATGGTCCAGAATCACATTTCAGTAAAGCGGGAACACCAACGATGGGAGGCGTGTTAATTCTAGCCGCTATCGTATTAAGTACTTTATTATGGGCAAGATTAGATAACTTCTATGTGTGGGTTGTTTTATTCACAACCATTGCTTTTGGTGCGATTGGTTTTATGGACGATTACTTAAAAGTCGTACGTAAACATCCAGATGGGTTGATTGCTCGTTGGAAATACTTTTGGCAATCATTAGTTGCATTAGTTATTGGTGTTGTTTTATATATGACGGCACAAGGCGACGCACAATTAACACTTGTTGTTCCCTTTTTTAAAGAATACATGCCTTACCTCGGTTTACTGTTTATTCCATTGGTTTACTTTACTGTTGTAGGTAGTAGTAATGCGGTTAATTTAACCGACGGTTTAGATGGGCTAGCTATTATGCCAACGGTGATGGTGGCAGCGGCTTTTGCATTAGTTGCTTACTTAACAAGCCACGTTAATTATTCTCATTATTTATTTATACCTTACATTCCACAAGCTAGTGAGTTAGTGATCATTTGCGGCACTATTGTTGGCGCGGGTTTAGGGTTTTTATGGTTTAACACTTACCCTGCTCAAGTATTCATGGGCGATGTAGGCTCACTTGCATTGGGTGCTATTTTAGGTGTGATTGCGGTATTGGTTCGCCAAGAATTCTTATTAGTGATTATGGGCGGTATTTTTGTACTTGAAACCGTGTCTGTTATTTTACAGGTAGGTTCTTACAAAATGCGTAAGCAACGTATTTTCCGAATGGCACCTATTCACCACCATTATGAAAAGAAAGGATGGCCTGAGCCGCGTGTTATTGTGCGTTTTTGGATCATTACTATCGTATTAGTCTTAATTGGTTTAGTTACACTGAAGGTTCGTTAATATGGCAACTACTAAACGAGTCGCTATTATTGGATTGGGTGTCACGGGGTTATCCTGTGTCACTTTTTTTCGTAAAAAAGGCATTAATGTCACAGTCTTCGATACTCGTTCGGTACCGCCTGGTCAAGATAAGCTTGATGCCAGTACCAAACTGATAATAGGGCCGTTATCTGCTCCATTATTGTGTGAGTTTGATACGCTAGTTGTTAGCCCTGGTATTGCCATTTCTACCCCTGCCATTAACCAAGCAATTGAAGCAGGCGTAGAAGTGATTGGTGATATTGAGTTGTTTGCTCGAGAGTTAAATACAGCACAATATCAACATGCAAAATTAGTCACTATTACTGGATCAAATGGTAAAAGTACGGTGACTAGCCTACTGGGTGAAATGGCTGCGGATGCACATATTAATGCTGGTATGGGCGGGAATATCGGAGTACCTGCTTTAGATTTATTAAGCCCAGATAAAACGCTTTATATTTTAGAGTTATCAAGTTTTCAACTGGAAACGACTGAATCATTAAATGCAACTATTTCAACTATCTTAAATGTGAGTGAAGATCATCTTGACCGTTACGTAAGCTACCAAGCTTATAGTCTGGCTAAGCATAAAATATATGCACAAGCGAAAACTGTCTTAATTAACCGTGATGACCCATTAACGTTTACCGATAAACAACCACAAATCAGTTTTGGTTTTGATCAACAGCAATATGGATTGATTCAACAACAAGGTGAGCATTACCTTAGTGTTGATCAACAACCTTTATTAAACTGTACTGCACTTAAATTAAGCGGCAAACATAACTGGATGAATGCACTTGCTGCCATCGCATTAGGGAAGCAAGTTGATTTACCAATGTTTTCAATGCTTGAAACCTTACAATCTTATTCAGGTTTAAAGCATCGCTGTGAATTTGTAAAAGAAGTCAATGGCGTTCGCTGGATTAATGATTCCAAAGCAACCAATATCGGTGCTACGCAAGCTGCATTATTAGGACTATCTGACACCATTCTAGGAAAAGTACATGTCATATTAGGTGGTGATGGTAAAGGTGCAGACTTCGCTGAATTAGCGCCTGTATTAACCGAAATAAAAGGGCAAATAGTGTGCTTTGGTCAGGATGCGAAGCTAATTGCTTTACAACATTCTGATGCGCTAATTGTTGATAACTTAGATCAAGCCGTACAACATGTTAACCAATATGCCGTTGCTGGTGATTTAGTTCTTTTAACTCCAGCTTGCGCCAGTTTAGACATGTATAAAAACTTTATGGCACGTGGCGATCATTTTATTGAATTAGTGAATGCTTTGGTTGGAGAAGTCTAATCATGTTGCAAGTTATGACTAATAAGCTAGGTAAAATATTTAAGCTATTAACCGTTGAATCAGAACCACATGCTTACGATCGTTCACTGTTGGTCTTGGTGTTTACCTTAATGGGGATCGGCTTAGTCATTGTTGCTTCTGCATCGATGCCTGAAGGTATTGCTATTTCTGCCGATCCATTCCAGTTTTTAAAACGTCACCTTATCTATATTATTTTATGTTTATTTGTTTTAGCCGCAGTGGTTTCTGTACCAATCGATGCTTGGCATAAATACACCCCTTTAATTTTATTACTTTCAACCTTAGGTTTACTCGCAGTGCTGATTGTTGGTACAGAAGTTAATGGTTCACTTCGTTGGTTACGACTGGGGCCTCTTAATCTTCAACCCTCTGAGTTTGCAAAACTTTCTGTTGTATTGTTCATTGCAAGTTATCTTATTCGTCGTCAAAAAGAGGTCATTGATACGATCAAAGGGTTTATTAAACCTTTAGCGATACTCGCTTTGATATCAATGCTTTTATTATTACAGCCCGACTTGGGCTCAACCGTTGTGATCGTGGTTATCATGATGGGAATGCTATTTATTGCTAATGCGCGAATGATATCGTTTATTGGTATTGCCGTTGCTATGTTATCGGTTATTATTTTATTAATCGTGACGTCCCCTTATCGTATGGCAAGGGTATTTGGATTTTTAGACCCATGGGCAGATCCTTTCGGTCGAAGTTATCAGCTGACTCAATCTTTAATGGCGTTTGGGCGTGGTGGTTGGTTTGGTCAAGGGCTAGGGAATTCTGTTCAAAAATTAGAATACTTACCTGAAGCACACACTGACTTCATTATGGCGATTTTAGCGGAAGAGTTAGGGTTTATTGGTGTAAGTATTGTTATCATTTTAGAGTTTGTTTTAGTTTATAAAGCGTTTTCTATTGGTAAAAGAGCATTAGAGAAAAACCTTGTTTTTGCTGGTTATGTCGCCATAGGTATCGCTATTTGGTTTGCATTTCAAACTGCCGTTAATATTGGTGCTGCATCCGGTATCGCACCAACTAAAGGCTTAACGTTACCTTTGATCAGTTACGGCGGTTCAAGTTTAATTACCATCGCTATCGCGGTGGGATTAGTGTTACGTATCGATTTTGAGACTCGTATTAATTCCGGGCAAGTACGCATAACTAAAAAAATTAAAAAAGCTAAAAAATTAAACTCTGAACCAAAAGCTGATTCAGTAGCAAAGACAAAGGTTGAGAATAATGACGAATAAAACTAAAACTTTATTAGTGATGGCTGGAGGTACAGGAGGGCACGTATTTCCTGGATTAGCCGTGGCAGATAAATTAAAAAACGAAGGCTGGCAAGTAAGTTGGCTAGGCACTGCCGCAAGAATGGAAGCAAAGCTCGTTCCTGAACATGGTTATGAAATTGATTTTATTGATGTTGCGGGTATCAGAGGCAATGGTTTAAAACGTTTGTTAGCGGCACCTTTTCAAATATTAAAATCCATTTTCCAAGCGCGTAAAGTATTAAAAAAGAGAAATGTTGATTTAGTTTTAGGCATGGGCGGTTTTGCCAGTGGACCTGGCGGTATCGCCGCGTGGACATTAGGCATCCCTGTGGTACTACATGAACAAAATGCAGCGGCTGGCATGACCAATCGTTTATTAGCGCGATTTTCAAAAAAAGTATTAATGGGCTTTGGTGATGCATTTTCTGGCGAAAAGGCTATTTTGGTCGGAAACCCGATCAGAAAAGAACTGTTAGCGTTAACCGATAAAATAATCACTACACCAGGGGCTGCGTTAAAAGTTTTAATTATTGGCGGGAGCTTGGGCGCTCGAGTATTAAATGAAACAGTACCTAAAGCGCTTCTGAACTTCAAAGCGAGTGACGTGTCTATTTTGCATCAAACAGGAAAGGGTAATTCTGATACTGTTTTAGAAGCATATAAAGATTCTCATTTTGAATATCAAGCTCATGATTTTATTACTGATATGGCTGCAGCATATGATTGGGCAGATGTTATCATTTGTCGAGCTGGCGCGTTAACTGTTGCTGAAGTGGCAATAGTCGGTTTACCGGCTATTTTTGTTCCTTTGCCACACGCAGTAGATGACCATCAAACAAAAAATGCAATGAGCTTAGTAAATGCTAATGCTGCGATGTTAATCGCTCAAAATGATTTGAATCCTGATAAATTAAGTGAATGTTTGCTTACATTAAGTCAAAATAGGCAGTTGCTTAATACAATGAGCCAAAACTGTAAAAATGTAGCCATTAGAGATGCAACGGAGCAAGTCGCTGCGGTATGTAATTCCTTAGTTTAAAACCTAATTTAAAAATATAGTAAAAGTGAATTCCGATGATAAAAATTGAATTAGCAGAAATTCGTACCATGATCCCTGAAATGCGTCGCGTAAAACAGATACATTTTGTTGGTATCGGCGGCGCAGGAATGGGCGGTATTGCCGAAGTATTAGCCTATGAAGGTTACAAAATAACGGGTTCTGATATCGCTGAAAATACAGTGGTTAAAAGACTGCGTTCAATTGGTGTAGATATTTTCATCGGTCATGCTCAAGAAAATATATACGGTGCTTCAGTAGTGGTTGTATCGACGGCTATTAACCCTGAAAACCCTGAATTACTAGCGGCAAAACAAGCGCGTATTCCTGTGGTTCGTCGTGCTGAAATGTTAGCTGAATTAATGCGTTATCGTCATGGTGTTGCAGTTGCGGGAACGCATGGTAAAACAACAACCACTAGTTTGATTGCGAGTATTTACCGTGAAGCGGATTTAGATCCAACCTTCGTGATTGGCGGTCTACTAAATAGTGCAGGAACTAACGCCAAATTAGGACAAAGCCGTTACCTTATCGCAGAAGCAGATGAAAGTGATGCGTCATTCTTACATTTGCAACCTATGGTTTCAGTCGTCACTAATATTGAAGCTGACCACATGGATACTTACCAAGGTGATTTCGAAATATTAAAAGATACCTTCGTACAGTTCATTCAAAACTTACCTTTCTACGGAACTGCGGTTGTCTGTTTAGATGATAAAGTTGTAGAGGAGTTAATTCCTCGTTTTGCTCGTCAATGTGTGACTTATGGTTTTAATGAGCAAGCAGATGTTCGCATCTCAAGTTTTAAACAAACGGTGAGCAGAAGTGAATTTATTGTTCATCGTGTTAATCGCCCTGATTTAGTGATTCATCTAAACCTACCAGGTAAGCATAACGCGTTAAACGCGGCTGCTGCGATTGCAGTGGCGATGGAAGATGATATCGAAGATGCTGCAATATTAACGGCATTAGAAAGTTTTGAAGGTATTGGTCGTCGCTTTGAGCAATACGGTGAGTTTGAAACAGGTCGTGGTAAAGCAATGCTTGCCGATGATTACGGACATCACCCAACAGAGGTTCAAGCGACGATTAATGCCGCTCGTGAAGGATGGCCTGAAAAACGTTTAGTAATGGCTTATCAACCCCATCGTTACACGCGTACTCGTGATTTATATGAAGACTTTGCACATGTGTTATCACAGGTTGATCAATTGTTACTGTTAGATGTTTACGCAGCAGGGGAAACACCTATTGCAGGTGCAGATAGCCGTTCATTATGTCGTACCATCCGTCAACAAAGTGGTAAAGAGCCTATTTTTGTCGCTTCTCCTGAAGCTTTACCTGCAGCGCTTGCAAAAGTGTTACAAGGTGGAGACTTAGTGTTAACTCAAGGGGCGGGTAATATCGGTGCGGTAGTAAAAACCTTAGCAGATTTCAAATTAGATATTGAAAAAATGCAACAAGAGAGCACAAAATAATGGCAATAGATTTTGGAAAAGTAGCCGTCTTGTTTGGTGGCAACAGTGCTGAACGTGAAGTTTCATTAAACTCAGGTAGCGCAGTGTTAAATGCGCTGGTACGTCAAGGTGTTGATGCACATGCAATCGATCCAAAGCATGATGATCTTTCACAAATTAAAAAATTAGGTTTTGACCGCGCATTTATTGTTTTACACGGTCGAGGTGGCGAAGATGGGACCATCCAAGGTTTTTTAGAAACATTAGATATTCCTTTCACAGGCAGCGATGTTTCAAGCTCAGCGATTGGCATGGACAAAGCAAAAACGAAACAAATTTGGCAAAGTTGTCTGCTTCCTACTGCTGACTATCAAATTATTGTCAAAGAAAACTTTGAACCATCAAGCGCTACCGATATACTAAACAGCTTATCAGGCACTGTCATGGTAAAGCCAGTACACGAAGGCTCAAGTATTGGCATGGCTAAAGCTGAAAATGCAGAGCAGTTAATTAGTGCATTAGAAGAAGCCTTTAAATTTGATAGTAAAGTATTATTAGAGTCATGGATCACGGGTGATGAATTTACTGTGTCTATGTTAAATGGTGAAGCATTACCGGCTATTAGTATGAAAACGACAAATGTGTTTTATGATTATCAGGCAAAATATCAATCTACAGATACACAATATTTGTGTCCTTGTGGTTTGTCTGATGACGAGTTAACCGAACTAAATCAGTTATCAGTAGAAGCGTTTAAAGCAATTGGTTGCAGTGGTTGGGGACGTGTTGATTTTATGAGAGACAGCAATAAAAACTGGTTTTTATTGGAAGTAAATACAGTACCCGGTATGACAGAGAAAAGCCTTGTACCTAAGGCCGCAAAACAAGCCGGTATTAGTTTTGACCAGTTAGTGTTAGATATCTTAAAGCAAACTATATAATTTATGTGGCAAAAGTTAAAACAAATCAAAATCAGTAAATGGGTTAGCTTCTTTGTTTTTGTTCTTTTAATTTATACGTTACAAGATGGTTTTTTTAAATTAAAACATTGGTTAACTGATGAAAAGTCTTTGCCGTTAACGGGGTTAATGTTGACTGGTAATGGAGAGCATATAACAGAAGATGTAGTGAGGGCTGTTTTAGCTAAACAAAAAGATAAATTGAATTTTTTTACCTTAAAAATTTCTGAAATTCAAAAGCAATTAGAAGATAAACCATGGGTCTATTCTGCGTCAATTCGTAAGCATTGGCCCGATACATTAAAGATACATATCGTTGAACAAATTATTGTTGCCTCATGGAATGATAAAGCGTTACTTAATCGGTTTGGTGAAATAATAGATGTCGTGCCCACTGAGCAAGATAAATTTATTGCACTCTCTGGCGATGATGCGCAATCAGAAGATGTATTGAATACGTATTTACAACTAAATCAATTGTTAGAGCCTAGCCATTACCGTATCGCAGCTCTGTATAGCGATAAACGTAATGCGACTGAACTTGTATTAAAAAATGGTATTAGTTTGAATTTAGGCAAAGAACAAAAATTAGAACGTATACAAATGTTTTTAAATGCATTCCCTAGGATTGCACAAAAATACGATATTAATACCATTAAGTATGTCGACCTTCGTTATGACACTGGGTTGGCTATTGGATGGAAAGAATCAGAAAAAAATAAAAAGTAATGTCAATATTAACAATAAAGAGTGTGAGTAAATATAACGTAAACGTGTAGAGAATTGATCGTTAAAAGTTAATAATATCAGTTTCTTATACTTTAATTGACGACATAATTACTCACTTTAGGTAATTTACTCAGGCCGACAATATAGTTAATATTACATAGAGTTAATTCTTCTCTCTTAAATTAGAGAACATGGTGATAAACGAATGGAAAGTAATTACACAGTTGGTTTAGACATTGGTAGTCATAAGATAGTTGTCTTAATCGGTGAATTATTAGCAAATGATGCGATTAATATAGTGGGAGTAGGCTCTGCACCTTCTAAAGGCGTTGATAAAGGGTCTGTGACCAATTTAGATTCAGTTGTTGAATCAATTACACAAGCTTTGAAGCAAGCTGAAGATATGGCTGATTGCCGTGTTTCTTCAATTAATTTATCTGTTTCAGGCTCTCATATTGAATCAATCAATGAAACAGGTACTTGGGCGATAGAAGCTCACGAAGTCAGTACTTATGATGTTGAATGTGTTATTCATAATGCACGCTCAGTGAAAATACGAGATGAGCAACGTTTGTTGCATGTTATTCCTCAAGAATATTCTATTGATTCTCAAGGCCGCATCAATAATCCAATTGGTTTATCTGGTGTAAAATTAAAGGCAAATGTGCATTTAATCACTTGTCACAATGATTTAGTTAAAAATTTAGAAAAAGCAGTTGAACGATGTGGATTAGTTATTGACCAACTAACATCATCTGGTGTTGCATCAAGTGAGGCCACACTTAGTGAAGATGAAAAAGAGCTAGGTGTGTGCATGATTGATATGGGAAGTGGTACAATGGACTTGTCCGTTTATATCGCTGGCTCTTTACAACATAGCATGGTGCTCGACTATGCTGGTAATTCTGTTACTAATGATATTGCCATTGCATTTAGTTCACCGCCTGCTTCTGCTGAAGAAGTAAAAGTTAAATATGGCTGTTTGAATCGTTCATTAGTAAAAGATGATGAAATTATTGAGTTGCCGAGTGTAGGTGGTCGTCCTGCGCGTAGTTTACAACGTTCTATTTTAGTTGATGTTATTGAGCCACGTTACAGTGAATTATTAACATTAGTTAAGAATGAAATTTATAAGTTAAATGATAAATTTGCCCGTGAAGGTTTAAAACAACAGCTAGCTGCTGGTGTGGTTATAACTGGCGGTGCTGCACAAATTGAAGGATTAGTTGAGGTTGCTGAAGAAGTTTTTGGTAATATCCAAGTTAGAATTGGTAAACCACAACATATTCAAGGTCTAGCAGATGATGTAAACTCTCCTGCTTATTCAACCGCAGTTGGTTTATTACGTTATAAAAATGACGAGTTTACAGGCGAAGAAGAAGCTGAACCTGAGAATCGTTTTGCAAGTCTGTTCAGTAAAGTAAAGAACTGGATTAAAAAAGAATATTAGTTATCAAGTTTCATGGATTGGGTGGTAACAAACGATGTCACAAGAAGTTAATAGAGTGGAAGAGAATCAAATGTTTGAAATAATCGATGATGAAGACCATTCAGCACAAGCCGTAATTAAAGTTATCGGCATAGGTGGTGGTGGTGGTAATGCGATCAACTATATGATCGAAAAAGGCTTAACAGGTGCTGAATTTATTGCAATGAACACTGATGCTCAGGCATTACGTTCATCTAAAGCAGATATTCGACTGCAACTGGGTGCTAACATTACCAATGGTTTAGGTGCTGGAGCAAATCCAGAAATTGGTTACAAATCAGCACTTGAAGATAAAGAACGAATTCGCGAGATCGTCACAGGCGCAGATGTAGTATTTATTGCTGCAGGTATGGGCGGCGGTACAGGAACAGGGGCTTGTCCTGTTGTTGCTGAAATCGCAAAAGAGGAAGGCGCGTTAACGATTGGTGTTGTTTCAAAACCTTCTATGTTTGAAGGCCGTAAGCGTATGAATTACGCAACCCAAGGTATCGCTCGTTTATCGGAAAATATTGATTCATTATTAATTATTCCAAATGATAAATTACAAAAATCATTGCCTCGTGGTATTACATTCTTAGACGCACTTCGTGCTGCTAATAGTGTGCTTTATGATGCGGTTTCTGGTTTTTCTTCTATCATTAATAATGAAGAAAGTACTATTAACATCGATTTCGCCGATGTTCGCACCGTGATGACTGAAGCAGGTACAACGGCAGTAATGGGAATTGGTGTTTCTTCTGGTGAAAACCGTGCTGAAGAAGCTGTAGAAGAAGCTATTTCTTGTCCATTACTAGAAGATGTTGATCTTTCTGATGCGCGTGGCGTATTGGTACATATTGTTGCTGGTATCGACTTTAGTTGGGATGAATACCATACAGTCGGTGATGCTTTGAAACAATTTGCTTCTGAAGATTCACAAAACATTATTGGTGTAACGGTTGATCCGACACTTGATAGTGGTGAATTACACGTGACAGTTATTGTAACTGGTATCGGTGAACGTAAATCAGAGCTAAATGTAGTTAAGAATCCAACATTAAATAAGAAAAAAGATGTTAGTGAAACTACAGAACAAACAGTTGAAACCAATAACGCAGCAAATACTACTGCAGAAGTAGAAAGCAAAGTATCGGAAGTACCTACTCAGGCTGATCCTGAAGTAGTAGAGCCGATTGCTGAAGTTAAAGGTAAAACGAGTGCTGAGAGCTATTTGGACATACCTGCTTTTTTAAGACGTCAAGCAGATAACTAAATTAGCGCTAAAAATATAATGGTTTGTGATCTAAGTCTCAAACTGTTATACTTGCGAAAAGATAACATCGTATTGGAGATCATTTCATGATTAAACAAAGAACATTAAAGAAGAGTGTTAAATCAACAGGTATTGGTTTGCATTCAGGGAATAAAGTAACGATTGAGTTACATCCTGCACCTGTTAACTCAGGTATTGTTTATCGTCGAATCGATCTTGATCCGGTGGTGACTTTTAAAGCACATGCACAGGCCGTACAAGAAACACTTTTATGTACTTGCTTAGTTAATGACCAAGGGCAGAAGATTTCTACTGTTGAGCATTTATCTGCGGCTCTTGCGGGTTTAGGGATCGATAATATTATTATTGATGTTGATGCTCCTGAGATTCCAATTATGGATGGTAGTGCAAGTCCTTTTATTTTCTTATTACAATCAGCAGGCATTGAAGAACAAAATGCAGCTAAGAAGTTCATTCGTATTAAAAAGACAATACGAGTTGAAGATGAAGAAGAAGGTAAGTGGGCTGAATTACAACCTTCTAATAATGGCTTCAGCTTAGATTTTAAAATTGATTTTGATCATCCTGTATTTGAAGGTCAAAACCAACATGTTGAAATGCAATTCTCTGGTGATTTGTTTGTTAAAGAAATCAGCCGTGCACGTACTTTTGGATTCATGAAGAGTGTTGAATATCTTCAATCTAATAATTTAGCGCTAGGGGCAAGTTTAGACAATGCAATTGGTTTAGATGAATTCCGTGTATTAAACCCTGAAGGTTTACGTTACGAAGATGAATTTGTGAAGCACAAAGTATTAGATGCTATCGGTGATTTATACTTATCTGGTTTTACTATTTTAGGTCATTTAAAAGCATTTAAAACAGGTCATGCATTAAATAACAAACTATTGTGTGCGTTATTAGCAGATGCTGAAGCATTTGAAATGGTGACATTTGAAGAACCTGTTAGCGAGTCTCCAATACAATACATTGAGCCATTATTTGTTCCTGCTTAATGATCGCTAAATTGAGTGTGTTTATTTAAATACATTCAACATTAAAGAATAGTTAAACCACTTTATGTAAATAAAGTGGTTTTTTTTTAGGTTTGGAATGTGGAATTATAAGAGGTTTAATCATTGCGGCAGTAACTGGATAACAAGTTTACGTTAGAATATTGCTTTAGCTTCTAGTGCTTTATTTATACCGATTACATTAAATATTATTATTCACTTTTATTGGTTGAAAATTTAGCTAGCGACTGTAATGCTTTTTTTAATTTCGGGTCTGCATTTTCTGCTAATGCTAAGAAAGAATCAGCAATATCTTTACTCATTTTTTGAGCTCGTTTTTTGACTGGTTTATTCTTTTTTATCAGTGCTGGACTTATTTTAGCAAGTTCTGGGTTTACTTTTACTTTAATACTGATTAAAGACGAATGATGCTGACGCAACTCCGTTAATATGTCGCTTCGTATAAATTGTAAACGTTGTAGCCAAAGTGAGGTGGGACTTTCTATAATCAAGCTCCCATTTTCAACATTTCCTATACGACAGCCATTGATGTTGTGTTGTTTTAAAACCCTTTGTAGTACTATATCTAATTTAGAAATCAATGATGTGCTCTGCTGAAAGTTATTTTTCTTCAGTAATAATGATATGGGTTTCGGTTGTTTTTTATGTGTTGTCATAACAGCCATTAATAGTGAATTAAGTTTATGAGTATAACGGTTATTTATAATAGGAATGAAATTAAACATAGTTTTTCTATAACAAGATCGACATTTATTTTTATTTGTATATCAACAGTAGCATTATTAATGACTAGTGCTTGGTTATTGCAATCTCATTATCATCAACAATTAATACAACATAAAATAAATTCATTGAATGAAAGGAATTTAATTAAACAGCAGTACCTTCAATCTATGAACTCTCAAACTAACCTACAGCTTCAATCATTAAGTGAAAAAGTTGGTCAATTACAAGCGCAAGGTATTAAGTTAAATAGCCTAAGCGAACGTATTATTGAGAAGTCAAACTTTCCAAAAGATGAGTTTGAATTTGAGTTAAATCAAAGTACTGATGAAAATGTAGAGCAAAATACAGAAGATGATATTTCAGCCAATTATTCTGATAGTTCTCTTATTACTGCACCATCAGAGTTAACAATATTAAATAAAAGTGTTTCACAGCTCGCAAATCAGTATGGAAAGAGTCAAAATCTTCTGCAACAGCTTGAAATTACGTTAAACAATCTCCATCTAATTGATGAACTGTTTATTTCTGGTCGCCCAGTTCCCAATGAAAACTCATGGATATCTTCTCCATTTGGTACTCGTTCAGACCCGTTTACAGGTCGTTTGCGTCGCCATAATGGAGTGGACATAGCAGGTCATACCGGTATGCCGATTAATGCTACCGCAGCAGGTGTGATAACTACATCTGAAGCGAGAACAGGTTATGGTTTTTTAGTCGAAATTAATCATGGTAGCGGTTATAAAACACGTTATGCACATGCATCATCAATTGTTGTATCTGTTGGTGATGTTGTTGAAAAAGGCCAGCAAATTGCCGTAATGGGCACGACGGGACGATCGACTGGACCCCATGTCCATTATGAAGTCATCAAAGATGGTAGGCAAATAAACCCAATTTATTATATACAAAGATTACCAAGCTAAATTACAACTTTTATCCGAATTTTTACAATGAGAAAAGCAAATGATCACATCGATAATAACAAAAATAATAGGCAGTCGAAATGACCGTTATATAAAAAACCTTCGTAAAGTTGTTAATGAAATTAACAAACTAGAACCTGAGATTCAGGCTCTTTCTGAAGAAGACCTTAAAGCTAAAACCGCCTACTTTAAAGAGCGTCTTGCTAATGGTGAAACGATTGACAATATTCTAGTGGAAGCTTTTGCAGTCGTTCGTAGTGCATCAGAGCGTGTTTTTGGCATGCGTCATTTTGATGTACAGCTAATTGGCGGCATGGTTTTAAATGAAAACAAAATTGCGGAAATGCGTACCGGTGAAGGTAAAACATTAACAGCAACCTTACCTGCATACTTAAATGCATTAACCGGTAAAGGCGTGCATGTTATTACCGTGAATGATTATTTAGCTCGTCGTGATGCTGAATGGAATGCGCAATTATTTGAGTATTTAGGGTTAACGATTGGTATCAACTTATCGGGAATGACAGGCGAAGAAAAACGCGCAGCCTACGCCGCAGATATTACTTACGGCACAAACAATGAATTTGGTTTTGACTACCTACGTGACAACATGGCTTTTGAAGCTTCTCAACGTGTTATGCGTGGCGTACATTATGCAATAGTCGATGAAGTTGACTCAATCTTAATTGATGAAGCAAGAACACCATTGATCATCTCTGGTCCTACCGATGGTGACCCAACGCTTTACACTAAACTGAATACTATTATCCCATTGTTAACACAACAAGATAAAGAAGATACAGAAGAGTACGTTGGTGAAGGTGATTTCACGGTAGACGAAAAAAGCAAGCAAGTATTGTTAACTGAACGTGGACAAGAAAAAGTGGAGCTTATTTTACAAGAACGTGGCTTATTAGAAGAAAATACTTCTTTATATGCTGCTTCAAGCATCAGTTTATTGCACCATGTTAATGCCGCATTACGTGCTCATACTTTATTTGAAAAAGACGTTGAATACATCGTGACAGCTGAAGGTGAAGTTGTCATTGTCGATGAGCATACTGGTCGTACAATGCCTGGTCGTCGTTGGTCTGAAGGCTTACATCAAGCAGTAGAGGCTAAAGAAGGCGTTAAAATTCAAAATGAAAACCAAACGCTAGCGTCAATTACCTTCCAAAACTATTTCCGCCTTTATGAAAAACTAGGTGGTATGACAGGTACTGCAGACACGGAAGCATTTGAGTTCCAATCTATCTATGGTTTAGAAACGATTGTTATCCCAACAAACCGTCCAATGGTGCGTAAAGATGGTGGTGACTTAGTTTATTTAACTGAGATTGAAAAATACCAAGCAATTATTGATGACATTAATACTCGATTAGAGCGTCGCCAACCAGTGTTAGTCGGTACCGTTTCTATCGAAAGTTCTGAGTTATTATCAACATTAATGGCGAAGGCAAAAATTAAGCACAGCGTACTAAATGCTAAATTCCATGAAAAAGAAGCAGATATCATTGCTCATGCTGGTGCATTAGGTTCAGTTACTATTGCTACTAACATGGCCGGTCGTGGTACCGATATTGTACTGGGTGGTAATTTACAAAACCGTCTTGAAAAATTAGGCCCGCTGACTGAAGAACAAATTGTTACTGAAACAGCTGCTTGGAAAGAAGATCAAGCGGCAGTGTTAGCTGCAGGTGGTTTGTACATCGTTGGTACAGAACGCCATGAATCTCGTCGTATTGATAATCAGCTACGTGGTCGTGCTGGGCGTCAAGGTGATGCTGGTGAGAGTCGCTTCTATCTTTCAATGGAAGATTCATTAATGCGTATCTTTGCTTCTGAAAAAGTGTCTAATATGATGAAAAAATTAGGCATGGAAAATGGCGAAGCAATTGAACATCCTTGGGTAACTCGAGCGATTGAAAATGCACAACGCAAAGTTGAAGGCCGTAACTTTGATATGCGTAAATCTCTATTAGACTTTGATGATGTTGCCAATGACCAACGTAAAGTGGTTTATCAACAGCGTAATGGTGTAATGGATAGTGAAAACATTACAGAGAATATCGAGCAAATTTGGGATGATGTTTTCAATGCTTGTATCGACGAATATGTACCATTGCATTCATTAACAGAGCAATGGGACTTAGAAGGCTTAGAAAACCGTTTGAAAAATGACTTCTTAGTCGAATTACCTGTTCAGCAATGGTTAGTTGATGATGCTAATTTACAAGAAGAAACGATTCGTGAAAATATACTTGAACATGCAAAAGCAGTGTATCAAGATAAAAAAGAGCAAGTAGGCGAATCTATTATTGCTGGCTTTGAAAAGTCTGTCATGTTGCAAACAATTGATATGCTGTGGAAAGAGCATCTATCGGCAATGGATCATCTTCGTCAAGGTATACATTTACGTGGTTACGCGCAAAAAGATCCAAAACAAGAGTACAAGCGTGAATCATTTGAGTTGTTTATTGCGATGTTAGAAAACTTAAAAGCCGATGTTGTTGGTATTTTATCGAAAGTGCAAATTCAAAGTAGAGAAGAAGCTGAAGCGATTCAAGAAAAGCGTCGTGAAGAAGAAGCTAAAGCCAATATTCAATACCAACATGCACAAGTGAATACTGATGGAGAGGCTGAAGCTGAAGATGAGTCATCTGATACCTTTGTTCGCCAAGAGAAAAAAGTCGGACGCAATGAAGCCTGTCCGTGTGGTTCAGGTAAAAAGTTTAAGCAGTGCCATGGTAAATTAGGCTAAAATCTAATTAAGGAGGTTTAATCTCCCTTAACCAATAAAAGGTGGTGCTTCATTGAAGACCACCTTTTTTATTGCTTTAAAAATAAAAAAGGGACAACAATGCCAAAGCAAATAATTAGTATCGCTATCGTGCAAAATGAACATAAAAAACTATTGATTAGCCGCCGTCAAAAAGGGCAACATTTGGCGGGAAAATGGGAATTTCCAGGCGGGAAAGTAGAGCAAGGTGAAGCGCTTGAAGTCGCTATGTTACGAGAGTTAAAAGAAGAAGTCGGTTTAACGGCTACAAAGTATAGCTTGTTTGATTCTTTAAACTTCCAATATGATGACGTTGATTTATGTTTACATTTTTATTTAGTCACAGATTTTCAAGGCGAAGCAACTTCTCTTGAAGGGCAACAAATTAAATGGGTAACTGCTGCTGAACTAAGCCAATACGACTTTCCTAAAGCTAATTTAACCGTTATTAATAAATTACTCTAATACGTACAAATGAAGCAAAACGAGGGATGTTATTATTCGTTTTACCTGTAAAGCGATAAGTAATAAGACTGCCTATTGGAGGAGGGGTACTTCTCTCCTCATCACTAAACCCTGACCCTATTTTAAAGGTAACTCCCTCTTCATTTTTAACCAGTATTGCACCTAGTAAACCTTCATACTTTCCTTTGCCCGGTAAGTAAGCAATGACGGTGGCTTCTGCATCTTCAAATTTCTTCAGTTTCATTAAGTCTCTGCTTCGCTTTGTTTGATATAAAGCATCTTGGTGATGAAGCATTAAACCTTCACCTTTACCCATCACTACTTTGTTTAACAAATCAAATAACGCCACTGTATTGGGGATTTTTTGTTGTTCGATCATTTGTAAATAAGGGCTATTAGTGTCAGTGACCAGTGTTTGCATTTTATTAATACGTTGTTCAAAAGAGACAGTACTTTTAGGAAGATCAAAAATCATAAACTTAATCTGTTTCCACTGTTCATTTTGATTATCTTGGGTACGAGCTATGCCGGATACTGTTTCAAACTGTTGTCTTGCTATCCATAATTCACCATCCATTGCGGTAGTTGGAAATGATGCTATGAACCATGTTGGCGCTGTAAAAATATTTCCCTGTTTAGAGATGAGTTGATGGCCATTCCAATAGGCACGAATACCATCAAGCTTTTCGCTTACATAATATTGTGTGACATCAATATCTTGTCGGTAATTAGTCGCAAGCTGAATAGGAGGAGGTTGAGCAATAGCGGCTGAAATCGAAAGCATTAACATAGCAATGCTGTTAAACAGGTAGTCAGTAAATTGACTCTTTTTCAAATGAGAACAGGCGATTTTTTGAAAGCTAAATAATGACGTCATAAAAAGCTCCTACACTTTGCAAAATATAAATATTTTTTAATTTAAGTAATAAGTGTAGGAAGTTTTTAAAATAATGAGACTATTTAAATACAATAATGTTTGGTTGCTAACGTATTATTGGTAGAAGCGCACTTTAGTGTTGAACGAAACGCATTGATAAATCGATAGCATGTACATGTTTCGTTAATGCACCAACAGAAATATAATCAACCCCTGTTTCTGCATAACTTAATATGGTTGTATTATCGACATTCCCTGACACTTCTAAATCAGCTTGCTGAGGGTTACTTTTATTAATGGCAACCGCTTCTAACATCATCGGAATGCTAAAATTATCTAACATCACACGCTGTGCGCCGGCATCAAGGGCTTGTTTAAGCTCATCGATACTTTCTACTTCAACTTCTACCCAACGCTCAGGATGTTGTTGATTAGCTGCTGTAATAGCTTGTTTGATGCCACCACAGGCCATAATATGATTTTCTTTGATTAAGTAAGCATCATATAAACCAATACGATGATTAAAGCCGCCACCACAGGTTACTGCATATTTAGATGCATTACGTAAGCCTGGTAAGGTTTTTCGCGTGTCTAATAATTTACATTCAGTACTAGCGATTAAATCTGAGTAATATTTGGTTGTTGTCGCAATACCTGATAGTGTTTGTATAAAGTTTAACGCAGTACGTTCACCTGTTAACAATATTCTTGCAGGACCTTCAAGTGTAAATAAAGGGCTATTAGCAGGGACACTATCACCATCTTTGACATGCCAAGTGATGGTCACTTCAGCGCCTAATTGATGAAATACTTCATCCGTCCATGCTTTACCACAGAAAACTGCATCGTCACGTGTAATAACCGTTGCTTTTGAACGTTTATCTTCTGGAATTAAATTCGCGGTGATATCACCTTCTGCAGCAGATAATCCATTTAAATCTTCATTTAAAGCTAAGGTAATACTTTGTGCAATTTCTTGTTCAATCATGGTAAATTTCCAGACAGCGGTAAAAAAAGCAAATATTACCTTAATGGCCTTTGAATACCAATGATCTAAATACTTAACTCTTATAAAATAAGAGGCTCGTGGTTAGATTAAGTGAATCAATAAGCCTTAATACCAATCACAATAAATAGCTTATCTATTTTACTGGTTAAGACAGCTCACTTCCTCGTTGTCAATTTCGTAAAGGGAACAGCTATTTACGCCTTGAATGGAACTGTTTTTTCGGCGTAAAATTTAGATAAGTTATTTAATGTAATCGGTATAACAATAAAAATGACAATAAAAAATGGAAATAGTATGCGTTTAATCATTGGTTTAACAGGTGGTATCGGTAGTGGAAAATCAACTGTTGCAAAAGAGTTTATTGCTTTAGGTATTGAGGTGGTTGACGCTGATAAAGTGGCACGAGAAGTGGTAGAACCAGGGCAACCAGCTTTAGCTAACATTGAACTTTATTTTGGTAAAGAGGTCGTAAATGCTAACGGTGAATTAGATAGAGCAAAGCTGAGAGATATCATTTTTAACTGTGAAACAAAAAAGCAGTGGTTGAATGATTTATTGCATCCTATTATCCGTGATACCTTACTGAGAAAGCTTGAGAAAGCGCAAAGTAAATATGTAATACTAGAAGCGCCTTTGCTATTAGAAAACCAGTTAACAAAGTATACTGATTACACATTAGTTGTTGATGTGACAGAAGCTTTACAAATTGAACGTGCAACGCAAAGAGATAGTAACTCAATAGCACAAATACAAGCTATTATGGATGCACAAATCAATAGAAAGCTTAGACTAGAGCAAGCTGATTATATTATTGATAATAGCAGTACAGATCTTGTTGTATTGAAGCAGCAAGTTAAAATGTTACATTTACAGTTTTTATCTATACAAAAGTAGGCTTTTTGATTGTTTAGTAATGACTTCTTCATGTAACCTTACTTTTTTATAAAATAAATAGACGCCTTATGATCGCCTTTGAATACCCCTTAACAGAAAAAAGTCGTAGCTATTTACGCTTTGAATGTCTTTTTCTACAAATTAAACAAAGTATTTCGCTGGATAATGACAGTGATGCTGTTACTTATTTTAAATCATTATTTGAGTTAATTGAATTGAGCGATCGTAGCGATATTCGTCACGACTTAATTAAAGATTTACGTTCATTGTTAGAAGAAATGCAATCTTGGTTAAGTAGTGAGCAAGCTGATACTGAAGCGATTAAAGCATTAATGGTAGAAATTAGTGAATTAATCAGTGCTTTATTAGTCATGTCTAAACAACTTAAGTTCTTTAAAGATAGCCGCTTTTTAACCTCTTTAAAGCAACGCTTTTTCATTCCAGGCGGGTGTTGTAATTTCGATCTACCCCAGTTTCATTTTTGGTCATCACAACCTATCGAACTAAAAAGAGAAGATGCTAAACAATGGTTTGAATACTTTACGGTATTAGATCGCGCATTATCTTTGTTTTTGAAAATGAGACGTCATCAAGGCATCAAATCAAAGCAACAAGCTAAAAATGGTTTTTTCCAAGGTGAAGTAGAGCATGCGTTGTTTATTATTCTAAGTGTTGATCCCGCTTTACAAGCTTACCCTATGATCTCTGGGCATAAACACCGTTACTCTGTTCGGTTTATGAATGCGAATGCAGAAAATAGCCAAGCAGAGAATATTGAATTTGAGCAGACTTTTTGTTAAAACCTGAGTAAATGATGTCAGTGTTTAAGATTGTTTAAGATTGTTTCATGTTGTTAAAGGTAAGGAAAATAAATGAAGGTTAATTGCCCAACTTGTCAAAAACAAGTTGTCTGGGATAAACAGAGCTTGTATCGCCCCTTTTGCTGTAAACGTTGCCAGTTAATTGATTTAGGTGAATGGGCTGATGAAGAAAAATGTATTAAAGGTGAGTCTGTTAGCCCTGAAAATTTACCACAAAATAAAACAATTTATTTTGAAGAAGATTAATAGAAAAACTAAGAAAATAATATAAGGAAGTATAATGCTATTAAGTGATTTTTTAACAAAACTAAATACACAACCAAAAACAATTGAATTTACTGACACAATGGCAGTGATTGAAGCAAATTATACATTTAGTGAAACGGCTTTTACGAATGGGCAACAAAGCAATGCGGCAGGTGAAAACTCAGGTTCATGTAAGATTTTTTCATTTGCACAGTTAAATGAATTAACTGAACAACAAACCTTAGCTTGTTTTGGTATCTATTACCGTCATGATGTTTTAGGAAATCCTGACGCAAGTGATCATCAAAATATTCGTCAATTTATGATCAATGGTTGGTCTGGTATTCGTTTTGATTCTGCGCCTTTAGTGTGTAAATAGCAGCAGTAATATAATCCCTCATTTAAGCGAATAAAATGTAGCCCGATGTGTTAAGCATCGGGTTTTTTATGCGTTTTAAAAAGCAAAAATAGCGCCCTAATTAACCGCCAGCTAACTTAACTTGATAACCTTGCTTTTCTAATACTGTCTTAATAATCTCACGTTGATCCGTTTGAATTTCAATAACGAAGTCTTTGACAGTGCCGCCGCAGCCAGTACGTTTTTTAATTTCTTTAGCTAATGCTTTAATCGCTTTGTCATCAAGCTGTAAGCCTTTAATTAAAGTGACGCCTTTACCTTTACGACCTTTAGTCTCTCGATGCAAGCGGATAACGCCATCACTCTCAGGTGCTTTTTGTTTCTGCTTTGTCTTTTCTACTTTTCCACCGTCAGTCGAGTAGACTAAATTTAATTCACCAAAATCCATAATTATTTCCACCAATTAATTTCTCATCTAGTTTATACCTGTTCCTCTTGCAGATGTAAAACACCGCTAAAATTTCTTCTTAAATAGAGGTGTTGCCCCGACTTAATTGATCTAAAACAAAGGACGTGTTTATACCTGTGGTTCGCTCTGTTTATTGGTTGTTAATGATAATGGTTTGTATTAACTTGCTTGTTATAGCATTAGCAGGTTCAAAGAATAAACGTATTTTTTTGAACGAAAAATAGTAAGGGTCAATCATGATATTGTCAGAATTAAAAGTAGGTCAAACCGCCAGCATTATTAACATTAATGGCATTGAACCTGTGATGCGTAAGAAATTACTTAACCTTGGTTTTTTACCAAAAGCTAAAATACAACTATTACGTGTTGCACCGCTAGGAGACCCTATTGCAATTCGCTGTGCTAATAGCGCTATTGCATTACGTAAAAGTATCGCTAAGCAAATTATAGTGGAGTGCTAATATGACCTTAAATATTGCGACAATTGGCAATCCCAATTCAGGTAAAACCACTTTATTTAATGCACTCACAGGCAGTCATCAGCGTGTCGGTAATTGGAGTGGCGTTACGGTTGAGAAAAAGACTGGGCATTTCACTTTAGATAACCATCAAAGTGTTAAAATAATCGATTTGCCGGGTATTTATAACCTTGATAATGATCAGGTAGGGACGTCGTTAGATGAGCGCATTGCATTTGAATATATCATGCAAAATCAACCTGATATTGTATTGAATATTATTGATGCAAGTTGTTTAGAAAGGAGCTTATATCTAACGTTACAATTATTAGAACTGGGTTTACCTGTTGTCATGGTCTTAAATAAAATGGACTTAGCCGATAAACAACATTTAGTCATTAACGTAAATACATTAAGTGAACAGTTAGGTTGTCCTATTATTTGTTTATCAGCGCATGATCAACAAGCCGTAAAAAAGTTAACTCGTCGTTTTACCAGTCTAGACCTCACCCATTTAAATCACCCTTTATCACTCGATTACGGGAATGAATTACAACCTGTTGTTAATGACATAACGTTGTTGTTTGATAAGGCAATGCAATCATCCGATAAACCTTCGAAATCATTTAATAGCCTAATAGCACTAAATAAAAAAGCCCTAGCGATAAAATGTATTGAAGGAGATCAATCTATTCTTTCAGGGTTTGATGGTAAGGATATACACACTATCAATCACCTAAAAAATTCATTATCGATTGATTTGGATTTACAGATAGCAGACGTTCGCTACACCTTTATTTATGCATTAACACAACAAGCCGTCAGAGAAAAACGTCACTTAAGCAAAACACTGTCTGAAAAAATCGATGCCATCACCTTAAACCGTTATACGGGCATTCCTGTCTTTTTGTTAGTCATGTATTTAATGTTTATGTTTGCCATTAACATTGGTAGCGCTTTTATTGATTTCTTTGATATTGCGTCGGGCGCCATTTTTGTAGATGAAACGGCTCATTGGTTAGGTGTGATCAATGCGCCCGAGTGGATTATTAATGTACTCGCTTATGGTGTTGGCAATGGTATTCAAACGGTTATGACGTTTATACCGGTCATCGCTTGTTTATATCTATTTTTAGCCATGTTAGAAAGTTCTGGATACCTTGCAAGGGCCGCTTTTGTGATTGACCGATTCATGCAATTTATCGGTCTACCTGGCAAGTCTTTTGTGCCTATGATTGTTGGGTTTGGCTGTACTGTGCCTGCGGTGATGGCGGCAAGAACCTTAGAAAAAGAACGAGAACGATTACTCACCGTTATTATGTCTCCTTTTATGTCATGTGGCGCACGATTACCTGTTTATGCTTTATTTGCGAGTGCTTTTTTCCCTGAGCAAGGGCAGAACATCGTCTTCTTATTATATTTAATTGGCATTCTAGTGGCGGTATTAACTGGGTATGTATTGAGCCGCACTATATTACCCGGTAAAAGCGAAAATATGTTTTTAGAAATACCAGATTATGAAATTCCAACCATTAAAAACACCTTAATTAAAACATGGCAAAAGCTCAAAGGTTTTGTCTTTGGTGCGGGGCAAACCATTGTATTAGTGGTGACGATTTTAAATGTTGTTAACTCTGTGGGCATTGACGGGAGTTTTGGCCATCAAGATAGTGACAGCTCATTACTTAGCCAAGGTGCTCAAATCATTACGCCAATATTATCGCCATTGGGCATTAATAATGATAACTGGCCTGCCACCGTTGGCATAGTGACAGGGATTTTTGCTAAAGAAGCGGTTGTTGGGACACTTAATAATCTATATTCCAGTATTGATAGTGAAGATGAGATAGATCTTACTTTGTTGGACAAACTTAACGTGGCGATAGCGACCATTCCTGAGAATCTAATGGGAATTGATATTGCCGATCCACTCGGTATCAATGTTGGCGATCTCACTAATTTAGAAAGTGCAGCGGAAGATCAGGGTGTAGACTTAACTATCTACAGTAATATTAAACAAGCTTTTGTTAGTCAAGAAGCCGCTTTTGCTTATTTACTTTTTATTCTTTTATATGCACCTTGTGCTGCTGCAATGGGCGCGATTGTCAGAGAAGTCGGTGTTAATTGGGCTCGCTTTGTAGCGGTATGGTCAACAGCTATTGCTTATATCGTGTCAGTTGCTTATTACCAATTGGTTACTTTTTCACTTCACCCAATCAACAGCCTGGCTTATTTATTATCAGGAGGGGTAATCATTTTAGCGGTGTTGTATAAGTTAAAGCATAAAGGTAATTTATTAGCGGATGTCACCATTAGCGCAGAGCATAAATTAATATAGTAATTAATAGAACAAGGAGCGAAGCATGATATTGAAACGTTTATCTACTTATATAAAAACACAGCAACGTGTAGATGAAGTCACTTTATTGAAGCATTTTCATTTAAAGCAAAATGGTCTTGCTCCGATGATTGAAATTCTTATTGGTTCTGGTCATGTACAAAAAACAGTAAGTCGTCGTGGTGAGCAATTATCAGCGCACGTCTTTTATAGCTGGCAGGAGAATCAAGTGATACCGATGACAGTTTTATTATAGAACGTGCGCTATAAGTTATTCGGTAGAGGTAAAAGATTATAAATTAAATCATCATTAAATTTTAACTGCTTATAGATAACCAATCCGCTCATTAAATAAACTATTATTGATCCTTAAATCGCCTTATAGTTGAAAATATCCTTAAACAACAAATACCTGATGCCATAACTTGCTCAGGTATTTTTTTAGTTCAAATTTGTGACTAGCATCGTCTACTCATAATATGTACAATCCACACCCAATTTATACCGAATCAGTCCAGTCGAGGCACCAATGAGTCAGAAAAAAGTAAACCTGTTAGATTTAAACCGTCAAGGTTTGCAAGATTTTTTCACTGAAATGGGTGAGAAACCGTTTCGTACTAAGCAGGTCATGAAATGGATTTACCATTTTGGCTGTGAAGACTTTGATCAAATGACTGATCTCAACAAAGCTCTACGTGAAAAGCTTAAGCAACGTGCAGAAATAGTCGCACCTGAAGTTAAAGTTGAACAACGCAGTGAAGACGGCACCATAAAATGGGCAATGACGGTAGGTAACCAAGAAATTGAAACTGTTTACATCCCTGATAAAGAGCGCGCAACGTTATGTGTATCTTCACAAGTAGGTTGTGCCTTAGCGTGTGATTTTTGTTCAACAGCTCAACAAGGTTTTAACCGTAACCTAACCGTTTCTGAAATTATTGGCCAAGTATGGCGTGCTGCTAAAATCATTGGCGTGATGGGGGAAAGTGGAACTCGACCGATTACTAATGTGGTCATGATGGGAATGGGTGAACCTTTATTAAATCTAAATAATGTCGTTCCAGCAATGGAGTTAATGTTAGATGATTTAGGTTATGCACTGTCTAAGCGTCGTGTAACATTATCAACGTCAGGTGTTGTACCTGCTTTGGATATCTTAGGTGATAAAATTGACGTGGCGTTAGCTATTTCATTACATGCACCAAATGACGAACTACGCTCGAAAATGATGCCAATCAATGATAAATATAATATTGCTGATTTCTTAGCAGGCGTAAAACGTTACATTAGTAAATCAAATGCTAACCGTGGCAAAGTAACTATTGAATATTTATTACTCGATCATGTTAATGATTCAACAGATCAAGCACATGAATTAGCGCATCTACTAAAAGATACGCCGTGTAAAATTAACTTAATACCCTTTAATCCGTTCCCAGGCAATGATTACACTAAACCAAGTAATAGCCGTGTAGACCGATTCAATAAAGTATTAATGGAATATGGTTACACTGTTATTGTACGTAGAACACGTGGTGATGATATTGATGCCGCTTGCGGTCAATTGGTAGGCGATGTTATTGACCGTACAAAACGCACTATGAATAAACGTCAACATGGTGAAAATATCAGCGTTCAACAGAACTAATTAAGTTAAAATCTAAAACTGTTCTTGTGCTTTAAGAGCAAAGTTCAAGAACAGTTAAAAAAAGCATGCATCCAGTATCAAGTTACTTCACAATAGGGTACTTAAAGAAGTTTCCTGTACGGCTTTTAGTTTATGAGGAATGTATGCGTTTTATATTTGTAGCTTTAATATCTGTCTTTTTTATCTCTGCTTGTGTTTCAAGTGAAACAACTACTACGGTGAATAACCCCGGTGGGAAAAAAATGTCCTTTGATCCAGAAGGTGCTTCCGATACCCGCGTTAAATTAGCATTGCTTTATTTAGAAAATAAACAAATGCAACAAGCAAAAGAGAACCTTGATACCGCTTTAAAATACCAACCTGATAGCGCCAAAGTTCACCGTATATTTGCTTATTATTACGAAAAAGTGAATGAAAATGATAAAGCAGAAAGTTTCTATAAAGAGTCTTTATCATTAGACTCTGATAACGGTGATACGAACCATAACTATGCGACTTTTTTATGTGGTCAAGGTCAATATGACAAAGCAGAAGAGTTTTTCTTAAAAGCTATTTCAGCACCGAACTATACCCGTGTTGCTCGGTCTTATGCTAATGCAGCCATTTGTGCTGAAAAAGCGAATCACAATGATAAGGCTATTTTCTATTATGGTTATGCCTTATCACATAGCCCTAACAGTAATGAAATAAACTTATCATTAGCAAAATTAAATATTACAGAAAAAAATTACCAAGCTGCTGTACTCAACTTGTTTTCTTTTCAAAAAGCTTCAAAGGCAACTGCGGAAAGTTTATGGCAATGGATTCGTTTGAGTTATGCTACAGGGAAGGAGAGCAGTTTATCTCGCTATTCTAATCAGCTTTTACAAAAATTTTCTGAATCTGAGCAAGCTTTAAATTTCTTAACGAATAAATATTATGACTGAGCAAACTATGCCTATAACTGAACATGACACGCCTACAACGGAGCATGATACGTCTGCTACGGAACATGAAACAACACTAGGGGAAGCACTACAAAAATATCGTATAGCGGCTGATTTTTCCGTTGATGAGCTTGCGCTCAAGCTTAATTTAAAAGCGATTGTTATCGAAGGTATTGAAAATAATTTAGCACAATTGATTGAAGAAAAAGTCTATCCACTGATCTACTTACGTGGTTATTTAGCCAATTATAGTAAAGTGGTGCATTTATCAAACCTTCAATCATTCCCTGAATACCAAAAATTAAGCCGTCCAGCTAAATCTGTTAATACATTAAGTAACCCTTATATTTTGACTAATAATAAAAAGTCATCAAATAAGTTTGCTTGGTTTATTTTATTGTTATTTATTGGTGGTATTACAACGACTATTTATTATTGGGAAAGCGTTTCTGCTTCATTGTTTTCCCAAACAGTTGTCGATACAGAAAATATCCACATGCGTCTACCTGAACCTGGTGAAAATAGCTTTATCGATACCTTTTCAGAAGCTAACCAGTTAGCTGGTAGTCAAACAATAGAAACGCCGTTAGACGAAAGCCAAGTAAATGATACTCAGGAAGAGACTGTTCCTACAGAGACACCAACTGAAGCTGATGCAACACTTTAATAACCAGTTAAGACTTGCAAGCATTTATTAATTTAACTTAAAATTATATTATCAATAAAAATTCTAAGTTAAATTAAGCATTGTTAGTAAAGCATTTGTAGAAAGAGTGAATGCCAGTCATGTCACTCATTTCAATTTGCTAACATGATTAATTTATCAACATCGCGTAATAACCTTTAACTTTTTTAAGAGTAAATATAATGAGCCATACCTCTTCGATTATACGCCGCGAATCTAAACAGATCATGGTGGGCAATGTCCCTGTGGGTGGTGGTGCACCAATTACCGTTCAATCAATGACCAATACATTAACCACTGATGTTGCTGCTACCGTTGCACAAATCAAACGTTTAGAAGCTGTTGGTGCAGATATGGTACGTATTTCAGTACCCACCATGAATGCTGCTGAAGCATTTCGTGAAATTAAAAAACAATGCAACATCCCACTTATCGCTGATATCCATTTTGATTACCGAATTGCTTTAAAAGTAGCAGAGTACGGTGTGGATTGTTTACGTATTAATCCAGGTAATATTGGTAATGAACAACGTATTCGTAGCGTTGTTGATTGCGCACGCCACAACAATATTCCTATCCGAATTGGTGTTAATGGCGGGTCATTAGAAGCTGATATTCAAGAAAAATATGGTGAGCCAACAGCACAAGCACTGGTTGATTCAGCATTACGTCATGTCGATATATTAGACCGTTTGAACTTTGAGCAATTTAAAGTCAGTGTTAAAGCATCTGATGCATTATTAGCGGTAGAGTCTTATCAGTTATTAGCGAAACAAATTATTCAACCGCTACACTTAGGTATTACCGAAGCAGGGGGCTTACGCAGTGGTAGTGTTAAATCTGCTGTGGGTCTTGGTTTGTTATTATCACAAGGTATTGGTGATACATTACGTGTTTCATTAGCCGCTGATCCTGTTGAAGAAATTAAAGTCGGTTTTGATATCCTAAAATCACTGCGTATTCGTAGTCGAGGCATTAACTTTATTGCTTGCCCAACGTGTTCTCGTCAAGAGTTCGATGTCATTGCCACCGTTAACGCATTAGAAGAACGCCTTGAAGATGTTGTTATGCCAATGGATGTGTCGATTATTGGTTGTGTTGTTAATGGTCCAGGTGAAGCATTAGTGTCAGATATTGGTATTACAGGCGGAAAAAATAAAAGTGGATTTTATGAAGACGGTACACGTCAACGAGATCGCTTCGATAACGACAACGTGATTGATCAATTAGAAGCAAAAATCCGTGCCCGTATCAGTCGCAGTGATGAAAGCCAAATTATTGTAAAAGGTTAGTTTTTAAGCTGATTTGAGTTTGAATGGTTAGTGCGAGTTAAAAACAGTTTTTACGCTAACCTTAAGCAAAGTTGATCAAAGTTTATAATATTTTATTAAAGCTTAGTAAAACAATGCTGAGGTAAACTAGCTGCTGAGTAAAACAAAAAGTCAGTAAAGCGAACGTGAGATCAGTCGTTAACCAGCGCTTTAACCAAAAAGATTAAGATAAGCCCAAATGTTTTTGATATTTGGGCTTTTTATTACCTTTAAAACAAGCAAAGCCGAGTTGCATTGTTCCATCTAGCCACAAACTTCCTTATAATGAATATCAATTTTATTATGAATACATTTCGAATGTATTTTTATTCATCGACAGAATTCGGAAATCATTGTGGCAAAGAAGATACAAGCTATTCGTGGTATGAACGATACCCTTCCTGAACAAACCCCAGTTTGGCAGAAACTAGAATCGTTAATTAGACAAACAGTCAGCAGTTACGGTTACTCTGAAATTCGTATGCCAATTGTAGAAAGCACGCATCTATTCAAACGTTCAATTGGTGAAGTGACTGATATCGTTGAAAAAGAAATGTACACTTTTGAAGATCGTAACGGTGACAGTTTAACCTTACGTCCAGAAGGGACTGCATCATGTGTACGAGCGGGTAATGAGCATGGTTTATTGTATAACCAAGAACGCAGAATGTGGTACATCGGACCTATGTTCCGTCATGAGCGCCCACAAAAAGGCCGTTACCGTCAATTCCATCAAGTAGGAATTGAAACGTTTGGTATCGCAAGTGCAGATATCGATGCAGAAGTTATTTTACTTTCTGCTCGTTTATGGAAAGCGCTAGGCATTCAAGATCATGTTGAACTACAACTAAACTCACTAGGCAGTAATGAAGAACGTAATGCTTATAAAGCGAAATTAGTTGAATTTTTACAATTGCATGAAGATAAGTTAGATGATGACAGTAAACGTCGTATGTTAACTAATCCATTACGTGTGCTAGACAGTAAAAATGAAGCCGTTCAAACAATCTTAGAAGATGCGCCGAAACTATCTGATTATTTTGGTGACGAAACAGCGGAACACTTTGCGAAAGTACAAGCATATTTAGATGCTGCTGGCGTTAAATACGTAATTAATGAACGTATTGTTCGTGGTTTAGATTACTACAACCGTACTGTATTTGAATGGGTTACATCGAGCTTAGGTTCACAAGGTACTATTTGTGCTGGTGGACGTTATGATGGCCTCGTTGAACAATTAGGCGGTAAAGCAACACCAGCTGTTGGTTTTGCGATGGGCTTAGAGCGTATTATTTTAATGCTTGAAACATTAGAGCTGAATGATGACGTAAAAGGTGATGTTGATATTTATAGTATTTTAGTCGGTGAAGGTACGGATATCGCAGGATTCAAAGTATCTGAGTTGATTCGCGATCAACTACCACACTTAAAAATGATGCATCACTGTGGTGCGGGTAACTTTAAAAAGCAAATGAAACGCGCCGACAAAAGTGGTGCTTCAGTAGCCTTAATTATAGGTGAAAGTGAGTTAGAAAGTGGCTGCGTCACAATTAAAGACTTACACGGGAATTCAGAGCAACAAACCGTTGCAATTGACAGCTTAGTTAAGGTATTACCTACCTACTTTGCATAAGCATATTCATCAAATGACAGATTAAGTAAGGAACACACGTGGTTGATATTATTGAAGGTTATGAAACAGAAGAACAACAAGTTGATGCAATTAAAAAGTGGTGGAGCGACAATGGAACCATGCTTGTCGTGGGTGCTGTTATTGGCTTAGCAGGTTTATGGGGATGGCGTTATTACGGTGAAACCGTGTCAACAAGCCAAGAGCAAGCATCAACTGAATTTGCACAAGTATTAGTTAAATATGATGCAAAAGGTGAAGAACACAGCACCACAGAAATGCAAACTTTTATTGCTGATAATAAAGGTAATAGCTACGCAACATTAGCCGCTATGTTATTAGCTAAAGAAGCAGTTCAAGCAGGTGATTTTGCATTAGCGAAAACACAATTAACTGATTTATTAGCAAGTAATGAATATGCACCATTAAATCCTGTTATAGAGCTACGTCTAGCGCGTGTCAATGCAGAACTAGGCGATTACGATGCTGCTTTGTCAACATTAAATAACATTACAGAAGAAGGCTTCTTAATAAAAGCTAACCAAAGTAAAGGCGCTGTTTACTTAAAACAAGGCAACATTGAATCTGCTCGTGCTTCATTCCAAGCTGCAGTTGATGCAAGTGAAGGTCGTGTTGACCCTATCTTACAATTACAGTTAGATGATCTAGCCGTTGCTAAAGTAGAAGTTGCTCCTGCTCCTAAGTTAGATGCAGCTCAATAAACTGAGATAATATAATGATTAAATGGATTAAAAATATAACTGTCATTGCTAGCAGCGCTTTAATCTTAAGTGGTTGTTCTATTTTCAGCAGTGAAGAAGACGTTGTTAAAATGGCTGAATTACCAGAGTTTCAAGCAACGTACAAACCTGTTATCACATGGTCAACAAGTATTGGTAGTGGTGTGGACAAGTATTACTCACAACTTCAACCTGCTGTTGATGAAAAAGCGGTTTATGTTGCTGCCCGTGATGGAGAAGTGAAAGCTATTTCTGTTAAAAAGGGTAAAAAACTATGGTCAATTGATCTAGACGACCATGAACTTAACATTGCGAATCGTTCTGCTCGTTTATCTGGCGGCATTGGTTTAGGGGCTGATACCCTTTATATCGGTACTGAAAATGCGCAAGTTTTTGCATTAAATGCAGAAAATGGCGATATTAAATGGGTAAGTCAAGTCACTGGTGAGGTGATTGCTCAACCTGTTTACGACAATGGTTTTGTTGTTATCCATACATCACGTGGTGACCTAATCGCGTTAGATAGCAGCACAGGTGAAGAAGTTTGGACGTTAGCAAACGCACAACCAAAATTAACATTACGCGGCAGTGCAACACCAAGTGTGTCACAAGGCGGTGTTATTTACGGTCGAGCTGATGGTTATGTCTCTGCTGCTTTATTAGAATCTGGTCAACCGTTATGGCAGATCCCTGTTGCAAGACCTTATGGTGCAACAGAGTTGGATCGTTTAGCTGATGCTGATATGAAACCCGTTGTTGTCAATGGTATCGTTTACGCACTCGCTTACAATGGTAATTTAGTGGCGATAGACTTACTGAAAGGTGAGCAACTATGGTCTAAAAAATACGCGGGCTACAACGATATTAGCGTGTCAGGACGTGATATTTTCTTAACTGATTATCGTGGTTATGTCTTTGCGGTAAACCGTAATGATGGTGAACAGCGTTGGGTTAATAAAGAGTTAGCTTACCGTAATGTAACCGGTGTGACTGTTGCAAACGACTTCGTCGTTGTGGGTGATGCAGAAGGTTACCTACATTGGATTGACCGTGAAACAGGGCAATTTGTTGCACAACAGGATCTAGACTCTGATGGTTTATATATTGAACCTATTGCAACCTCTACTCACCTTTATTTACAAACACGCAGTGGTGATTTAATTGCCATTGAAAAACCGATATTAAATGTAGAATAATTTAATACGTTTTTACGCTATACTGTAGCCCCTTGCTGTGCATGGGGCTTTTTTAGTTTTAAAGGATATACAAAATATATGTTACCAGTCATTGCTTTAGTAGGTCGCCCTAATGTAGGTAAATCTACTCTTTTCAATCGTTTAACTCGCACCCGAGATGCGATCGTTGCCGATTTTCCCGGTTTAACGCGTGACCGTAAATATGGTCAAGCCAAAGTTGAAGAACTTGAATTTATCGTTATTGATACCGGTGGTATTGAAGGTGATGAAAAAGGCATTGATGCATTAATGGCTGAGCAATCATTGATTGCAATAGAAGAAGCCGATGCGGTGCTATTTTTAGTTGATGCGCGTGCTGGATTAACAGTTGCAGATGAAGCTATTGCATCGCATTTACGCAAGCAAAACAAAAAAGTAATGGTCGTTGCCAACAAAACGGATGGCATTGATGCTGACTCAATGTGCGGTGAGTTTTATGCACTTGCGCTAGGTGAAGTTTTCCATATAGCTGCTGCTCACGGTAAAGGTGTGCGTCAAATGATTGATGCGGCACTAGAAGAATTCCAAGAAGAAAACCCTGTTACAGACGAAGTGGACGAATATGAATTCGCACTAGATCATGATGATGAAGACGAAGATAAAATCGCACAAGAGCAAGCGCGTTTAGCAGCTTTACCGATTAAACTTGCACTTATTGGTCGTCCGAACGTAGGTAAATCAACACTGACAAACCGTATTTTAGGTGAAGAGCGTGTACTTGTATTTGATATGCCAGGCACGACACGTGACAGTGTTTATATTCCAATGGAACGTGATGGTCGTGAATATATTTTAATTGATACAGCCGGTGTTCGTAAACGTAAAAAAGTAAATGAAACGGTTGAGAAATTCTCAGTAATCAAAACGTTAAAAGCGATTGAAGATTCAAACGTGGTGTTATTAATTATTGATGCACGCGATGGTATTGCAGATCAAGACTTAAGCTTACTAGGTTATACCCTAAACTCAGGACGTTCATTGGTTATTGCGGTGAACAAATGGGATGGCATGACTGAGTATGATAAAGAACGTGTTAAAACAGAGTTGGATCGCCGTTTAGGCTTTATCGATTTTGCAAAAATTCACTTTATCTCGGCATTACACGGTACAGGTGTTGGTCATTTATTTGAATCAGTAGATGAAGCTTACACCTCATCAACTAAACGTATCTCAACAGCAATGTTGACGCGTATTATGGGGATGGCGACAGATGACCATGAGCCACCAATGGTTGGCGCTCGTCGTGTGAAATTACGTTATGCACATGCGGGTGGTTACAATCCACCATTAATCGTTATTCACGGTAATCAAGTTAAAAAATTAGCGGATTCTTATAAACGTTACTTAATGAACTACTTCCGTCGTACATTAGAGATCATGGGGACGCCGATTCGCATCGAATTTAGAGAAGGTACTAACCCATTTGAAGGACGTCGTAACAAATTAACGCCGCATCAAATGTATAAACGCCAACGTTTACTGCGTAACTACGCTAATAGTAAAAACAAAAAGTAATATGCAATTGTTTTGCACTGATTGCCAATCAGAATTACAACGCAGTGGGGAATTAAAACGCCACTGTGTTAATTGTAATAGTGATTTCATTGTTCATGTTGATTGTGCTGAGTGCCATCAGCCATTACAGCGCTTAAAAGCGTGCGGAGCAGTGAGTTTTTGGTGTGAGAAGTGTAATGAGTTAAAAAGTAAATCTACGGCTGTTTATCGGCTTGTTAAGCAAGATGCTAGCAAGCAGTATGCTAGGTAGTATTTTAACGGATTTATAAAGTTATTATTGATGTAAAAAAGGAGTGATTTATCACTCCTTTTTTGTGCCTTGCTTATACGTGTTTTTAATACTTAACTGGTATATTTTTAACGAAATAAGCTGATGAGGTAATATTGGTTTATGAACCTGTTGTTTTGACTGGTGTGATTTCAAAGACTCTGATCACTTGTTGAACACCTTCAACATTACTCGTCACTTCGGTCGCAAAATCAGACATTTCTTGTGTCACTTGACCAATTAAAAACACTTCGCCATTTTCAGTCACTACTTTAATCTTTAAAGGATTAATTTTGTCATGACTCGTTAATTGGCTTTTTACTTTTGTCGTTAACCAACTATCTTTCGTCTTTTGTACAAGTCCAATCGGTTTACTAACACGTAATTGATTATAAACACCCACAACACCAGGCACATTATTTAACTCGTTTTCAATGATGTTACTATTTGCTTGCGTATCGACTTGGCCGATCAACAACAAATAACTATTGTTTGAAATAATATTAATGCGGATATTGTCGTTATAAGCTTTTGAGGCGATGACTGCATCAATTGCCTTTTCAGATAAATCATCATCTTTCACTAATTGTGAAATACTACGTTCATCACTGCTCACTGCTACTGCAGTACCCGCAGCTACAATTAAACCACCGGCACAACCTTGCAGCATAAAAACAGATAATAAAACGGAAAATACATAAGGCTTCAATGTCATAATTTATCCTAATATTGTGGAAATAGTTGTTGGTCGATCAGATCACTTAAGCAGTTTACTACTAACATGTGAATCTCTTCAATTCGTGCACCTTTATCACTTGGCGCTCTAATTTCAATATCATCTGCACCTAATAAACCTGCAATCTCACCACCATCAACACCGGTCATCGCAATAATTTGTATATTCTTACTTAATGCGGTCTCTACTGCTTTGACCATATTACGGCTATTACCACCGTGGCTGATTGTAATTAACACATCACCCGGTTGTGCTAATGCTGAAATCTGACGTGCATATATTTGGTCAAAATGGCTGTCACTGGCAATCGCAGACACTAATGATGAATCAGACGTAATTGCGATGGCGGGCAAAGCAGGGCGGTCTGTTTCATATTTATTCAGTAAATGAGAAGCGAATATCTGTGCGAGTCCCGCAGCGCCGCCATTACCGCAAATAAGCAGCTTATGACCATTGATTAAACACTCTTTAAGTAATAGAGCCGCTGCTTCTATTTGCTCTGGTAGGGCTTCTGCTGCAACAATCTTAGTTTGAATGCTCTCTGCAAAGTGAGCTTGAATTTTTTCATTAATCATGTGACTTGTTACTCTTGAAATGCATCTTGTATCCATTGTGGCTGTGTTGTTTTTTCGCTGATAGCAACGACATCAAAACGACAATAAGGCTCATTATCTAATTGCGATAAATAATGTTTTGCCGTTTTAATTAATTTCTTTTGTTTCTGTAGTGTAACCGATGCTGTTGCACCACCATAGTCTTGATTCTTGCGGTATCTTACTTCAATAAACACTAAAGTGTCATCATCTGACATGATTAAATCTATTTCACCAAATCGACAATAAAAATTTTGACAGACAAGCAACAAACCTTGCGCCTTTAAAAACGCTAAAGCTTGTTGCTCATATTGAACACCAATAGAGTTACTGGCTTGAAATAGGCGAGGTAGCTTCAACTAAATTACCATCCTGAAACGTTGCCCAACTTAACTTACTTTTAATCGTATTGCGTGCATCTAATGTTATTTCGCCCACTAATCCTTGGTATGTATGACCTTCAATCACTTCTAGTAGTTTTAATTGTTCAATTAAGCTGTAGCTGTCATTACCTAATGCAAATAAGCGTAAAGTACTAAGGCGCTGTCTTGGCCATACCGACTGCACTTTTTCATTCATTTTCATTTTATCTTCCATTAAAAAAGCAACATCAGAGAAAGTAATACCTGTTAACTCTTTATCTTGACTATTAGTGAAGTCTTTCACATGGCTACGTGAGCTTGCATATAAAGGGATTTCTTTTGCATACGGGCTGAGAGCGACCGACATAAACGGTTTAATGAACATTAGCTGCTTACGTTTACTGATGATGTAAATTGAATCAACATCGCCTCGACTTCTCACTTCTGACTCTAGTTTTCTACCTAAAATTGTTTGCATTTGACTGTTACGCTCGTTGCTTTTGTTCGTTTGTAATGCATTAGCAAGGAACTTTGCATAGTCTGTCTTTTTAGAGAAAAAATGCGTTTCAGCAGGGTACAGTTCAAAACCATTACCTGATGCCTGTTGAGAACGACTTAATTCTTTCCAACGAGCTTCAAAAGCGGCTGAGGTTCTACGGCCAAAGTCTGAATTTGGTGCAAATAATAAAGGTTTTTTATGTTTATCTTGGAAAATCATTTCAGCGGCTTGTTCCGCTTCACCTTCAGGTGAAAGTGGGAAAGCATAATGAATCGATGACGTTGCACTACCATCTTCAGTAGGGAAACTATTTAATGCAAGTACTGGAATATCTTTAACCAACGGTAATAGCGCTTTTAGATTCGGTTTCAATAAAGGACCAATTACAAAGTCGATACTTTGGCTATGCAATTGAGTTGCAATTTCTTGCATCGACATTGTATTCGTATCAAGGAATAAAATATGAGGAGGAGCAGTAGTAAAGCCTCTATTAATTACTCTGTTATTAGACGAAGAGTTATCTTCTTGTACGTCACCCTCAATCGTAATCACACTTGAATTGTTTACGCCATTTGCCTGCTCTGCCTGTGACTGTTTTTGGGCTTCAGCTTGGTTATAAAACGCATAGCTAATACCGTATTGTATTGCTTGGGCTGGTTTCTTGAATCGACCTGTTAAAGGTAATAACACCGCAATTTTAGAAGGTTGGTATGGTGTAGCTTCTTCAAGGTTAAGTAATTGCGACGGCATAAACGCTAATGCAAGGTGAGTTGGATAAAGCAGTTTCCAAGCATCAACACCCCGTATTAACTGGTTAGTACGTAATTGATAACGGTGATAAACACTCGCTAATGCATACCAGCCTTGTTTGAAACTATCACTCTCAGTTGTTGATGATATTTTATCGACGCCATTTAAAACATCAGTATCTAACATGTTCAACTGGGTTAATAGCAAATCATTATATTGTTGTTTCTGATCATTATTTTTTAATACAGGTGCTAATAAAAACAATGTATCCACAGCTGCTTGATGTTCTTTATTGCGTACATGCAGATCTATTTTTAACTTTAAATAATGTAATTTAGCTTCTTTTGAAAGCACACTTATATCAATGCTTTTAACAGAAACTATTGCTTTACCTAATTGGTTTTGTGCATATTGGTTATCAGCTATCAATAAAATGAGGTGATTTTTTTGTTGAGTATTTAACGTTTTATTTTGTAAGTACTCAATCACTGAATCAGCTAATACATACTTACTTTCCTTAGTCAGTGCTTGTACTGCAGCTAATTGCCATTCAGTATTTTTAGGCTCTTTCTCTAATTCAGCTTTTTGTAATAAATATTCAGCTGTTTCGTAAAAATCAGTAAAAAGAGTCGGTGCATTTTTTTTATCTTGTCCCAATCCAGAACAAGCGGAAATGAGTAAAATACTCAACGCCATAAAAGAAAAATGTACAGCACGTTTAGATATATTTGCAATGGTCAATTTTTTGTCCTTTTTAATCAAACTAATTCAAGATAAGTTTTCAGATAGGTATCAAGATGCCTATAGTGTAATATTGCAGACCTAGTTAAACAATCCTTAACACTTTAATAGAGTCAAATATGTCTGAAAAAAATCAATTAAATAACGAAGTAAGTGCAAAATTGTATATTGTCGCCACTCCTTTGGGCAATATCGGTGATATTACTTACCGTGCCGTCGAAATATTAAAAAACGTCGATTTAATTGCAGCAGAAGATACTCGCCATAGTGGTAAATTATTAAGCTACTACCAAATAAGTAAACCAACTTTCCCACTTCATGACCATAACGAGCGTCAACGTGGTAGCGTATTGATTGAAAAAATCAAAGCTGGGCAATCCGTTGCACTGATCTCAGACGCGGGAACACCATTAATTAGTGATCCCGGTTATCATTTAGTCAATGAATGCCGTGAAGCTGGTGTTGATGTTGTCCCTGTACCAGGTGCTTGCGCAGCAATTACCGCACTTTCAGCTGCTGGTTTACCATCAGACCGCTTTTCTTTCGAAGGGTTCTTACCAGTGAAAGAAAAAGCCAAAACAGAGAAATTAACAGCATTAGCGGAAGAGACACAAACTATGATTTTTTATGAATCTCCTCGCCGCATGCAGGATACAGTAAAACATATAATAAATATCATGGGAGCTGAAAGAAAATTAGTGGTTGCGCGTGAATTAACCAAATTATTTGAATCTTTTTACGTCTTACCAGCAGGCGAAATGTTGAAATGGCTAGAACAAGACACAAATCATTGCCGAGGTGAGTTTGTATTAATGGTCGCGGGCGCAGCTAAAAACCAAGATGCATTATCAGTAGAAGCGATTAAAACGCTGACATTATTGAAAAAAGAATTGCCCCTTAAGAAAGCGGCAGCGATTACTGCTGAAATACACCACCTTAAGAAAAACGATTTATATAAATGGGGATTAGAGAACTTATAATTCTTTTCTCGTATCACTTCAAAGCGCTTGTTATCTATAACGGTTTCCGTATAATTCGCCGCGGAGTTGGCTAGATCGTCGCCGCTTTTATTGCTTAGGTAGCTTGCTATCTAGGGAATAAGAGGGGAGGAAAGTCCGGGCTTCAGAGGGCAGGGTGCCAGGTAACGCCTGGGTAGCGCGAGCTAACGACAAGTGCAGCAGAGAGGAGACCGCCTGCTAATTTATTAGTAGGTAAGGGTGAAAGGGTGCGGTAAGAGCGCACCGGCTAGTGGGTAATCATTAGTGCAAGGTAAACTCCACCCGAAGCAAAACCAAATAGGCTTCCTGAGGCATGGCCCATGCTGGAAGCGGGTAGGTTGCTTGAGCCTGTGAGTGATTGCAGGCCTAGACGAATGACGATTCACGACAGAACCCGGCTTATCGGCCAACTCCAACCATTCTAGCCCCTGTTTATTTTATTATAGACAGGGGCTTTTTCATTTTTAGGTTTTCAGTTTAATATTTAAATCACTTGGTGATTGCAGGGCATTACAGAAGTACGCGAATGAAGATATACGGCAGAGGCTAGTTTATCCGGAACTCCAACCATTCTAGTTCCTAGTTTATGCGAATAAGCTAAGGGCTTTTTCATTTTAAGCTCTTAAAAAATAATGATTAAAAGTTTTGGATAGTTTATAGCAAAATATTATTTCGCTTTGAGGAAGTCTGCTACCTCTAATAGAATAAATTCATTATCATCTGCTCGTCCTTTTTGGCGGCCAACTGAAAAAGGGTAGTTATTATCGTTGGCAATAATAATAGTATTTTCATCTACACGGTCAACATCTTCAATCGTCACAAATGGAAAGCTAAAAATACCCTCTATCGTTCCTCTAGGTGCAATCCCATCAGGATCTTTGATTTTCATTAAATCGATATATGCAATTTTACGCAGTACATTATTTTCATCCTTATCTCGTAAATCAATGAGATAAACCCGTTTAAACTGAGCTGGGTTTGATGCCCAACCTTCACGAGCATCACCTTGGCCACTATCACGCTCAATGATTAAGGCTCTGTTTTCATCAATCATATTGAAATCACCAATAGCATGGTTAGGATCCTCTAATGGATAATAACGAACAGTATTTAACCACTGCTGTTGCTGAGTGTTAAAGGTTAAAATACGAAGAACTGGATGACCATTGATGGTTTCTGATTTTAAAGTTTTAGCATCTACCATGGGTTTTTCTAGTAGAGGATAAAGTGTTTTCCCGTCTTTTGAGATGGCCATCCCTTCAAAGCCACTAGAACGTTTAGTGTTGATTTCAGGTACAGTTTCGTTTGGATTAGCAAGTTTAATAAATGCATTATCAGGAGAAATATACGACATATTGTCTATTTTAGTTGCAACAACACTTTGAATAACGCCTAATTTATTTGTCTTGATTAACCATGGTCCAAACTCATCGCCAAACCAATAACCGTCATCAACGGGTTGAATCGACTCTATATCGAAATCCTCACCCGTTAAATAACGCTGTTCGCTTGTTTCATCTGTTATTGGAAAAGGTACTTTATTATTTGGGTCTGATAAAAAAGTTGTTTTATTAACGACAACACGACCTGTTTTCCATTTAACTTCAACTTCATGAAACATTAACATTGCATCAGCGGAATTTGCTTTTGTGCCGAAGCCGTTGTCTGTTAATACTAGAAACTTATTCTCACCGAGCGATCTGATACCTGAAAAACCTTGTAATGGTTGACCTGGAAATGGTCTAGCTAAGTCTGTTTCATCATCATAGATACTATAAGGTACATCTGAACGATGATTATCCTTCGATGTAAAGCGCCCTGATTGGTTAAAATAATCCGCTGAATTGTTAGGTGGAAGAATAAATGATTGCGCAGGTAGTTGAGCATGCGTTTTGAGAATTGCTTCATACTCTGTTGCAACTTTACTTTTATTGCCCGCAAAAGCGATAGGGGCTGCGGTCAGTGTCGTTAAAGCGAGGGCAATAGATAAGCGTAACATGGGCTATTCCTTTAGAGTAAATACAGTCAAATTCTATTAATTACAAATGAGAATATAGCCATCGTATGATGTTAATATGACAAAGAAATGAAATCTAAAAGGAAAGTAAGTTGATTAATTTATGAAATATAATTTTTACATTCAATGATTTATTTTAATGGTGTTTGTAAATCGCATTTAAAAGCAATATTTTAAAGAAAGGCAATTATTCTTTAAATGTATGTAGAATAATGATGAAGTTAATTTTGAATTGACGCTAATTATTAGTAGGGAGTCACTGGTCTGGCAGGGTCTTATAATGTTTTAGCCTCAGTCGATTTATACTTCCACTGAGGCTTAATCTACCCTGCTTAAATTGAAACACCACGACCGATTGAGGTGATTGGACCTGTTGGTTTGCCTGTCGATGATCCAGTTTCATCTTCTATTGTTAATTCAAATAGTTGATTTTCTGTCAGTGCTGGTAGTTTGTTAATATCTATATTAAGCGTTTCACCTTTTTTGACTAACCCTAATGATACCGGAGCATCCCAACCGTCCGCTTTTGTCCAGAACTGTAATGCTTTGCCTTTTGGTATTTCAACTGCGCCTAATGGTACTAATTGCATTTGATTGGTGTGGCTTGTCTGTATTACCCAACCTGGTGTTTTGTCTTCTGGTGCGACTAATACTGCTATATAAGTCGGCTCACTTAAGGTCGGCTCAAAAGTTTGTAGTTTTATACCCATGACGACCGCAACAACTAAACAAGCCGCTGATATTCCACGCCATAAAGCAAGGTTTTGCCAGAAGGATAAAAATGCATTCGGTGTTGATGCTGATGTTGTCGTGTTGCTAGGCTGCTTTTCAAGCTCATCTAAGGTACGTTCAATACGTGCAGATAAAGGTTGAGGTGCGGTTATTGGCTCTAACTTATCGGTAACCGATAAAAAATGAGCTTGCCATTGATTGACAGCTTTTTGTAGTTCAACACTGCCAGCTAATTCAAGTTCGAAAGCACTTCGTTCTTCTGGCGAGAGTGTGCCCAGTACGTATTGCCCTGATAAGTCACTATCTATGTCAGGAGTATGATGGGTGTCTTTATTCATTGTAAACACTCCTTTAATGCACTTAAGCTGCGCTTGATCCATGATTTAACGGTACCAAGAGGCTTATCAAGCAGTTTGGCAATTTCTTGTTGTGTGTAACCATCAACATAAGCGTGTAATACGCATAGTTTACGTTCTGGCGCTAAATGCTCTAAACAGGTTTGCAGTGAGGCTTGATGAAGTGGATCATCTGCTAAGTCTGTTATGTCATCAGGTTGGCAAGCTGACGCTAATACTCTGTCGTTACATAGGTCGAGTAGAAAGTCGGGTTCAGCGAGCACCTCTCGTTGACTGTATTTAAGGGCATTTAACGCTAAATTACGTGTGAGTGTATAAACCCAACCTCGAGCAGAGCCTAATTCTCTATTATAGGTGCCTGCGTTTTTCCAAATCTTGATAAAGGCATCATGAACCACATCTTCAGCAAGAGGGCGGTTTTTTAATATTCTCATCACAACCGTGAGTAGCCTTGTTGCTTCTTGTTCGTAGAGCTCCATTAAGGCGCGGCGTTCACCTTTAGCGCATTGTTGCAGAACACTTTCGTAATCAAATGCTGTTGATAGTGGCACGTGTATTCCCTAATGAAAAAGCCCAGTATACAAAACTGGGCCTTTAAAACCATTAAACTCTATGACCAAAAGAAAACTGAATGCTCTTTTGGTGAGCTAGTCGGTTATTTTGCTTTCCAGAACAGGTAGTCACCAGAATAGTTAACCACTACTTTATGTCCAACTTTGTCGATGTTACAGCCTGTTGCAGGTGCGGCGCCGCCACTTAAATTGATACGCTGAACATAAGTGACATCTTTTAATGCGCCTGAGCGAGTTGATTCATTAGCTTTAACCAGTTGCATTGGGATACTGCCTTTCGCTGAAGGTGAAACAGCTAACTGTGTACCAGTAATTAATGAACCATCAAGTGATTCCCATGTTGCTGGAGGACCAAAGTAAGAGACTAAATGGTTGCCTTTATTATCACTTAAAATCGCGCGTGGTCCAGCGAATGCCCATTTTGCTTTTTCTGCATCCATTGTGTCAGCTTTACATTCCCAAGTGATGTTACCTTTTGCAGTAGTAAACATCGCGACTTGATTTCCTGCTGGTACATGCACTTCACTTGGTAATTTATCTTGAGAAAAAGTACCTGCATATGACTGTGTTGTTATTGCCATTAAAGCAGATGCTGCTGTGATTTTTAGTGCTTTTAATATGTATTGAGTTTTCATTGTCGCTTCCCTATTAATTGATAGATTTCGAATGTGAAAAACAGTTAATTTGTTACTGCTAATAGGTACTACAATCGACAATACATTTTGGATGCAAAATTATGTAAATAAATTTAAATTATTTTTATGACTTTCATTTACTACGAATGAAAAGGCGATTTTTTCGATTGTATTGTATCAATAAAAAAGCGAATAGTATGAAGGTAATCGTGAAAGAGGGAACAAATGCTTGTTCCAGTATTTCTCGATACTTTTTAGCCCAAAATAAAGCAAAGAAAAGGTGGCTAGTGAAAATAAGGTACAACCAAAAAACAATCTTTTTTGCCCATAATCTTCCCATAAAGGCATAAGTAGTTAGGTTGCCGAGTAATATTACGAACGCTAAAATAGCCGTTGGTATAATAAAGTGGCGCCCAATAATAAATGTCTGAATGACACCGAGTACTAATAAACAAGTGATAAAAGCAGTGACCCATTCTAAACTATTTCGGTAACTAAATTTTGCTGGTAAACAAACTGACATGGCGATGACCCTTATAAAAAGTTAGTGTTAACCATTGTTTACACCTTGATTTTACATAGTAACATTTAACAGTAATCTGAATAAATAGCTGAGTTTTCCAATGCTAAAATGAATAGGCTTTGTTTAAGCTTTCGTTAGTTACATTAAGGTTTAATAGTAGGTTTTTAAATATAAATTTTAAGGATAATACTCTAAAGAAATAAGCTTTTCTGTAAACAGGTTAATACCTTGTTGAAGTAACCGTTGAGGTAATTATTGAAGTGATTGTTTAAGTCGTTTAAGTGACCGTTGAGGTAATTATTGAAGTGATTGTTTAAGTCGTTTAAGTAACCGTTGAGGTAATTATTGAAGTGATTGTTTAAGTCGTTTAAGTGACCGTTGAGGTAATTATTAAAGTGATTGTTTAAGTCGTTTAAGTCGTTTAAGTGATCGTTGAGGTAATTATTGATGTGATTGTTTAAGTAGTTGGAGTGATCGTAGAGGTAATTATTGAGATGATTGTTTAAGTGCTTAAAGTGAATGCTGAGGTGTTTTGGGAGTTGTCGAAGCAGTTGAATACCGATGAACCCTCTGAATTAAGATTTTAATCCGTTAGGGGCATCGGTATTTTATTTGTGGGCTTAGCTTAGCTTAAAGCGATTTACCATGTCTGCTAGGCGTGTATTAGCTGCTGATAAACTCTCCGTACTTGCTGAGGTTAATTGCCCGTTTTGTGTCAACTCATGCACCATATCTTGAATCGACGCCATGTTATAACTGATTTGCTCAGCCACTTGGCTTTGTTCTGACGATGCGGTTGCAATATGAGAACTTAACTCGTTAATTTCGATGATTGAACCTGCCATTGAGTCTAATCCTGTGCCTACACTGATGGTATTATCCGTTGTGTTTTGACAGCTTTCTTTGGTTGTATTCATGGCATTAACGGCTAATGCCGCATCATCTGTGAGCTTCGTTAACAGCTCATTGATTTCGGCGGTGCTTTCTTGTGTTCTTGCTGCAAGTGAACGAACTTCATCTGCTACTACGGCAAAGCCTCGACCTTGTTCACCTGCTCGTGCTGCTTCAATCGCTGCATTCAATGCAAGTAGGTTAGTTTGATCGGCAATGGCGCCAATAACACTTAATACAGAGACAATTTCCTGTGTATTTTCATGCATGGTATTAATACGTTGAGAAGCAATTTCAACTTCATTTACTAAAGCTTGTACGCTTTCAGAAGATGATGCAACTAACTGTTTTGATATCACTGCTTCATCACTGGCTTGTTGTGTGCTGAATGATGTTTGTTTCGCATTGTCAGCAACGGTATTTGCAGAAGCACTCATTTCTGTAATCGCCGCAACGGCTTGTTGTGTTTCGCCTGCATGCACGTTAAGAGCTTGGTCATTAGACGCTGATACTTTATTAAGTTGCTCAATACCATTTGAAATTTCAGCCAATGAAGTCAAAATTTCATTCATCATTGATTGTAGTTGGCTAATAAAGGTGTTTACGCCTTGAGCAATGTCAGCAAGGTCATCATTACCTTCCACATTTAGTCGTTGAGTTAAGTCTGCATCACCTTTAGCTAAGTCAGCAATACGGAGCTTTAAAGAAATAATTGGAGAGTAAATTTTTGCTAGGGTAAATATTAACAATATAATCGTTAAGATGACTAGTGAAGCAGCTGTCAAAATAGAGGACATAAGTTGGTCATCTAAAAATGCATAAGCAATCGATTTATCAATATCAATGACTACATGCCATTTTTTACCACCAAGTAACTCAATGTTAGCGTAAACAGCTTGCTGTTCGTTTCCGTCTTTTTGATAAGTAAACTCGCCTGAACCGTTATTTAATACTTGTTGTTCCAGTGCTTGATTAGCAATGCGTGCACCAAACTCATCCTTACCAGAGGTACTAATTAACCCACCGTTACCATCGTAAAGGGAGATTACAGCACCTTTAAAGTGTACTTTTTTAATAAAAGGGTCAACGGCTTCTAAGAATATATCGCCGCCGATGACACCATCATTTTCCACATCCAAAAAGCTAAACATGTATTTATCTGAGATACCTTTGTCAAAATAGATATCGGTAATCATGAGTCGGTTTGCTGCTTTAGCATCTTGATACCATTCTTCTTGAGTTGCATCGTAATCAGCAAATTGACCACCATTGCCCATAGTGATCCCAGCTTTATCTGCAAAGTTGACCGCATCTAAAGGAGTTGATGCAACAAGTAATTTTGCAATTTCTATTTTTTTAGCTGGATCGTTGCTGTTTAACAGGACTTTTGCACTCTCAACTACTTTTTTATTGCTATCAAGCCATGTGTTTATATTTTGTTTGATGGAGTCTAACGCTTCAGTTGCTTTGTCATTAACTGATATTTTGCTTTCTTCGCGCGTGTTTGAGTATGAAACCCAATTTGATACTAGTAAAGATAGTGCAACGAACAACGTTGCAGAAAGCATTATACGTTGTTTAAAACCAATAGAATGAATCACATATATTCCTTTAAAGTGAAAATTTAGCGTTTAAATTAATTACCTTGAATCGAGTATAGATCAGAAAAACAACATGTAAAATTGAAAATAATAGAATCTAAAACTGTGATCTTAAAGATATTACAAATTACCCTTAATGGGTATTAATTTATCTGTTTTTTTAACATCAGAAATAGAATAGAAATTATATTTACATATATATCAATACTTTATTAAATGTTTATTAAGGTATTTATAGTGCGATGTTTTATTGATTAATGTTGAGCGGAAATGTGACAGATTTTTGAATAAAAATAGCTATTTTTAGATGAAATACAACTGTTTTTGAATAAGAAATGACTCATCTTGAATGAAAAATAACATTATTTTAATAACGTTACTGATAAATCTATTTTATGGATAATGCTATTACGCTGATAACCCATTTTTACGTCAGATTACAATGTGTTTTATTTTTGCAGGCTCCTTTTATTAAACGTTTCAACAGCGTTTTATTTAATACTTTACCTCATTATTATTTATACTTTTATTTTTCACTCACTTTCAGAATAGTGCTCGTTTAATGCTTTCCATTCTGTCGTTTTCGATATTAAAAGGGCGTTTATTTCGTATTTAATATCCATTGATATACTTATTTTATGTCTATCAAAATTAGATTGAAGTAATTTTTTTGTGTATTTATTGTCATTAGTTTTTAATGTCCCATCGCCCCAGTATACGCCTTATAAGTATTATTTTAGGGCTTTAATGATTACCTTCTTTTTAGTGGTTATATTAAACATTAAATATTTTATTGAACTTTATCAATGCTTTGAACTCTATTTCAAAGTTCAAGTGATTATTGAACAAAGAAGTCAAAGTGTGACTTGTCATTTCTAAAAGTATGATTAATGTGATGGTCTTTACTTTTAGGTGGACTAATTGTTGCTAAATATCTCAGTATATTTAATTCTTAGCGCCGCGTTTGAAATCGTGTGATGACATGTTTTATTTAAATAATGGGGGACGGTGTAGTACCAGCTCTTACTGGAAAAAATTAAAGGAATATTTATGAAATTGAATACGAAACTTAGATATACAACAGCTCTTGTTGCTGCAGCATTATCAGTAACTGCTATTCCGGCAGTGAATGCGGCATCAGTTAGTATTGTTAATGCTGGGTTTGAAGATAGCTTTAAAAGTGGTTGGGTAGATACTGATCCTTCTGCTATTTCTAGCGATGAGCGTAGTGGTTCTAAAGCAGCTAAAATAACAGGTGATGGCGGTAAATTCGAACAAGATGTTACTGTTGAAAAAAATACTGATTACGTCTTAACTGCTTACATTGCTGGTTACGGTAAAATTGGTGCATCGGTTGACGGCACTCGTTATACAAGAACAGGCGGTGGCAATGATTATGAGCAAGTTTCTGTATCTTTTAACTCTGGCTCTTCTACTTCAATTACTATTTTTGGTAACTACTACGACAAAGAAGGGCGTTTTGATGATTTTGCGCTTGAAAGTGTAGGAACGACCGAGACAGTAACCAGTGAAACATGTACAAGTAGCGCTGCATTAGTTATCTCTTCTGCTTCTGACGATGGCACTAACGACGGTCATGGCCCTGAAAGCACTATTGATAAAGATACAACAGATGATTCTCGTTGGTCTTCAAATGGTGTTGGTAAAACCATTACTTATGACTTAGGTTCTGAAACGTCAGTTAAAGAATTAGCTATACAATGGTATAAAGGCAGCGATCGTAGTTCGTATTTTGATATTCATACATCGACCAATAACAATGATTGGACTTCAGTATTATCTGGTGGTATTTCATCTGGCGCAGATGCTAGCTATGAAACAATTGATGTGACCGATACTGATGCACGTTATGTTCGTGTGACTGGTAATGGTAATTCAGCCGGCTCTTCATGGAATAGTATTGTAGAGACTCAAATATTAGGCTGTTCTGATGGTTCAACGGTTGATCCAGTTGAACCAACCGATCCAACAGACCCAGTCGATCCCACTGATAATGAGACTATAGAACCAGGTAATGCTGAATACCCATCTGATTTGATGAGTAATTATAATCAATGGAAAATTACTTACCCTGATGGTGTAGAAGATAAAACGCTTCTTAAAGCGAATAATGAATATTTCTATGTTAACGACACAGGTAATGGCATTGTATTTAAAGCGCCTGTTAGATCAAATAACGGGACTACACCAAACTCTGACTATATTCGTTCTGAACTTCGTGAACGTACTACAGATGGTAAATCAGATATTTACTGGACGACTAGCGGTACTCATGTTGCTTACTCTAAACAAGCGATTACACACTTACCACTTGTAAAAGATCATCTAGTGGCGACTCAAATCCATGGTAATAAAAGTGATGGTATTGATGATGCGATGGTATTGAGGCTTGAAGGTGAACATCTTTTCTTAAGCTTTAATGGCGGTAAGTTAAGATCTAATCTAACGATTAAAGAGGATTATAAGTTAGGCACCATTCATGAAGTTATTTTTGAAGTCGTTAATGATAAACATTACGTTTATTACAGTGAAGACGGTGGTTTAAACGCGGCTTATACTGCAAGTAATGCTAGTAAATATTTAGTGAAAGACGGTTCAAGTGACTATGTGATGGATCTTAATTATGATCAGTCATACTTTAAAATCGGTAACTACACTCAAACGAACGCAGATGAAGAAGGCAGTTCTACTGACGATGAAGATAACTACGGTGAAGTTGTTGTTTACGATTTCTGGGTTGCTCACGAATAAGCGGTACTAACCTTTAATTAGCTTAATTTATTTGAGTATTTAGCCTGACATTGACTAGGCGTATTCAATTACTTTATAAGTTAAAGAGTAAGTAATACCAAAAGAATTAATAAGATGATCATTCTTGCTGGTTAAAATCATCCCTAACTGCGTTCTGAGTTTTGAAGTGAGAACAACTATCTTCTACAACTCACGCCTTATTAGTGTTAATTTTTCCTGCGCAATTTCTGATCACTTATTTAATTCCATTGGTATAATCTCAAAGCAGACCAATTGGTCTGCTTTTTTATGAGTGAAGTCATGCGAGCAGTGTCTCTATTTTATTCATTTTAACCTTTGGGCTATGAGCTATAGGTTATGAAATCAATAGAATAAAGTCGATATCGTGATTGGGAGAGTTATTAAGTCGTAGTTAGCATTAAGGTTAACGCTGACCTTATGCCACTTAGCTGTTTATTAAAGCACATCGTAAACTACGGTAGTAAATGACGTGTTCATTAAGCGATGTATTTATTAATATACCTAGCTAACTATCTACTTATCTACTCATTGACTCAAGCATGGTGAGGAATATGTTTAAGCTGTATTTTGTATTATGAAGTTAGCTTGTTTCTGACTTAAAAAAAATGCCATTCACTTTAAGTAAATAGCATTCGTTTGTTCGTCTTTTTTATAGTTAATATGTTGCTTTATTTAAACTATAGCTAAGTTAAAGTTAACATTAGTTATTACTGACTTTAAACTTAAACAGTGAACTTATTGGTCATATCAACAATTAATTTAGACTGCATTTCAAGGTTTTCAAACTGCGCTCTAACCTCCGCTGAGCTATTACCAATATCATCTGCAAGTGATGCAATACCATTAATACGTTCAGCAATTTCAGAAGAAACAGTAGATTGTTCACTCGCGGCTGTTGCAACTTGAATATTCATTTCAGACAACTGTTGAATAGACTGATTACTGCTCCCAATAATGTCACGAATGCGTCCCATTGCTTCAGTCACAACTACACGTTGTTTATCTGAGCGGGCCATATCGCCGACCGTTTTTTCAGTGCTCATTTGTAGTTTCTCAAGTATCTCTTTGATTTCTACCGTACTGTCTTGGCTACGTTTGGCGAGGCTACGAACTTCATCTGCTACGACTGCAAAACCTCGACCTTGTTCACCTGCTCGAGCGGCTTCAATTGCTGCATTAAGTGCAAGTAAGTTAGTTTGTTCAGATAGGCCTTCAATAACACTGAGTACAGAGCTAATTAAATTAACGTTACCGCCTAGTTCTGTCACAGAGTTCTCTACGCCAACCATTAATTCATTTAAATTATCTAGCTGCTCATTTGATACTTGTACTTGCTCCAATACAACTTGCATCTGTTTTTCAACAGAACTGGCCGATAAACGTGTTTGCTCAGCAGTGTTGGCTATTTCAGTAGAGGTGGATGACATTTCATCAATCGCTGTCGCGACTTGAATGGTTTCATTTTTTTGTTGATTAGATAGCTCTTCTAAATGAGCTTGTTGTTTACTAGACACATTTGCAATGTTATTTAGTTCATTACTTGTGCCTTTTAAGTTACGTATATCATCGCCCATTGAGCCGAGGAATAGATTAAAGTCATCTGCAATTTGGTCAAGTAAAGCTATTTGACTCGTGGGTAATAGTGCCGTTAAATCACCTTCTCCACCCGCTAGACCTCGTACCGAAGTACTTAAATTATTTAATGGGCGATAAATTCGATTGATTGCGATAAACACGACAATAGCAACAGCGATAAAACTCACAATAAAGAAGAAAATAGCTTGTTGTATTGCTTTATCTGCAACGTTTAAGACTTCTTCATCTATGATTCTTTGCGCTCGGTCTACGTCATCAATAAAAAATCCCGTTGAGATAATGACATTCCATTTGGGGATTAATAACGAATAAGAATATTTTGGAGAGCTTTCTTTTTCACCAGGTTTTGGGAAATAATAGATGGTAAAGCCTGATCCTGATTTGCCTGCTTCAATTATGTTTCTGACAATGTAATTGTCTTTTTTATCTTTAAGATCCCAAAAGTTTTTGCCAATTCCTTTATTTGAACCACTTTGTAGACGCACTCCATTAAAATTATAGGTAAATATGTAGCCTTTATTACCATCGTATTTTAAACGGTTAATTAGGGCTAATGCATCTTTTAAACCTTCATCACTAGGCATATCAATATACGGCTGAATCATAGAATGTGCTGAGTTTATAATTGTCACTAAGCGTTTCTTTTCTATTTCTATCGTATTTTCCCGCGTTACCTCACTCACTTTTTTTTCAATACTATTGGTGCTGTTAATTTCAATATATAAGCCAAGTACAGCTATTAAAATGAAAGGAATAAATACCAATAGGTATATTTGAAATTTCAAAGAACGTAACATTAAATACTCCATTAAACGTTATAGTTAATAATATGCTTTTTATCGATGTTTAAAATATAGTGCACATACTCTTTTCATATCAGAAATGAAGTGGAATCCTTTGTCACTGCATTTGTGAATACTATTGTTAGATTAAATTTTTTAATCGCTCAGTAGTATCATAATTAGTTATATATAGGTAGTTTGTTACGGGTAAAACTGAATTAGCGTCTTGTTTTACCAATAAGTTAAAATGCGGCTAATTTTCAACGTTAAGTCGTTCTTCTATATGCAGAGGAGGTTATTTATCAGGAAATTTATTTGTTGAATGAGGTGAGAGGGCGCTCGGATATTTCAAATGTTGAATAGTATTACCTTTAACCTTTAATCTTTAACTAGAAGCTATCCTTCCATTGTAGTGGCATATTGAAGTTACGTGGGTTTTATAGGTTTAAAAGGTTTTTTATAAAGCAGAATAGGTATTTGTCTCGCTATAAATTCGGTTCATACAGTATGTACAATTTGCTCTTCATACTCATGCTTAAGGTGTCCTGTTTACAACTGTTTTTATTGTGAGTTAGTTGTTCGTTAATTTTATTTATTGTATCACTCTGAAGTGATTTTATTTTTACCATTCTTTTTGGACGAATATAAGAAATTATCTACTCGTTTAAAGATTGAGTCTTTACAGTCTTGGCTGGTCATTTCTGTTAACCCGATACTTAACGTAATATTAACTTTACGATTTAGATTAAGGTTCAAACCTATATTTTTTCTTATTTTTTCAACGGCTTGTTTACTTTTCTCTAAATTGGTACTTGGGAAAATGACAATAAATTCTTCACCGCCTACCCTAAACAACATATCGCCATTTCTAATACTGGATTGTAGTACGTTCGAGATGCTTTTTAATACTATATCGCCAAAGCTATGACCATAATTATCATTTATTTGCTTAAAGTCATCCGCATCAAAAATAGCGAGAGAGAAAGTCGTACCATACCTTCTATATAAGGAGACTGATTTTTCTATATTTTCATCATAAGCTTTTCTGTTTTTAATACCTGTTAAAAAATCGATATAGGAGAGTTCTTTGTTAATCGTTATTTGATTATTTAATTTCGCTAACATTTGGTTATAGCTATCGATTAAAACACTGATATCTTTTATTGAAGAGCTTTGATCTTCTATTATCTGATTATCTTTAATCATTTTAGTGATAGAGGTTATTTTGTCTGTTATTTCTCTCTTTTTATAATATTCAAATAAAGTTAAAACCAGAAAAACAAGCATGGTTATAAACAAGAACGTGTTTAGGTTTTGTTGTAAATCCCTGTCTAACCTTGCCAAAGGAAAAGATGTTTTGATAAATAATAAAGTATCGCTTTTTTCACCAAATAAAGAGCCAGTAGAAGAATAAAAGTTTAGCGTGTTTTCCTTGCTATCAGTAAAGCTAATTAGTTTTTCATTCAATGGAATAAGTTTCACCAATGTTTTATTTAAGCTTATTTTTCTAGTGTCAGAGGTTGCTAACTTTTCTATTTCATTGCTTTTTAATGCTTGATTGATATCAAATAAAAAATTTTGTGTCAGGTTATGCGTGTATGCCTTGTGTTCTGCATTAGATTTAAAATCAATGGCTTTAATATTAATATCTTGTATAAAAAACTCAGTCGCCATGTATAAGTTTGTTTGGCTGGTTTCAGTTAATAAATATTGCAACTGTTTACTTATTTCTTCACTGTAATCTAAAGCAAATCCTATTTGCAGAATATACTGTCCATCGTCAGATACTTTTACTAAGTACCTTTTTAACCTCGAATCAAGGTCAAGTTTAGGTGAAGAAATATCAAGTTTAATGGTCTTGTTGAAGATCTTGTTAAACAGTTCTTTTACGGTTTTGAATTGTCCTAAATCAAAACCAATTTCTTTTTCATAGGATGCTTTTTCGATAATATAATCTTGATTGATCATGAAGATTTGGTATTTACCAAATTTTACATTTCGATTTAATTCATCTTCCATCTGCTTTAAATTCAAATGTGCTTTTTGATTGTTATATAACATTGATAATTGATCGAGCTTCTCGATGTTTTGACTTTCAGCTTGGATAAATTGATATTCAAGTTTATCGAATACAGATCTAAACTTTTCTCTCATCTCTAACGATTTTGTGTAACTGGCGTTTTTGAAGTTTTCTGAGGTGGTCTTATTGGAAGCAGCATACTGATAATATAAACCAATGAAGACGATGATAAAGACGCTCGCAAAAAAGAAAGCGTTGAATGCTCTTAAGCTTATTTTTTTATTGGAAAAATTATATATCCGCATAAATAGTCAAAATGTTAGTCGTTATCATTATCATTTTTTTTGTCTTTACAAGGTTAGTATTTTGATAGTACATGAATAATTAATAAAATAAAGCGTTCATGATCAAGCATTTGACACATCGTGAAGCCTTTTGGGGTAAGCCTTTAGCTAATTTTTAGATAAATTATAAACATCTAACGATGACTGTTTTTAACTTTTCTATTCAGTTTAGTTTTTAGGGTATTCATGAATTATTCTCGTTAAAATTATCTTATCTAACTATTCAAATAGGTACTCGTTTATATAGGCTGTTGTGCAGTGATTTATCTAGTTAATTACATCGTTAATTAGGATGGCTAAGCGATGAGTTCAGAACATAATTTAATAAGAAAAAATCTGTTCTGGTCTTATCAATAAAGCGAATATGCTTCTGTTAATCTCATTTTTGGATTTGTTTTTTATGCTTTAAAATCCTTTGTAAAACAGTTTTACAATATTTAACTTCCTGTTTTTATCTTTAAATTCAGTGGTTTATTTTGGTTTTGCTGGTGGGTTGCATGATTTGTAAAAATAACGATTGTCGAACTTGAAACTCGATCTATAATGCGCCTGATTTTACGACTGTAAAAGTGTGAATAGATTAATTGAAACACATTAAATATGTGTTAAATAGTTATTAATGAAGATAACGATATTGTGATGAAAGGGTTTAAAAATGAGTGATGTGTTGAGCATTGTTTTATTGATATTAGCAGGTGCAATATTTGCGATGTCGGAGATTTCTATTGCCGCTGCTAGAAAGATAAAGCTACGCGTGATGGCCGATGAAGGCAGTAGTAAAGCGCTTGAAGTGATTGAGTTACAACAGCAACCAGGTAACTTTTTTGCGATGATGCAAATTGCATTAAATGGTATTTCTATTCTTGGCGGTATTATCGGTGAGCAAGCATTAACACCTTATATTCGTAAAATGATCAGTGTCTTTTATCAAGGTCCATTATTAGGCGAAGTGAGCTTTGTACTTTCTTTTATTTGCCTAACTTCTTTGTTTATTCTTTTTGCCGATTTATTACCTAAACGTTTAGCTATTATCATGCCGGAAGCGGTTGCTATACGCATTGTCTCTTTAATGCGTTGGATAACCTTTTTGCTGATGCCTGCGGTTTTCTTATTCAACGGCTTAACCAATATGATGCTGCGTTTATTTCATATTCCGACAGAGCGTACTGAGTTGGTGACTACCGAAGATATTATCGCCATGATGGATGCCGGTGCCGAAGATGGCAGTTTGCAAAAGCAAGAATATCAATTAATTGGTAACGTATTTGATTTAGAAGTCAGTACCATTGGCAGTGTGATGACACCACGAGATCAGATTATCTTTTTTGATTTAGATGATAGTAGCGACGAGATCAGCAAAAAGATTATCGAGCAACCTCATAATGATTTTTTAGTGTGTGATGGTGGCTTGGATAAAATACGCGGCAGCATTGAATCGAAAGAGATTTTACGTTTAGTACTGAAAGGCGAGTTAGCACAAATACACCCAACAAAAGTCGACAAGGACCTTTTTTATCTTCCAGAAACATTAACGTTATCTGAAGCGTTAAATGCTTTTAAAGTGGCGGCACAACCTTTTGCTGTGATTGTCAATGAATACGCGACGGTAGTAGGCCTTGTAACCGTTAAAGATTTGTTGAGTAGCTTTATGGGGGAGTTAATTACTCATCAAGACGAAGAACAAATAGTGCAAAGGGATGATTCATCTTGGTTGATCGAAGGCTTAACGCCAATTAATGATGTGATGCGTTGTTTATCGATTGAGGAGTTCCCTAACCGTAATCAATACGAAACCATCGCGGGCTTTATGATTTACACTTTAAAGCGTTTACCTAAGCGTACTGATAATTTTATTCATCAAGGTTATAAGTTTGAAGTCTTGGACCTTGAAGGGGTACGTGTTGAGCAAATTTTAGTGACTAAATTAAAATAGTTACGCCCAAGTAGCTAAATAGCTTAACCCAAAGAGCTAATTGTTATTCAATTAACTAAACAGCTTAACTCAAAGAGCTAACTGCTTATCAATTAATCCAGCCACTTTATGGCCGTGGTTGGATTAATTGATGAGTTATTAATACCAAAACTTTTAATAGCCCCTGTAAATACTTCTGCCTTGTTATCTTTTCGTTTGTTTTTTGACCTTTATTTCCGCCTTCTAATCGATAAAACTGTATAGATAGCTTGTCTGTACAATTTTTTTGATTGATAACGCGAAAATTATTATCTAGACGTAATGTATTTATTGACCAATAATCCGCCTGAAATTTTTGCCATACTGTGATTTCAGATAACTGAATCACCATTACTCCTACATTAATGAGAGATCTAAATTTGCAACATTCAACTGATATGGACCGCATCCGCGCGGAATACAATGTTCGTTACTGGAGCCAAGGTTTTTATGGGATTAACGACCAAGGTGAGGTGTATGTATCGCCGCGCAGTGGGTGTGATCATCAGGTGGCATTAAGTGACATCGCAGCAGAATTAGCAGAGCGTAATTTAAGTATGCCAGCTTTGGTTCGCTTCCCTCAAATATTACACCAACGTGTGCATAATATTTGTGATGCTTTCAATCAAGCGATTCAAGAAGTGGATTACGATAACCGCTATTTATTGGTTTACCCAATTAAAGTGAATCAACAAAAAGAAGTGGTTGATGAAATTTTAGAAAGCCAAGCTGGACTAGAGCATAAGCAATTAGGTCTTGAAGCGGGCAGTAAGCCAGAACTATTAGCTGTATTAGCATTAGCGCAAAAAGCGAGTTCAGTGATTGTATGTAATGGTTACAAAGACAGAGAATACATTCGTTTAGCGTTAATTGGTGAAAAGTTAGGCCATAACGTTTTAATCGTATTAGAGAAGTTATCTGAACTTGATTTAGTGTTAGAAGAAGCACGCTCATTAGGTGTTAAACCTCGTATGGGGTTACGTATTCGCTTAGCATCACAAGGGGCTGGTAAATGGCAATCAAGCGGTGGTGAGAAATCTAAATTTGGGTTAGCAGCATCTCAAGTATTAACGGTTGTTGAGCGTTTAAAAGCAGAAAACCAATTAGATACATTACAACTTGTACATTTTCACTTAGGTTCACAAATGGCCAACATTCGTGACGTGCGTAATGGCGTTAGTGAAGCAGCACGTTTTTACTGTGAATTACGAGCGATGGGCGTGCCATTAGATTATTTAGATGTGGGCGGTGGTTTGGCTGTCGATTATGACGGTACACGTAGCCAATCTCATAACTCAATGAACTATAGCTTAGCGGAATACGCTCGTAATATTGTGATTACGATCAGTGATATTTGTAATTTATATGAACAACCTAAACCGGTGATTATTTCTGAGTCTGGTCGTTCATTAACAGCGCATCATGCGGTATTGATCACCAATGTTATTGGCGCAGAAACCTATAAACCAGAACAGTTTGATGCACCTGCTGAGCAAGGTTCTTTATTGTTACAAAACATGTGGAACAACTGGGAGTTATTGTCTGGAGGAAGTGATGACCGTGCATTAATTGAGATTTATAACGATACGCAAAGTGACATAGTAGAAGTACACAATCAATTTGCGACAGGCGTGTTAAATCTTCAAGAACGAGCTTGGGGTGAGCAAGTAGCTTTACGCATCTATTATGAATTGAGCTTACAAATGAGCACTAAAAATCGTTTCCATCGTCCGATTTTAGATGACTTAAATGAACGTTTAGCGGATAAGTTTTTTGTTAACTTTTCACTATTTCAATCATTACCTGATGCGTGGGGCATTGATCAAGTATTCCCAATTTTACCGTTGTCTGATTTACACAGAGCGGGTGAGCGTCGCGCCGTACTGTTAGATATCACGTGTGATTCTGATGGTGTTATCGACCAATATGTTGATGGACAAGGTATTGAAACAACCTTACCAGTCCCTGCATGGTCTGCTGATAAACCTTACTTAATGGGGTTCTTTCTAGTCGGTGCTTATCAAGAAATTTTAGGTGATATGCACAACTTATTTGGTGATACGCACAGTGTAGTGGTGAATGTACAAGAAGATGGTAGCTGGAATATCGATTCATTAAATGAAGGCGATACCGTGGAAGATGTAATGAAATATGTACATATTGATGTTGAAGCGATTCGTGATAATTACCGTGCTTTAGCGTCATCACGCGTGTCTGTTGAAGAACAGCAAGCTATTTTAGACGAGTTAGAGCAAGGTTTAGCGGGTTACACTTACTTAGAGGGCTTTTAAATGTCAGCTTCATCTAATGATCACCCTAACGGTGCGTTTAGTGATTTATTCACTAAAGAGGATTTTTCTTTATATTCTAATGCGATGACGTTTATGCGTCGTCCTTTAGTAAAGAATCCGTTAGCGGAAGAACCTTTGGCTGAAAATGCAGACGTGGTTGTACTCGGTGTGCCATTTGATATGGCAACATCAGGTCGTTCAGGGGCACGAATGGGGCCAGATGCGGTACGTCGTGCCTCGGTTAACTTATCATGGGAAAGTAAAAAATTCCCATGGGAGTTTAAACTGTTCGAACATACTAATGTGATTGATGCTGGCGACTTAGTATTTGATTGTGGCGATGCTGAAGACATGACACAACGTCTTGAAGCCGCGGCGGATCAAATATTAAGCAGTGGTAAAATGTTGCTCAGTTTAGGAGGGGATCATTTTGTCACGCTGCCTTTATTACGTGCTTATGCAAAGCATCATGGTGAAATGGCATTAATTCATTTTGATGCTCACACTGATACTTATAATAACGGCAGTCGTTATGACCATGGCACTATGTTTTACCATGCCCCTAATGAAGGATTAATTGATCCTAAATCATCGGTTCAAATTGGTATTCGTACTGAATATAAAAAGCAAGGTCATGGCTTTAATGTGATTAATGCAATGGAAGCGAACGATTTATCGGTTGAGCAAATAGTGTCGCAGGTAAAAGCGATTGTGGGTGATAAACCTGTTTATTTAACTTTTGATATTGATTGCTTAGATCCTGCTTTTGCACCGGGTACGGGTACGCCTGTATGTGGTGGTATTAGCTCGGATAAAGCATTAAAAATCATTCGTGCACTGCAAGGCATTAACTTGGTGGGAATGGATGTGGTTGAAGTATCACCTGCTTACGACCAAAGTGAGATCACTGCACTTGCTGCCGCAACCATTGCGTTAGAGTTGTTGTATGTTTGGACAGCGAATAAGTTATCTGCTGTTTAATTGTCTACTGACTATCCGTGGTTTATAGCAGTGTTTCTATATAAGACTTTTGTCTAGAAATACTATAGAGGCGATATAGGAGTAATATTGAAATGCTCCTATATAAAACATTGCTTGCTGAGTTTTGTACCTTAAATGGTAACGGGTATATATTTATGCCCGAGCTTCTAAATTAGAAGTTCGGGTCAATAAAGTGTTAATCAGTATTTTCTTTATTATCTAAGACATTAACTAATACAGCTGTCTCATTAAATATGCTTATAAAGTTCTTTTATAAGAAATCTATTTATAAGTAACCCATTAAAAATTATTATCTAATAGGGCTTTTAACACTCTGCGACGAGATATTACACCCACCACTTTATTGTTTTCATTGATAACAGGGTAGGTTTTAGGTTGAGGGCCAACCATCTTTTCTGCCAGTGAGAAAATCGTTTGATCTGCCTTAACACTCAACACTTCTTTACGCATGATATCTTGGACTAAACCGATACGTTGGTTGTGATAAGCAAATTGAGTCGTGACATGTAAGCATTCCTGTTCAGAAATCCAACCAAGTAGCGTGTTATCTGAGGCAATGACGGGTCCGCCTAAGGCTTCTTTTTTGATGAGCTCTATTGATGCAGTGATGACAGGCATGTCTTCATATATCTTCGCAAAATTAACATCCATATAATTTTTTACGATCATCTCTTTCATATTCAAATCTCCTTATTGTCTTATTGTATGAAGAATAGTGCTTATTAATAAATTATGCAATATAACAGTTTAGACCATGCGTTGAAGTATCTCCGTATTGGTTTTATATCTATTAATTATCGCTTTTAATATAACTAAAGCACTTTATTTAGCACTTGATTCTTTGTCCTTTAGTTATCATTTTTATTTATTTTCTTGCTAAAAAATCATTCACTGATCTATTCTTTTTATCTTAAGTCGATATAAAGAATACTTTTCTCTAATTTATATCAGCAATAAATCTGATATTAGTTATGTCTTCAATTTATGATAAATAATTGAATTAAAAAGAGGGCTGCTAAGGTCTTTTAATAATAACGATATCCAGTAAGTTTATTTAATTATACTTAATTTATGAAGACCAATACATGACCTTTAGCTACCTGACCACCACTGTAACGACGCGTTTTAGTTTCTTTTTTTGGTTACTATTATGCATTGTTGCGTCTATGGGACTAGGGCAGCTGAAGTTTGCAGTAGATTATACGAGTTATTTCTCTGAAGATGATCAGCGATTTAATCGCTTTCGAACATTTCAACGTGACTTTGCTCAAGATGATCAACTGGTGATTATTATTGAGTCCAAACAAGATAATAATATTAAAAAACATTTGCCGTTTATTAAAGACCTTACTTCTGCTTTATCTGATCTGTCTTTTATTAAAAAAGTGGGCGGTTTTAAAGAAAGTTACTTTAATCCATTATCTAGCGCATTACCGGTGAGAGGTAAACAAAACCCTGCATTAACAGAGTTTGTTGCAACGGATAATAGTGCCGTGTTATTAACTCTCTCCTTCAATCAGCACGATGCAGTCTCTGATTTTTTAACTCAATTAAATAGCACGAGGGATTTAATTAATCGTCAAATGACGCAATATGATCCTAAATTAGAGGTTTACTACTCAGGAGAGCTCGCACTTAATTGGCAATATGCTGAGGTATTGAAACATGATTTGATCTGGTTCTTACCCGGATTAATACTTTTACTCTGTATTATGTTGTGGCTAGTGATACCAGAAAAGTGGTGGATAGTTGGCATTGCAAGTTCATCATTTGTGGTTTTGATTTGTACACTGGGTTTAGCTGCATGGGGGAATTTTACTATTGCGGCTATTAGTGCTTTTGTCCCTGTCATTATTATTGTATTAAATGTGGCTTATGCAATGCACTTGTATTTTGATTGGCGTAACGCATGCGCTAATATCTACGGTAATACATCCTCTGATAGTGTGCTTAATTGCGATCATAAACAAGTTGCTTTAACCGCATTAATAACGTCGATGAAACGTAATATTAAACCTTTATTTTGGGGAAGCATAACCACTGCTTTTGGTTTTATTCTATTAAGGTTTAGCCCATCACCCCCCATCCAAGACTTTGGTGCAATGGTTGCTTTTGCTGTACTGATTAGCTTTCTTGTTAACTATTCTGTTTTAATTACCTTTGCTCGTTTAGCTCATTATAAAGTAATTTCAATTATTAATTTATCGCACTTTTGCGGACATTTATATCGGTTAGGTTGGTATTATCGCCGGGCTGTGTTGATTATTGTTGGAACATTGACGTTGCTGGCTGCAATTAGTTTAAGTCAATTACGTTTTGATGATGATGCGGCTAATTATTTTCCTACTGATAATGTATTTAGTCTCTCTAAGCAAGTAATGGAAACAAAGTTTAATGGGATAAATAATATAAATTTTGTTGTTGATACTAATACTGAATTAGGTATTACTGATGCATCCTATATTAAAAAAATTAATCAATTTAATCGTTTCTTAGCAAAGCAAGATGAAGTTATTAAAGTACATAGTATCGTTGATTGGCTTAAATGGTATGGGGTAGGGCAACATCAATTTAAGCAAATATTAACCGGTAATACGATACAAACGTTAGGTATTGAAAGACTGGTTAATGTAGACAGCAGCGCTAGTTTACTTCGAGTTAATCTTGTACCAATGAAAGCCAGTGAACTTATTGATTTTGAAGATAAAGTCTTAAGTTATTTAACATCAAATAATTTACATACATTGATTTCACCTCCGCTTAGTCAACAGCTTGTGTTTGCTCATTTAAGTCGTGAAAATTCATGGACTATGTTGAGTTCATTTATAGCGGCATTATTACTGCTTTTGACCTTGTTAATATTTCTAAAACGCTCGTTTAAATTAGCTTTGTTAGGGTTATTGGCGAACATGCTTCCGCTTGTGTTGGTCTTTGGATTTTGGCAATTCATTGGAGGCAGTTTAAGTTTAGGGTGTGCTGTGGTGATGGGGATGATTTTAGGCATTATTATTGATGATAGTTTACATTTATTATTAAAAGTGAGTGAGAGTGAGTCAAGTGAAATAGATTCTACACTTAATGGATTTCGGGAGGTAATACCTGCTATTACTTTTACTAGTATTTTATTAGTTTTAGGGTTTTCTTTAGGTCTTAATTCAGATTTTTTCCCTATTATTGAATTAAGTTTTCTCTCTTTGTTAACTATTTTTATTGCTTGGTTGTTTGACTTCATTGTATTGCCCGTTTGTTATCGTTTGGCAATGCGAGGTGAACGTTAATGAATAATCAATCTTCCCGTTGTTTTCCACTACCTAAAATAAGCCAGGCCGCATTAGACAAATTTATACTATCTGATAATGCTAATGGAAAAAGAATAGAGAAATGGATAGCCTTACATGCTAAGAATGTTAAAACATGGGAGATAACGGATCAATACGCACTCGCACATCTTATTCCTTTAATATTGTGCGGTGAACAATCGGCTCAGCTTGTATTTAATCAAGAAATTAATCGTTTATTTAGTGAAAACCAAGACGATAATCAAACGATGATTAAAAGCTTACTGGAAGTGGAAGCTGATGAGCATCGGCATGATCAAGCTTTACAAGCAATACTTAATGCGTTACCTATTATTGAAAATAAGCGTCATATTCAACGTCAAGCACAACGTTTTTATGCTCAACTTGGGCGTGGAGAAGACCGTTGTCAGCATTTTATTAAAATTGCCACTTTAGACGCTTGTGTAACGCAAGTAATGCATGAATTTGAACATTGCTTATTAGGCGTCAATCATCCATTTTCTCACCTTTGTGGACTTATTAAAAAAGATGAAGCTAAGCATGTTTATGTCGCGAGACATCATGCTCAAGCTTTAGGTGCCACCTCTGCAATGTTTAGGAAAGAGCAACACTCGGTAAGTCATTTATTACATCAGTTACTCGATACTCAAGTTGAGCATTTTCACTTTTTGGGTGTAGATTTAAATAAAATATTCACAAATTTGGAGAGAAAATGGCAGTAACTTTTGCCCCGTACGACCTAAATTTACTCGCAATTAGCGCTGTATTACCGCCACAACATGTTACTAATCAACAACTAATTAGTGCATTAGAAACATTGTGTGGAAAATCTGCTGCCAGAAAAGCAAGTATCATTGCTAAACGATTAGGTATTAAAGAACGCCATTTAGTACGTGATTTAACTAAACCTTTAAGCGAATGTTTACCTTCGAGTATTGATATGAGTTTAACTGCATTAAATGATGCATTAACACAATCGAATATTCCTGTTGAATCAATAAGTTATCTACTTAGCCATACTTGCACTCCTCATACTCAAGTACCTCCTAATGCTGCTTGGGTTGCTGACCAAATGGGCTTAATCAGCCCTTATCTTGAATTACGTCAAGCTTGTACTGGCTTTGCTAATGCGTTGCAAATAGCTAGTGCGTTTAGTGCCACCGATTCTCGACCTATTGCCATTGTAGGGTGTGAGACTGGATCAGTATATTTTGATATTAATGAACAGTTTATTACTACCTCTCAAATGGTTAATTATATGCAAATGGGGGATGGGTGTGGGGCTGTGATTGTTCAAACTGCTACAGACCCAAGACAACTTATAAGCGATATTTATATTGGACAGATTGGGCATAATAAACAACCAGGCTTTTATCTAGATGGTGGTTCAAATACAGTTGGAACAGGTAACATGGCTCGCTTTCATCATAATACTCAGGCCGTTAAAGATAATGGTGAACAACTATTTGAATTAGGCTTAAAAGCAGTATTATCTCGTGGTTATCAGCTTGATGACTTTCGCTATATTTTACCGCATCAAGCCAATGGTCATATTGATTTGATGATGGCTAAGAAGTTAGATGTACACCCTGATAGGATCGTTAATGATGCACAAGTTCTTGGGAATTTAGGGTCCGCTGCAATATGGGTTAGCTTAGCAAGATTAGTTAATTCAAAAAAATTAAATGCAGGTGATAAAGTATTGGTGTTAGGTGCTGAAGCGACTAAATACCTTTATGGTGGTTTTGTTTATACTCATTAATTTATACGCCCGTTACGATTCAATGTTAAAAATTCAGCAAGCGGTGAAGTGAACAGATTCCAGGCAAAAAGAGGAAGATCTAACGGATTAAATCGACACTTTCTAACAACGAAGGTCTTTACTTCGCAGTTTGCCCTTTAGGTCGTTAGCTGGAAAGCCAACCCTACGTTGCCACCTTCGGTAAGGACTCGCCATTGTTATCATGTTGCGCCTTGGTTTGGAGTTCAAACTAACGAATGAACAATGAACAATGAACAATGAACGGCAACAGGTATAGGCATAATAATACCGATTACATTAAATATGTTATCTAAATTTTGCGCTGGAAAAACAGTTCAATTCAAGGCGTAAATTGATGTAAATGGCTGTTCCCTTTACGAAATTTATAACGAGGAAGTGGGCTGTTTTAACAAGTAAAATAGATAAGCTATTTATTGTGATTGGTATAAATTTTGAATGACTCCTTTTCCTTTTGATATTTAATTAATAGGCTTAACGCTCACCCAATGAGGTTGTAAATCATTTCCTTTCATTTTTAGCAAGGCACCATGGCGTTCCTTTTAATATAACCAAAAATTATTATAATGATAATTAATCATAATTTTATATTTTCAGTGGCAAGCGTATCTTATGGCTTATGGAAATAATTAAACACTTCTCATCATGCCAATTTACATTAATACCGATTACATTAAATAAGAGATCTAAATTTTGTGCAGGAAAAATGACTTAGTTTAAGGCGTAAATTGAGCTAAATGGTGTTCCCTTTACGAAATTTACAACGAAGAAATAAGTTATTTTAACCAGTAAAATAGATCAGTTAATTAGTGTGATTGGTATAAATATAGAATCTAAATTTTACGTCGATAAGGCATCAATTTAAGGTGTAAATTGATGTCTTTCGAAGATTAACTTCGCTAATTGATGCTGCATTTGCAAAATTTACAACTAACTAGCGGCTTTTTTAGTTAAAAAGTAGATTTGAGATTTATTGTAATGGGTTTAGAAGAATAATAATTTCAGACAATGAACTATTTAAGATCCAATGGCTTTTTTAAAGGTAAATATAATGACTGACTCACTATTTCAACCAATCCAATTAGGTAAATTTTCATTAAGAAATCGTATTGTGATGCCACCCATGACACGCTCTCGTGCAACTCAACCTAGTAATGAAGCGAATGACATCATGGCTGAGTATTATTCACAAAGAACAGGGGCTGGGCTTATTGTGAGTGAAGGCACACAAATCTCTGCATTAGGTCAAGGCTATGCTTGGACACCTGGTATTTACAGTGAAGCACAAATTGCGGGTTGGAAAAAAGTAACCGATGCAGTACATGAAAAGGACGGTGTAATGTTTGCTCAGCTTTGGCATGTTGGTCGTGTTTCACATCCAGACAATACAGGTGGAGTACAGCCTATCTCTTCTTCTGCTTTGAAAGCAGATAACGTTAAAGTTTTTGTTGATAATGGAGTGGGTGCACCAGGCTTTGTTGATGTAGCCACACCGCGTCAAATGACTAAAGCGGACATAAATAATGTTATTGAAGAGTATCGTCAAGCCGCACTAAATGCGATAGAAGCCGGTTTTGATGGTATTGAATTACATGCTGCCAATGGTTATTTAATTAATCAATTTATTGACTCTAATGCCAATAATCGCACCGATGAATACGGTGGAAGTATTGAAAATCGTTTACGCTTTCTTGCCGAAGTGGTTGCTGCAATGGTTGAAGCAATCGGTGCAGGACGTGTTGGTGTACGTTTAGCACCGTTTACTTCATTAAATGGGACGGTTGATGAAACGCCTGTTGAAACTTACAGCGCAGCTGCGGCATTATTGAATACACATAATGTTGTGTATATTCATATTGCAGAAGTGGATTGGGATGATGCGCCAGAAACACCATTATTATTCAAAGAAAATGTACGTGCGGCTTATCACGGTATTTTAATTTATGCTGGTCGTTATGATGCTGAAAAAGGTGAGCAGGCATTACGAAGTGGTTTGGCAGATATGATTGGTTTTGGACGTCCTTTTGTGTCTAATCCAGATTTACCAAATCGTATTAAACATGGTTATCCTCTAGCCTCCCATAACCCTGATACTTTATTTGGTGGAGCAGAAAAAGGTTTAACTGATTACCCAGAGTATGATCAATAGCTTTTTATAACGACTACCTGATAACGATTACCTAATAACGACTATGTAACTTCTAGATAGTCGTTACTAGCCTTATTTTCATCTCTACTTAACTTATTTGTAATCTATTTATAGTCCATTCGCTATTCACTTCTTCATTTCCTTTAAGTTGTTGTTAACTTCTTTTTATTGATTATTACTTCCTATATCCCTATTTGGATAGTTTTTTAACTTGTTGATTTTATATCAATAAAAAGTTGGATTTAATATATTGTATAAAATACAATACGAGTGATTATCATTTACTTTAAGGTGTAAAATAGAATTATATGGATATTAGATTAACGAAAGCTTTTGTACTGTGTTCTGTTGCTGTTTTAACGGCAGCTTGTAATGACACAACGACTGAAGAAGCAGTAATAGTGAGTGGGCAATTAAATGTGCCTGTTTCAGGGGTAAATTATCAAACAGATACGCTTTCTGGTACGACTGATGAATTAGGTTCATTTGAATATCGAAATGGCGAGAGTATTACCTTTAGTTTAGGTGAATATAGTCTTTCGGCTGTTGAAGCTAGCGATCAAATAACGTTGGCTTCTTTAGTGGGAGAAGAAAGGTTTCAAGAAACTCAAACGGTTAAATTATTAAAAGCGATGATCGCGCTTGATGATGACGACGATGTTTATAACGGACTAACATTGGATACGACTGGGTTAAATGAGGCGAGTGCTGAGTTTGCTAGTATTTCTGATATTGAATACTCAGAGATTACCAATGGATTAGGGGACGCTAAAGTTTATGCTTATTTGAAATGGATGAACGTTGATAACACAATCATGATGTCTGCTGGCAACCACCATACTCTAGGGTTATCGGCTGAAGGAAAGCCTTTTAGTTTCGGTGAAAACTATGCGGGTATTGTTTATGCAGAATCACCTAGCCGTTATTGTGGTAGTGAGTTACGCAATAAATTAGGTCGTGAATCTGACCAAGATCTTGAGCCTGGTACTGAGCTTGATGAAGAAGGCAGAGATACTTTAACCGATGAAGAAAATGAATGTTATATCGAAGGTAATATTGCACGCCAATACGGCCTTTATAATGCAAATTCTGGTTGGATGACGTTAACTAATGACACTTTAACGTTCAACAGCGTTTCTACTGATCAAGTTGATGGTGCGTTAGTGACTAGCGAAGGGAGATTGTTTGTTTTCGGTCCCAATTATAGCGGTGAGCTAGGGACTGGCAATGAAAGTCCTGTTACAACACCTGTTGAAGTGATTTTACCCGATGAAGAATTGGCTGTTTATGCAACGTCAGGGACATCCAGTAGTTATGTTGTTACACGTTCAGGGAAAGTCTATTCAGCGGGTGGTAACGGCAACCTACAATTAGGTCGCTCAGAGGAGTCATCTGACGATCAAAATACGTTTGGTTTAGTACTTATTCCAGAAGATGAAGTGATTGTTGATGTTGCAGTACGTGATCATCATGTTTATGCCTTGACTGAAAATGGTGATGTCTACTCTTGGGGAAATAACTCAAGTAACGGTGAGCTTGGTGACGGCAGTGTTAGTGTGGATCGTTCGACCCCATTAAAAATATTAGAAGGTAAAGATATTATTGCTGTTGAAGCTGGAGCTGATTTTGGCTTAGCGGTAGATAATGCGGGTACAGTTTATGGCTGGGGCTACAACGGTTTTGGTGCATTAGCACAAGGTACACCGACAGTGAGCGGTACTATTTATAAAATATCTGATATTGAAAATATATTAATACCTGAAGTGATTGTTAACTTGTCGACAGGATCTGATGCTATGGGAAGTGACCGAATTATAGGTTTCCAAGGTGGAAGTCGTAATGCGCAGGCGATTAGCTTAAATGGTGATGTTTACTCTTGGGGTGATATGGGAACAGGTTATTTTGGTAATGGTTATGAGGTTGATGAATCAGGTATCGAACGTCAAATCTCTATTCAACCAGTCAAAGTCGCTGATTTAGATGCACCTTTTATTGTTTCAATAAGTGCAAATACCTCTAGCCACTTTGCAGTAAGTGAAGATAATATTGTTTATGCTTGGGGCTCTGGTAGTGATGGTCGATTAGGTGTTTCACAAGATATTTGCGCAGAAGACTCGCTTAGCTTGTACGGCGAAGAAGCCTCATCATCTGTTTGCTATACACCGATTGAAGTGTCAGTAACGCCTTAACTATTAACTATGAAGTATAAAACATAAAAGTACCAAAGGTGGAAAGCGAAAGTTTGCTACCTTTTGGGCTATACTTCTAAATTATTAAGACCTATCAGTCATTTTTTATTGATAGGTCTTTTTTGCTAATAGGCTTTTTAATAGTACTTTTTTATCGTTCTTAGCTATTCATTCTTTATTTAAAATTGCAGCAGTACATAGAATTCTCTACACTTTCCTACGCTATGACTAAATCCCCAACCGCTCTTAATAAATAAGCTTAAATAGGAAGTAAAATGTACAACATGGACTTATTTTCAGCTCTTGAAGACTCGCCTATTAATATCATCAATTACGATGGTGTTGTTGAGTATCATGGATTGTTAATTCCTTTTGAAGAAGCCAATGATTATTTTGATGTGCTGCTTAACACCATCCAATGGAAGCATGACCAAGCGAATATACTAGGTGAAGTGATTGTGACGAAGAGAAAGGTCGCTTGGTATGCTAATGAATCTTTTAATTATACTTATTCCAACATGACGAAAGTGGCCTTACCTTGGACACCTGAGTTGTTAGCGTTAAAAAAGAGGGTAGAAGAAGCAACCGGACATCAGTTTAATTCCTGCTTATTAAACCTCTATAGTAATGGCGAAGAGGGGATGGCTTGGCACCATGATGGTGAAACAGACTTGCAAAAGAATGGGGCGATTGCTTCATTAAGTTTTGGTGCAGAGCGTAAGTTTTCTTTTAAGCATAAAGTGAGTCAAGAAACTACCTCACTGTTTTTACAACATGGTAGTTTATTAGTGATGAAGGGTGAAACACAAACCCATTGGTTACATCGATTACCACCCACTAAGAAAGTCATTACAGCGCGTATTAATTTAACGTTTCGTACTATCGATCAAAACTATTAAGCCATTAGCAGGTACGTAACAGGTAAATAAAAGGCAAATAACAGGTAAATAATAGATAAGTATTTATCCAAGCTTTATTATCGAACTAGACCACTACAATCAGTTAAATTAAAAACACCAAACGTATTAGGTTCGGTGTTTTTAATTACTTTTAATGAAAGCTTAATCAGGCTTTATTTAACCTTTACTTCACCTTCACTTAAGCTTTTAAATAAATATTAAAGCTCTTTGTATTTATCAAATACAATATGCGAATAAGCATTCACAGGTTTTTTAGTAATAACGGGTGCTGATTCACTATTAAGTAAAATATCCACAGTGCGATCAAAAGCAACCGGATCTAAGTAACCCATTTCTGGACCTGAACCCAATAGTTTTGCCACTTCAGTCATCATACGCGTTTGATGATGTTCTGTTTGTGCGCCCGTATCGTCGTATTCTAATACGATCATTGCGGCTTCTTTAGGATGTTCTGCTGCCCATTTCCAACCTTTCAATGACGCTTTTAAGAATTTAGCGTAATTTTCTACTTTTTTAGCGTCTTTTAAATCTTCTTCTAAAACGTATAAACCATCTTCTAAGGTTGCTACGCCTTCTTCTTCGTATTTAAACAGTACTAGCTCTTCTGGTGTTAAACCACCGTCCATGATTTGTCCATATTCGTTATAGGTCATGGTTGAAACACAATCTGCTTGTCCTTGGAAGATGGGGTCAACATTAAAGCCTTGTTTAAGTACGGTTACGCCATCGTCACCACCAGTGGTTGGGTAACCTAGTTGAGACATCCAGCTTAAGAATGGGTATTCATTACCAAAGAACCAAACACCTAATGTTTTGCCTTTAAAGTCAGCGGCAGTTTTAATACCACTTGATTTTAAACAGGTTAACATCATGCCCGATTTTGCATAAACCTGTGCAATATTAACCATTGGAAGACCTTTCTCCCTAGTGGCTAAAGCAGAAGGCAACCAGTCGACAATCACATCGGCACCACCACCTGCTAACACTTGAGCGGGTGCAATATCTGGGCCTCCTGGTTTAATCGTTAAATCTAGTCCTTCGTCCTTGTAAAAGCCTTTTTCTAATGCCGTGTAATAACCTGCAAATTGCGCCTGAGTAACCCATTTAAGTTGCAATGTGAGTTTGTCCGCTGCGCTAGCGCTGAAGCTTGATGCCAATAAAGCGGCACCTGTTGCGAGTGTGATTAGCGTTCTTTTCATAGTGTATTCCCTTTTCTATTAATAGGATGACATTAACGACTGTTATTACCTTCTCGGTACGAGGGGTGCCAAAACAGTAATGATTTTTCTAATAAGGCAAGTGCCCCATAACTTAATGAACCCGCGATAGCGGCCACCACAATCGTGGCCCATACTAAGTCCATATTCATTCGACCAACTTCAGTCGAAATTCTGAATCCCATGCCCACAATTGGCGTGCCAAAAAACTCGGCTACAATGGCGCCTATTAATGCCAAAGCAGAATTAAGCTTTAAAGCATTAAAAATAAACGGTAGGGCATGGGGTAATTGATTTTTAAAGAATATTTGTGATTTTTTAGCCGCATAGGTATGCATTAAATCGTTATGTAATGCATCGGTTGACTGTAAGCCTGTGAGTGTATTAATAAACATAGGAAAGAAGGTCATTACGACGATCACGGCGGCTTTAGATTGCCAGTCAAAACCAAACCACATCACCATGATCGGTGCGATCCCAACAATTGGAATAGCTGACATAAAGTTACCTAAAGGCATTAAAGCATCTCGTAAAGCTTGGTTTCTGACCGCCCATTGTGCAACGATAAATCCCGATGAACAGCCTATGATGTAGCCTGCTAATACCGCCTTTAAGTATGTCTGTTTAAAATCAGCCCATAACATTGGAATATTATTAATTAAGGCATTAAATATGTTACTCGGCGCGGGCATTAAAATAGGTGAAACGGCATACCCTTTAATAATACTTTCCCAAGTTAGTAGCAGCATAAAAGCAAATAAGCTTGGAATAAGTACTTTAATCGACTTGTGCTTTCCTTCTAAGTTCGTCAATTGTCCTAGTAACATCGCCATACTGAAAGCAGCTGCAATTAATACTAAAATCAGCAGCGGTAAGCTTTTGTAGAAACCAATTTCATTGCTGGCGACGATGATCACCTGTAATGATATTAAGGCAATATAAACGGCGTTCTTTATGCTTTGAGACATAAACGAATTCGGTTTAGTTGAATTAAGCATGAGTAAGTTCTCCTCGACGACGTAATAATACTTTTTCAGCAAGTCCCACTAACCAAACTAATATCGACCCTAACGTCGCAGCGACAATTAATGCAGCCCATATTTGTTCCGTTTGTCCGTAATAAGAGCCACTTAATAAGCGCGCCCCTAAACCACCTTGAGCGCCTGTTGGAAGTTCTGCCACAATCGCCCCCACTAATGCCGCTGCAATCGCTACTTTTAAACTCGCAAATAAGTAAGGTTGTGCGGAATACCAACGTAGTTTCCAAAAGATGTCTTTGGCACTTGCGCTGTAGGTATGCATTAATTCTTCGTGTAATTTGTCTGATGAACGTAGTCCTTTCACCATGGCAATCGTGACGGGAAAGAAGGACAGGTACATGGATATGATGGCTTTAGGGATCACACCGGTAATATTAATTGCACCGAGCACCACCACAACCATTGGCGCAATCGCTAAGATTGGGATAGTTTGTGAAGCTATTACCCAAGGCATTAAACTCGACTCTAAGGTTTTATTGTTGACGATACCGACCGCAATTAAAATGCCGAGTAGCGAACCAAATACAAAGCCTAATAAGGTGGAGTTAAGGGTTATTTGTGCATGAAAAATAAGTGAGCGTTTAGAAGTAACCGGTTTATCAATTATCGATTTGATCAACTCTTGACCCACTTGATGTGGCGCAGGTAGCATTGGCCTTTTAACTTCATAGGCTTGAGATATGACTTGTTGATAAGTCCACTCTTGGTTTTTTCGTTCCAAGTTATTGATCAGTTGATTGCCATTCATAATTAACGCAGCGAGGTACCATATCGCGATCACTATGATGAACAAACTGACAAAAGAGAATATTTTTTGCTTCATTCTTGTCTACTCCTTTAGACTGGAAACTAGTCGATAGCATGCTCATGTGCTAGTGCAGAACGAATCTCACTGGCTAATGCATGAAACTCAGGTCTATCTCTTAATGCCAGTGTTTTAAGTCTTGGTAACGGGCTCTCAATGACTTTTAATATTCGTCCTGGACGTGGCGACATCACTACGATATGCGTTGAGAGCAAAACGGCTTCATCAATGGAATGCGTCACAAACACCACGGTTTTTTGTGTTTCACTCCAAATACGGAGTAACTCAATATTCATGTGATCACGGGTTATTTCGTCTAGTGCACCAAAAGGTTCGTCCATTAGTAATAGGTCTGGGTTAAGGCATAACGCACGTGCTATCGAAGCTCGTTGTTGCATACCACCTGAAAGCTGCCAAGGGAATTTGTTGTGAAAGTCTTGTAACCCAACCATCTGTAGGTATTTATCAATCTGCTTATTCTTATGAGCATCTGATTGTTTTGATATTTCCATCGGGAGTGCACAATTTTGCTTTATATTTCGCCAAGGCAATAATGCTGGGGCTTGAAAAACATAACCGTATAAACGATTTAAACGCGCATCTTCTGCATCGGTGCCATTTACTTTAAGACTACCTGATGTTGGGCGTTCTAAATCTGCAATGACACGTAATAAAGTGGTTTTTCCACAACCGGAAGGACCAATAAAAGAGACAAAATCACCACTCTTAATGCTTAAATTAATATTAGATAACGCGTGTACATCACCGTCTTTACTTGGGAAAACTAATGATAAATCCTGCACAGATATCATTTCGCGTTTTGGCTTAACAGTTAGGCTCGGCTCTGTCAGTGTGGTTTGTTCTGCAACTGCTAACATATTACCTCTCTTATCTTGTTAATTTTTTATCTTACTCATTTTTGATGTTGTGAATTATTGAGCTTGTTAACCAGCAGATTAACGTTCAACTTTATAAGGTGCATTTGTTTGGTTATATTTATTGACCGCTTCAAAAATAGTAGGGAAAGCAGGGCGTTTAATATAGCGTCCAGCACCTTCTTTCACGTTTAATTTTCCGTCTTTAAACACCACTTTCCCTTGGCTAATTGTGATGTATGGAGAACCTACGACGGTGCGACCTTCAAAGATATTGAAGTCGATTTTTTGATGATGTGTTTTAGCGGAAAGGGTATGCTCTTTCTGTGCATCCCAAATGACGATATCTGCATCTGAGCCAACGGCTATGCAACCTTTTTGAGGATAAAGGTTAAATATTTTAGCGGTGTTCGTAGAGGTAACCCCTACAAATTCATTCTCTGTTAAGCGTCCTTTGTTTACGCCTGAATCCCATAACACCATTAACCTGTCTTCAACACCTGCTGTGCCGTTGGGTATTTGTGTGAAATTATCCTTGCCCATGGCTTTTTGGTCTTCGCAGAAACAACAGTGATCAGTGGCAGTCGTTTGAATCGTACCACCTTGCAACGCTTTCCATAATGCTTCTTGGTGACCTTTAGGGCGGAAAGGAGGGCTCATGACATGTGCTGCAGCGGTTGCCCAATCAGGGTTACTATAAACGCTGTCATCTAATTCTAAATGGCCGGCTAAACATTCACCATAAACTCGTTGTCCTTCAGATTTTGCGCGTGCAATTTCATCAATCGCTTCTTTACAAGAAACATGTACTAAATACAGCGGAATGCCGATCGATTGTGCAATACGAATAGCACGATTAGAGGCTTCGCCTTCGACCTCTGGCGGTCTTGATTGAGGGTGAGCTTCTGGGCCTGTAATACCAGCAGCTAACATTTTTTGTTGAAGGTGATGCACTAATTCGCCGTTTTCTGCGTGCACTGTTGGCATTGCGCCTAATTCTAAACAACGGTTAAAGCTGTTTACCAAAGTTTCATCTTCAGCCATGATTGCATTTTTGTAAGCCATGAAGTGTTTAAAGCTATTAACACCTTCTTCTTCTACTAAGGTTTTCATATCATCTGAAACTGAATCATCCCACCATGTCACCGCTACGTGAAACGAATAATCAGCTACCGAGCGAGATGCCCAACCTTTCCATGTTTCAAAAGCTTCCATTAATGGTTGTTGTGGACTTGGAATAACAAAGTCGATGATCATAGTGGTACCGCCAGCTAAACCTGCTGCTGTACCTGAATAAAAGTCTTCACTGGCCACTGTGCCCATAAAAGGGAGTTGCATGTGTGTATGTGGGTCGATGCCGCCTGGCATAACGAGTTTACCTGTCGCATCGACTATTTCTGTATCGTCAGGGATCTCGAGGTCATGACCTATCGCTTTAATGATTCCATTCTCACAATAAACATCAGCAAAAATACTGTTATCTGCATTAACTAATTTGCCGCCTTTTATTAATAAATTCATCATCACTCAATCCTCCATGGTAGTGCCGATATTGCACTTTTTAAAATAGTTAAGATGCTAAAAGTGGGTTGCTGCATCTCGATGAAATATTTTTTATCGTCATCGGTTACAAAAAATCTTTTATAACCATTATTTTTATAACGATAAATATGTCTCTTTATGCGGTTGCAATTAACAAGCCAATAACAAACTAGTTGACCAATTGGACTACTTTTTGTTGTGAGTCAGCGTGTTTGCTAGTGTGTTAATTCATTGGGTGGTTGTTATTGTTGATGGTGTTGTCGATATTTAAAGAGCACCTTGCTCATTATTAGCGCATTTACTCCCTCATTTGGTGCGTTAAATTTGTACTACTTTCGGTTAATATAAAACCTAATTGATTTTATGGTACTCAAAGCCTTTGAAATACGGCATTTAAGTAAAATTAAATATTCCTGTCCTGTTGGTCAGTATTTTGCATTATGTTTAATTGATTATGTTTTTTGGAATGTAGATTAATTCAACTTTATTGGAGTCAATCATGGAAGCTTTAAAAATTAATAGTGATCGTCTATGGGATAGTTTGATGGAAATGGCGAAAATAGGCGGTACAGTAAAAGGTGGTTGTTGTCGTTTAGCCTTAACTGATTTAGATAAACAAGGAAGGGAACTCTATATAAAGTGGGCTGAGGAAGCTGGCTGTACTGTTAAGGTTGATGCCATTGGCAATATAATGTGTACGCGTCCTGGTGAAGATATGAGTTTACCGCCAGTAGGCACAGGCAGTCACCTCGATACACAACCGACCGGTGGCAAGTTCGATGGGGTTTATGGTGTGTTATCGGGTTTAGAAGTAGTGCGTTCAATGAACGATCAAGGCATTAAAACTAAGCATCCCATCGAAATATCTGTCTGGACAAATGAAGAAGGCTCTCGATTCGCGCCAGCGATGATGGGCTCTGGTGTCGTATCAGGACGTTTTACCCTTGAAGAAATTTTAGATAAAACTGATGTAGATGGGTTACGTTTAGGTGATGAATTGGAACGTATAGGCTTTGCTGGTGAAACACCTGTGACAGGGCGCGACTTCCATGCCTTTTTTGAAGCACATATCGAGCAAGGGCCGTACCTAGAAGCAGAAGAAAAACAAGTCGGTATCGTGACAGGTGGACAAGGGCAACGTTGGTATAATGCAACCTTCATGGGCCGTGAATCACATGCAGGTACTACACCGATGCATTTACGTAACGATGCATTAATTGCCAGCTCACAATTGGTATTGAAGGTAGAGGAAATTGCTAAAGCACATCCTCCAGGTTGTGGCACTGTTGGATTCATGCAAGTTACCCCTAATTCCCGTAATACCATTCCGGGTTCAATTTCTATGAGTATTGACTTACGCCATCCTATTGATGGTGAGTTAACCTTGATGGATAAAGCATTAACAGAAGCAATCGCTGAAATTGAAGCCACTGGTGTTTCTGTGGAATTGGACCCATTTTGGTATTACGAGCCTATTCACTTTAACACTGAATGTGTAAGTGCAGTGCGTAAAGCCGCTGCTGACTTGGGCTACAGCCACATGGATATTATTGCTGGCGCTGGGCATGATGCTTGTTATGTCTCTGATTTCGCACCAACAAGTATGATTTTCACGCCATGTTTAAATGGGATTAGCCATAATGAAATTGAAAGTACAACACAAGAAGAGTGTGAGGGGGGCTGTTCAGTTTTACTTAATGCGATGCTGACAATGGCAGAAGTGGTGTAGGCTATATAATTTATTTTATATCGTTAATATTATCTATAATATTAACGATAATATATTAAATAACAGTAAGTTAGCTAAATTAATTAACTTACTGTTATTTTATTTAAATCGCTTTAAAGTAACTTCACACCACAGCCTTTTAATACGACCTGCGTGATCAATTCTGCTCCTGTTTCAAAATCACTTTCTTCTAATTCAGTTTTGCCCATCAAAATACTGCTTTGTAGACCATAGTCAGCATATGCTTGGGTTGATGACCAGATCATAAATAATAGATGCTCCGGACTGATTGGGTTCATCCATTGTTTTGCTATCCATTCTCGAAATACCTGACAGGTTTTCATGAATTGATCTTTTAAGTCTGTTTGTAGCTTTTCACGTAAGAAAGGTGCGCCGTGTAGAAGCTCTGAAGCAAAGATACGTGATGCATTTGAGTGATCTTTAGACTGTTTTACTTTGAGTATAATGTAGTGTCTAAGCGCTTCCCTTGGGTGTTGATCTGCACTCATCCCCTCCATATCCACTAACCAAATTTTTAAAATTTGAATTAAGACTTCTTTATATAGCACTTCTTTTGTTTTGAAATAATAGAGAATATTAGACTTTGGCAACTGTGCTTGTTCTGCAATAGATGAAATAGTGGTGCCATTATATCCATATTCAGCAAAGCGTTGTTCTGCGACAGACAGAATAAGCTGCAGATTATCTTTACGAATATCTGCTGATTTACGACGTGTGGTACTGACTTTTTTATTTTCTTTCATTTAGTTTTCTCTGCACTGTTATGTCGCAATCGGATACTTCATGGTGCGACATCATCTCATATTTTTATTTGTAAATAATAGTGATAATTATTCTCTTTTTGATCGGTTAAATCTAAGAAAAATTATATTCATATTTATTTCATATAAAACAAAAGCTTAACTGTTAGTTTGTTTTTTGATCTAACTTGTTGACCCCGTGGTCAGTTAGTTGGCTTGCTGATTGCATTGTCTTAATTGTAACTCAAACGTAAATGAACACTTAGACACTGGCTGATCATTAATTACCAACAGGAGAGATCATCGTGATGAATATGGACAATTCAGTAAATTATTCGCAGCAACAACTGGCATTAAATCAAATGTTTAAAGATATTAACCCCGCCCTCAGTGCCCGCCAAGCCGGCATTGAAAGTTCTCGTTGTTATTATTGCTACGATGCTCCCTGCATTAAAGCTTGCCCATCTAAAATTAATATCCCTAGTTTTATCGCTAGTATACACGCAGATGACCTGACGGGTGCTGCAAAAACCATTTACAAAGAAAATATAATGGGCGGCAGTTGTGCGCGAGTTTGTCCTACTGAAATTCTTTGCGAACAGGCTTGTGTTAGAAATAAAGAAGAAGAGAAAGCCCCAGTAAGAATTGGTTTGTTGCAACGTCACGCAACCGATAATGCTGAATTCGATGGGCATCCTTTTGAACGTGCAGCATCGACAGGTAAAAGAATCGCGGTAGTGGGTGCAGGACCCGCAGGCTTAAGTTGTGCTCATCGTTTGTCATTATTAGGTAATGATGTAGACGTCTTTGAAGCCGAAGATAAAGCCGGCGGTTTAAATGAGTACGGTATCGCTAAATATAAATTGACTGAAAACTTTGCACAAAAAGAAGTTGATTTCATTTTAAGTATTGGCGGTATCACTGTGCACTATGAAACGGCATTAGGTAGAGATATTACCCTCGATAAATTAAAAGAAGATTTCGATGCTGTGTTTTTAAGTATTGGTTTACAAGACACATCATCATTGTATTTAGATAACGAAGATAATGAGATGGTGATTAACTCAGTTGATTACATTAAAGAGCTACGTCAAGCAACGGATCTCAAACAGTTAGACATTCCCAAAGATAGTGCGGTTGTTATTGGTGCTGGTAATACAGCAATTGATATCGCATGTCAGTTAAAACGTTTAGGCACAGAAGAAGTGACGTTGGTTTACCGTCGTGGTGAAGAGCAAATGAGTGCAACAAAGCATGAGCAACAAATTGCTAAGAATCATCAAGTCAGAATCAAAACATGGAGCCAGCCAGAAAGTATCGATGTCGATGATAACGGTAAAGTCACAGGCATGAGCTTTCGTAAAACCTATTTAGAAGATGGCAAGCTTAAGGGCGGTGATGTGCAGTTTGATGTTGCGTGTAGTGCGATTTTTAAAGCGGTAGGTCAAAAAATGGCTTACCCAGAAACTGAGCAATTAATTCCTACTATTAGTAACGGAAAAATTGCCACTTTCCATAATCAATTAACCAGTGTCGATGGCGTGTTTGCTGGTGGAGATTGTACTGGTGTGGGACAAGACCTCACCGTTGAAGCTGTACAGCAAGGAAAGCTAGCAGCAATCGCGATTAATGAGCAACTTAATGCCTCAATCACTACACCGACTACATCAACTATTGCACCAATTAATGCTGCACTTAATAAAGCACTTAGTGCATAACAGGGAGAAATAACATGGCTGACTTATCAATTGACTTCGTAGGTATTAAATCTCCTAATCCATTTTGGCTGGCATCAGCGCCGCCAACAGATAAAGCGTATAACGTTGAACGTGCCTATGAAGCAGGGTGGGGGGGAGTGGTATGGAAAACATTAGGTGAAGACCCAGCAGCGGTAAACGTGTCTTCTCGTTACTCTGCTCTTTACGACCATAACGGTGATGTCTCAGGTTTTAATAATATTGAATTAATCACCGACCGTAGTTTAGAAATCAATTTACGTGAAATTACAGAAGTTAAAAAGCGCTGGCCAGATCGCGCATTAGTGGTGTCTTTGATGATGCCCTGTGAAGAGCAAGTCTGGAAACGTATTCTTAAACTGGTTGAAGCAACGGGGGCGGATGGTGTTGAGCTCAACTTTGGTTGTCCGCATGGTATGCCTGAACGTGGTATGGGTGCGGCTGTTGGACAAGTCCCTGAATACGTTGAAATGGTCACTCGATGGTGTAAACAGCACAGTAACATGCCAGTGATTGTTAAATTAACACCGAATATTACCGATGTACGTCTTCCTGCTCGTGCTGCTAAAAGCGGTGGTGCGGATGCTGTTTCTTTAATTAATACTATCAATTCAATCACTGGTATCGACCTTGATGCGATGTCTGCGCGTCCGATGGTGGATGGTAAAAGTACCCATGGTGGTTATTGTGGTCCAGCGGTCAAACCGATTGCGCTGAGTATGACCAGTGAGATTGCACGTGACCCTGAAACAGCTGGTCTGCCAATTTCTGGTATCGGTGGTATTGGCAACTGGAAAGATGCGGCTGAGTTTATTGCATTGGGTGCGGGCTCTGTTCAAGTATGTACGGCAGCGATGATTTACGGATTTAACATTGTTCAAGAAATGAAAGAAGGTCTATCAAATTGGATGGACAGTAAAGGTTATGAAAATATCAATGATTTTAAAGGTTTAGCGGTACCCAATACAACGGATTGGAAAAAGCTCAACATGAACTACAAAGTGGTTGCAACTATTGATGAAGATAAATGTATTGGTTGTGGTCGTTGTTATCAAGCCTGTGAAGATACGTCGCATCAAGCTATTACGGTGACGTCTAATGATGATGGCACCAACACCTTTGGCATTATTGATGATAACTGTGTGGGATGTAATTTATGTGAAATTACTTGCCCAGTTGATGATTGTATCACTATGGATGAACGTTCAACGGGTCAGCCATATATGAACTGGATGGAAGATGTGCGTAACCCTCATAGAGAAGAAGCATAAACAGCGAGCTTTATTGAGGCAATTACTTAGATTGGTATTGTTGTGATGTTATGCGATGTTAAAGAAATCAACAGCACAATGAATGACCACAGGGTAAATAAAAATGACGTTAATCAATTGATTTTGAGGTGAACAATGAACAATGAACAACTAAACAGTGGCATTACTCAATCCCAACTCGATGCACATTGGATGCCTTACACAGGCAACCGTGAATTTAAAAAAGACCCGCGCATTATTACCTCTGCACAAGGTAAATATTATACTGATTCAAAAGGCCGACAAATATTCGATGGTTTATCTGGGCTATGGTGCTGTGGTTTAGGGCATGGTCGACCAGAGATAGCTGAAGCAGTGAGTGAGCAACTAAAAACATTAGATTACTCACCAGGCTTTCAATTTGGCCACGTAAAATCATTCCAACTTGCAGAGCAAATTACTGATTTTATGCCTAAGGGACTTAATCGAGTTTTCTATACCGGGTCGGGCTCTGAAGCGGCTGAAACGGCATTAAAAATGGCCCGTGGTTATTGGCGTAAAAAAGGCATGGCCAGTAAAACTAAATTAATTGGACGTGGTTTAGGTTATCACGGCAGTAATTTCGGTGGTATTTCAGTAGGTGGCATTGGTGGTAATCGTGCTTTGTTTGGTCCTGCCGTGGAAGCAGATCATCTACGCCATACACTCTTACCTGAAAATTTATTTTGCAAAGGTCAACCTAAAGCAGGAGCTGAACTAGCCAATGAATTAATAGAGCTGATTGCACTACATGATGCTTCTAATATTGCCGCTGTGATCGTTGAGCCGTTATCTGGATCGGGCGGTGTTATGCCGCCTCCTATCGGTTATTTAAATCGTTTACGTGAAATATGTGACCAAAATAATATCCTACTTATTTTTGATGAAGTTATTTGTAGCTTTGGTCGCATGGGCGAAAACACAGGTGCTGAAGCTTTTGGTGTTGTGCCAGATATTATTAACATTGCTAAGCAAGTGACGAACGGCACTATTCCAATGGGCGCGGTAATTGCGAAACAAGAAATATACGATACTTATATGGACCAAGGTGGTCCTGAATATATGGTTGAGTTCCCTCATGGCTATACCTATTCAGCTCATCCCGTGGCTTGTGCCGCTGGCATTGCAGCCTTAGATATATTGAAACAAGACAAACTAGTTGAACGCGTTAAAGCGCTTAGTCCTTATTTTGAAAATGCAGTGCACAGCTTAAAGGGCTGTAAGTATGTTACTGATATTAGAAACTATGGTTTCTCCGCTGGTTTTAGCATTGAACCTTTTCCTGGTGAACCGGCATTACGTCCTTATCAAATTGCTATGAAAATGTGGGAAAAAGGATTTTATGTCCGTTATGGCGGTGCAACGATTCAATTAGGTTTGCCTTTTACCAGTGAGAAAGAAGAGATCGATTCTCTGATCAATGCACTTGGCGAAACTTTTAATGAAATAGCTTAGAAAATTAAACGAGTTGGCATCAATAGCCACATGGAGATTTTTATGACACAAGTAGTAGGCCACCTTATTGATGGCGAAATAGTAAATGACAATGATCAAACTCAAGATGTTTTTGACCCTGCGCTAGGTGCAGTGGCAACGCAAGTTGCATTAGCTTCTAAAGAGACGGTTGAACTCGCTATTGCATCGGCACAGAAAGCCTTTCCCGAATGGCGTAATACACCGCCTTTAAAACGTGCTCGTGTTATGTTTAAATTTAAAGAGTTGTTGGAAACCAATAGAGATAAAATTTGCCATTTGTTAGGTAAAGAGCACGGTAAAATTTTACATGACGCTGCTGGTGAGTTACAGCGAGGCATTGAGAATGTTGAATATGCTTGTGGGGCACCGGAGTTATTAAAAGGTGAACACAGTAAGAACGCAGGGCCAAATATTGATTCATGGAGCGAATTACAACCCTTAGGCGTGGTTGCTGGCATTACGCCTTTTAACTTTCCTGCGATGGTGCCGATGTGGATGTTTCCGTTAGCGATTGTATGTGGTAATTGCTTTATCTTAAAACCTTCAGAAAGAAATCCGAGCGCCACTTTATATATTGCACAGTTATTACATGAAGCAGGTTTACCAAAAGGCGTCTTGAATGTGGTTAATGGTGATAAAGAAACCGTTGATGCATTATTAGCAGATACTCGTATTAAAGCGGTTAGTTTTGTGGGTTCAACACCGATTGCTGAACACATTTATACTAAAGCAACGGCTAACGGAAAACGTTGCCAAGCATTAGGTGGCGCTAAAAACCATGCGATTATTATGCCTGATGCCGATATGGATAATGCTGCTAATCAGCTATTAGGTGCTGCATTTGGCTCTTCTGGTGAACGTTGTATGGCATTGTCTGTGGTTGTTGCAGTCGGTGATAAAGCGGCCGATGACTTGATTGAAAAAATGACGGCTTCGATGAAAGCGTTAAAAGTGGGTGTATTTGATAATACTGATAATGACTTTGGCCCTTTAATTACAAAACAGCATCAAGAAAAAGTAATCGGTTACATTGATAGTGCCGAGCAACAGGGGGCTGATATTGTTGTTGATGGACGTGCCTTGAAAGTAGAAGGTTATGAAAATGGCTATTTTGTTGGTGCAACTTTAATAGATAAAGTTGAAGCTGAAATGGAGAGTTATAAAGCTGAGATATTTGGTCCGGTGTTACAAGTTATGCGTGTAAAGACGATGGAACAAGCAATGCAGTTAATCAATGACCATGAATATGGTAACGGCACTTGTATTTTCACCCGTGATGGTGAAGCGGCTCGTTATTTCTCTGACAATATTGAGGTGGGTATGGTGGGTATTAATGTGCCATTACCTGTGCCTGTTGCTTACCACAGCTTTGGTGGATGGAAACGTTCATTATTTGGCGATTTACATGCTTATGGCCCAGATGGTGTTAAGTTTTACACTAAACGTAAAACCATCACACAACGTTGGCCATCAAGTGGCGTAAGAGAAGGTGCAAGCTTTGCTTTTCCTAGCTAACCTTATTTGTTGATAAAATTATTTTAGCCTTTGTTTAATTCAAACCAAGGGCTTTTTTTCAGAGCCCTTTTTTTAACTTAACTTTTTAACTAGCTTTTTAAACAGTTAAGTTAAAGAATAGTTTACCTCACCCAAGGTCAAGCTCTCACATCGATAACCTTCAACACCGATACCTTTATTACATTATTGCCAGAAACCATTTATAACTCTGTTTATTCCATTAATGACTAAAATAGAAAAACGCATTGAATATCAAGCAAATGTAAATTACTGTGCTCGCTGATTTAAATCAGTAGGCTGCAAATGAGTTATTCTACAGCCGCGTAAAATAATAATAATAAAATCAGAGGAAATGACTAATGGAAATAATAAATCGTTCTTTATTAATTAAAATTCATGCATTGCTAGCCGCCTTTATCTTGCCAGTGGCGATCATGTTTTTTGTGACTGGTGCGCTTTATACTTGGGGTATAAAAGGTGGTTATGAGAAAACGACTCAGGAGTTACATCTTAAGGAGCCAATCCAAGGTGAGCTCACAGAGCTCATGGTATTAGCAAAAAATGAGTTGAAAAAACAAGATGTGGCGATGCCATCGGGTAAAGCGAAAATCAAAAAAATGGGTTCAGCTTTTCAGCTCGAATGGAGCGGCTCAGATATTAATGTTACTTTAGCGCCTACATTTCAGCCACTAATTGCGACACTAACAATAGAAAAGACTAGTTGGTACCGACAATTTGTACAATTACATAAAGCAAAAGGTGGGACTCCTTTTAAAGTCTATGCGACTGCCTTTGCTATTGGGTTACTGTTAATAATTATTTCAGGTTTTATGATGGCCTTACAGTTACCAAAACTACGCCAGTTAACTATTGTCTCTGTTTCTTTGAGTGTTGTGTTATTTATTGCGATGGTTATAAGCAGTTAAAGTTGGTCTCTACAGACTTAACTTGTTAGGATAATCTGATCATTTATATATCGTTTCACTTTCCGGTGCTCTGTAAATGGTCAGTCATTATGATTATCTCCCTTTGTTAATATAAATCACATCATCACATAAGAGTATATTTTCAGATAGTGACATTAAACTGACTGTTATTTTCCCTTTGGATTAAATAGCGCCATTTTTAAATTAAAGCTGAAGCTTATTTCACTTTCTTAGCATCAGCGCATCCTTGTCTATAGATTGATTTTATAACTTACCTAAACTCACTATTTCAATACACTAGCTGTTTTCAATATATGCGGTAAACTGTGCGACCTAATTATTTAAAATGGATTTTTGTATGGGTTATTTATTATCAGTGACGTTGCTTTGGGCTTTCTCATTTAGCTTGATTGGTGTTTATTTAGCGGGCCAAGTAGATGCTTGGTTTAGTGTGTTTATACGTATTGCATTGGCGACACTATTGTTTTTACCCTTCCTCAAAATCAAACAAATACCGGGTGCAGTAGCTTTTAAAATCATGTTAATTGGCGCAGTACAGTTAGGCATGATGTATATATTTTACTATCATTCTTTCTTGTATTTATCGGTCCCTGAAGTATTACTTTTCACTGTAATGACGCCAATTTATGTGACTTTATTGAATGATGTGATGAGTAAACGTTTTAATCCTCGATTTCTACTGGTCGCTGTGATCGCTGTATTTGGAGCGATTACGATACGTTATGAAAATATTAATTCAGATTTTTGGTTTGGTTTGTTATTAGTGCAAGGTGCTAACATTTGCTTTGCGATAGGGCAGGTGGCTTATAGTCGTTTAATGGTTAATAGCACTATTGACCATAAAACTGTATTTGGTTGGTTCTTTGTCGGCGCGCTTTGTGTGGCAACGCTTTGTTATCTTTTATTTGGTAACGTAGATAAGTTGCCAACTACCATCACACAATGGGGAGTCCTTATCTACTTAGGCACCATTGCTTCAGGTTTAGGTTATTTTGGATGGAATAAAGGGGCTACGTTAGTCAATATAGGAACACTCGCGATAATGAATAATTTATTGATTCCTGCCGGTATTGCGGTCAATGTTATTATTTGGAATAAAGACGCTAATCTATTGAGGCTTAGTATTGGTGCGTCGATCATGCTAGTTGCTTTGTTGCTTAACTATTACCTTAATAAAAAGGCGATAAAATAGACGTTAGTATTAGATAAATAGACTTTATTGAGAAGCAAATAATATATTTATTATGATGTTTTTTTTATTTTTACACTGATTTTTGATTATAAATCGAACTAACTCTTTATATTTTCTGATTCTGACTCTATAATCAAGGTTAATTAATTTATAAACAATCTAATGCACTAATGCATTTATGCACCTGATTCAGTAATTGCAATATTATTAGCTAGAAAAAGGCAAGTTAAGGGAAACCTTAATACGCAAAACCACCGGCCTGTAGACTAACGTCAATGGCAGCGGAGTTACCGAGGCGATGATACAACATACCTCTCTTTGTTTTTCTTCTGTTATATATAAAAATTTCTGGATCATCAATTTTGTTGGAGACAAAACTGATGATTTTAAACCCCCTAATACTTAGAACGACACTATTACTGTGTTCAACTTTCTTATACGCTTGTGGTGGTTCTTCAGGCTCTAGTAACTCTGTTGCTGTAGAGGAAAAAACATCTGAAGAATCGACTTTAGAAGATATGACTACAGAGGAAAAAGTTGTAGTTTCCTCCTCTGAAGAAAATGCTAATGAAGATATTGTGACTACAAATGAAACAGACGAGGATATTGATGTCGATGATATATTTTCCTTTCTTCCGACAACCGAATCTGTGGCAGACGAGTTAATTATCCCAGACGATTCTAATTCAGAATCGGATGAAGGACTTGTTTCTACGCCTATTATTGAAGATGAAACTGTAAATTTAAATATAACATGGGACGATAACTCTGATAATGAAGTAGAGTTTATCATTGAACGCCGTATGGAGTCTGAAGTCGATTATGGAGAAACGTATTATGTTGCTGAAAATACCACATCATACGATGATTTAGATGTTCAAGCGGGTGAAACCTATTGTTACCGTATTAGTGCGTCTAATAGCGTTGGTGACTCTCCATCATCTGAAAAATGCATAACATTATAACGATTAACCAATGGTAGATTAGTCAGGTTTTCTGGCTAATCTCTGATGACGTTTAAAAGAGATTCTACAAAGATAAGTAAATTATTCATTGTAGAAAGCTAATCACTAATTGTTAACCAATTATTCATGGTTAAATCGGTTATTAAACACTGATGTTTTTAACTTAATTATCATTCCTCAATAACTTTTTCTCTTGATACTTATTACTTCTATACCTGTTATCCTTCAAGGTCCTTTGTTCATTCGTTAGCTTGGGTGCCAAATCAAGGTGCAACATGATGACGATCCCTTATCGAAGGTTGCAATGCAGAGTTGGTTTTTAAGCTAACGACTCAGAGGGCAAGGGGCGAAGTAAACACCTTCGTTGTTAGAAAGTGTTGATTTAACCTGTTAGATATTCCTCTTTCTGCCTAGTGTCTGTTCACTTCACCGTTTGCTGAATTTTTCACCTTGAATAGTAATACCAATCACACTAATTAAGTTATCTATTTTACTTGTTAAAATAACTTATTTCTTCGTTGTAAATTTCGTAAAGGGAACAACCATTTAGCTCAATTTTCGCCTTGAACTAAGTCATTTTTCCTGCGCAAAATTTAGAACACTTATTTAATGTAATCGGTATAATACCAAAAGAATTAATAAGGTGATCATTCTTGCTGGTTAAAATCCCCCCTAACTGCGTTGTGAGTTTTGAAGTGAGAACAACTATCTCCTACAACTCACGCCTTATTAGTGCTAATTTTTCCTGCGCAATCTCTGAACACTTATTTAATTCCATTGGTATAACGGATATAGTTAACCCACATTAAACCAACATACTCGAATATTAGAGACACTATATAAATGGACTAAAAATCCGCTTTAATCAGTCACCTGAGTATTATCCTCCAACATCATTTAATATCTAAATGCGTGGACTTTCTTTATGTTTAATACAGAGCATTGTTCATAATATTTTTGGCTATGTCATTGTTATACCTATTACATTAAATATGTCATCTAAATTTTTCGCTGGAAAAACAGTTCAATTCAAGGCGTAAATTGAGCCTTTCGAAGATTAACTTTGTTAATCGTCTATCGGAGAATTAACCAAAAGATGTTAATTCTTTAATGGCTGTTCCTGTTCCCTTTACGACATTTCCAACGAGGAAGTGGGCTGTTTTAACAAGTAAAATAGATAAGCTATTTATGGTTATTGGTATTAGGCTATGGCTGTATCAACCTTTGTCTAGGTGCTTAAGCAATGGATATTAATAGAATGGATATGAAACGATCGAAATAAACTATCAGAGAATGGTTTATGGGATTAAGCGGGATTACCTTGAGAATAGGCTGCTTTGTTTAGGACATAAAAAAAGGTCGAATGTTAAACATTCGACCTTTTTAGTCAGCTTTTAAATTAGCTTACTTGTGTAAATGTACATCCATTTGTGGGAAAGGAATACTAAGTCCTTCAGTCGCAAATGTTTTGTATACATTTTCATTCATTGCAAAGAATACACCCCAGTAATCTGGCGCCTGTACCCATGCACGAACAGTGAAGTTAACTGAGCTATCCGCTAATGCTGAAACAACAATAACAACTTCTGGATCTTTTAATATACGAGCATCTGCATCACACATTTTTTTGATTACAGCACGTGCTTTATCAATGTCATCGCCGTATGCAATACCGATAGTCCAATCTACACGACGTTTTTCTTCCGTTGAAAAATTAGTCATTGAACCAGTCGATAAACCACCATTTGGTAGGATGATTGTTTTGTTATCACCTGTTTTTAAAATAGTGTTGAATATTTGAATTTCTTTAACTGAACCAGCATGGCCTTGTGCGTCAATGAAATCACCTACTTTGAAAGGTTTGAATAACAAGATCATTACACCACCTGCAAAGTTTTGCAGTGTGCCTGATAATGCCATACCTACTGCTAAACCAGCTGCTGCTAAAATCGCAACGAACGAAGTCATTTCGATACCTAGCATGCCAAGTACAGTAATACCCAACATTACTTTCAGTATCATACCAGTAAGGCTATTTAAAAATGGTATTAATGATGCATCAACATTACTTTTCGTCATGACTTTATTTAAGCCGCTTAAAAGCAACTTAATAATCCACGAACCAATAATCCAAACGACCACTGCTGCGATCAATTTAGGTCCATATACTAGGGCGATATTCGTTACCGAATCTACCATCTCTTCTGGCTTCATTTTACTATCCTTAGTGTGTGCGTACATAAAATTGACAATGTACCGAAATATGTCAAATACATCCAGCATTCATTTAAAATAACACTTCTTCTAGTGACCTCAGTCACTTATAAAGAATTTATTTTCCTATAAAACCAAAAAAACACCTCATGAGAGATGGTTTTGTTGTTGGAAGTTGAATAAGTTATTAATTAATACATAAAACATCAAAATTTAATAACTTCATCACTAGCTATGCTTATGTTCTTCTGCAGTATCTTGCTCATTAGTATTATCAGTTTCAATTTTTTGAATCGGCTGATTTCTTACACACATCAACGTTTCTGACATGTATTGACAACTACCAATGTATAAATTTTGATGACCATCTTCATATTGGCAAGATTGAGATCGAGATTTAACATCGCAAGCTTTAACTGCAATTTCACTTAATGGGCCAGAGTGAGCTTGCACCAAAGTAGTTGTAAATAATAACGTAACAACAGTAAATAATGTTCTTTTTAAAAGCATGATAAGCATTTTTGTTGATACTCCTATTATTCAGAAACGGGTGGTGGGCCTCGGTGCGCATCTGGTCCGCCATCTGGAGGACCACCTGCTGTTCGTACTGTTTCACCGTGCATACATCCAATAAACATATTTTCACTCGGACTTGCTGTGTGGTAATGGTAACCTCTAATGTCATCTGTTGTGCCACGACATTCATCTAATGACTCTTCTTTACCTTCTGCGTCTTTCATTGCGTAGATTCCGTAACCATCTGACGCGTAACCAATTAATGCAGCATGACCATCTTCAGTCTTATCACTTTTGTCTGTACAACCGGTTGTAGAATGATAGTGATAACCTTGATGTACGTTAATATGCCCACCACAATCATCAAACGCTGCAATCGTATAGCTTCCTAAGATTGCACCTATTGGCGCTGGTCCTGATAGTTCGGATCCGTCTAATGCAATGCCAACCGTTCTAACACGTCCTGGCTTATCGGCTGGGATAGGTGTTACAGGGATTAGGTAAGTTAATGAGAAGTCGTCATCAAGATAAGATAGCTGACACTCGATACAGTTTTGCTTATATTGTTCTTCAACATCTGGACGAGCGGCACCTAAACAAGCTGCTTTAGTTGCGGTATAGCGCACTTTATTAGTTTTTGCATCGTAAACGACCCATTTTTCATCACCATAATATTCACTAAGTTTTAAAATAAACTTACCAGTAATATCAACTAAATCACCTGTTCCTTCTTTACTAAACCAACTTCCGCCTGCTTCAGGACCATCACTGGTTGTTCTTGGACAAAATGGGCCTGGCTCTCGTCCTGCTGGCGCACCTGATGTGGTTATTTCATAACAACTGGTTTTTGTGCCATCAGAGGTTTCACAATCAACAATGTTAGGTGTTTCGGTAAATGCACCGTCAGTAAATAATGAAAGGTTGATTCCTTTTGCTCTCGTCGTTTGAGCAGTGGCTTTAATTTCTTCTGAAGATGAATCCGTAGATAATAAGTCACATCCAGTTAATGTTATTGCACTAATGATGATGGTCGTCATTAGGGATAATTTTTTAGGTATTGTCATTGTTGGTAAATCCATTATTTACTCCTTTTATCGTTCAGATAAATGACTTCGACGATTAATATTAGCGCATAGTACAGATCAAATGTGTAAAAAATAAGGAAGTGTGTGAGGCTGATGACGCTAGTACATCGGTTTGTCGTATTCAATTTCGATAATAAAAAGGTAGGATGAATCACTTATGGGCAATAAAACCATGAGCGTTTCCAATAGAAAAGTTATTGCTTATTTTAATCATGCTCTAGTGAAAATGATGATCACTAATAGTAAAAAACGCTAAAGGAAATTGACTATGCGTTGAACTGAACTAGAACGGTAACTATTTATGCTTCTTTAAAAACACTGTTAATCAGAGCGATTGTAAATGATTTACGCCATCATCTATGAATATTCCACAGGTAATGGCGTGAAGACTATCGTAAATTTTCCTGCTTATTGCTAAGTACTTATTATTTATTACTATGTTCTTTTATTGCTTTATCCGTTTCAATTTCATTTGATGTTCGAGACCAGTATCCCGCTAAAATAGAACCGCTGATGTTATGCCATATAGAGAAAATAGTCCCGGCAATAGCCGCTGTTGGGGCAAAGAACTTCATTGCCAACGCAGTAGCTAACCCTGAATTTTGTAAACCAACTTCAAAGGCAATCGTGCGACAGACTTTTTCTTCAAAGCCTAGTTTTTTAGTGATCCAGTAACCAGCTAATAAACCAAACGAGTTATGTAAGATAACTGCAATAGCGACCATTGAACCTACTTCTACTAACTTTTCTGCATTAAGTGCAACAACAATTGCAATAATAATAACAATGGCAGCCATTGATATTAGTGGTAAAGCTGGTGCAATTTTTTTGGTCGGTTTATGCAATAAAGTATTGAGTACGATACCCAGTACGACAGGGATTAACACAATCTTTATCAGGCTGATGATCATACCTGTAACAGGGATATCAATACTTTTACCCGCTAGTAACTCAACGAGTAAAGGAGTGAAAATAACACTTAATAATGTACTAATAGCGGTCATTGAGATCGATAAAGCAACATCACCTTTAGCCAAAAAACACATTACGTTACTGCTTGTACCTCCAGCCACTGCACCAACTAATACTAAGCCAACGGTTAAGTTCGCATCAAAGTTCATTAATGTCGCAATGATCAATGCAACAATGGGCATGACGGTAAACTGTAATATCACGCCTACAGAGACAGCTTTAATATTTTTGCTGACATTTGCGAAGTCTTTAGGTGTTAATGTTAGTCCCATAGCAAGCATAATAATGGTCAATAAAGGAACGATGAAAGTTTTTAAAGAGGTGAATAACGATGGCTGAAAGAAGGCTAATAAAGATAATAAAATAGCCCATACAGGGAATAGATTAGTGATGATTTTTAGCATAGCGAGTCCATTCTAAGGAAGTAAAAAGGTAAAGCAGAATAAACTGTCATATTTCTTTATGCAATAGTGGTGATGAGACGAATGTGTAGAAGTGAGAGCTATGAAATTTGTAACCCTGTAAATAATTCAGTTTATATTATCACTCTTTATTCATTGAACAGGCTAGGCTTGTTCGGCGTAAAGATGCTCGAAAATCTACACATAAACCTGTTTACAAATTTACTCACAAACACTGTGATTTTTAGAGCATCTTTATTAAATCCTATTTACTTAAAGCAGTAGGAAAGTTACTGAGTTATATTTTCTGCATTAACGCAGTTTTGTGTTAAATCTCCCGAACAAGCCGCTTTAAGGCTGTCTATTGCGCTGCAAATCATAGCGAGTCTCGTTTCTGCTGTAGCAGAGCCAATATGTGGAAATAGAGTGACATTATCTAAAGACATTAAAAGTGATGAGGTAGGCAAAGGCTCTACTTGATAAACGTCTAAACCTGCAGCTCTAATGTTTCGATTTTTAAGTGCCATTGCAAGCGCTTGCTCATCGACAACATTACCTCGGCCGCCATTAATGAAAATCGCTGAGGGTTTCATTAAATCTAATTCACGTTGACCGATCAGCAGGTCAGTTTGTTCATTTGCTGGTAAAATAGAACATACAAAATCAGACGTTGCTAATAGCTCATCAAGCTCTAACTTTTGTGCGTTAAGATCTTGTTCAGCTTGTTTGTTGACACTGCGATTATAGTAATTTATTTTCATATCAAAACCATGGTGTGCTCGCTTAGCAACAGCATAACCGATACGCCCCATACCTAATATTCCTAAGGTCTTGCCATGAACATCAACACCAAAGTACTGATCTTTTAAATTGTTGGTCCATTGTCCTGCTGTGACCATATTATTAAGTTCTGTGGTGCGTCTAGCGGCACACATTATCAGTGTGAATATAGTATCTGCTGTGGTGTTAGTTAATACATCTGGTGTATTGGTTAATGCAATATTGCGTTTATTTAAATAATCAAGATCAAAGTGATCAAAGCCAACTGAAATGGTTGAAATAACTTTTAATTGAAGGGCATTATCTAAAATCGCAGGTGTTAATTTTACACCCGCCCCAATTAATCCATCAGCGTCTTTAATCTCATGAATAAAAGCGTCCATATTACTCGAATCGATTTTATCAAAGTACACAAGATTAAAATATTCACTTAACAGTTGTTGCTGTTGGTTTGGTATTTTTTTAAATAAAACAACTTTATCTTTCATATTGATCCTCTGTGTTAGGTGCCACTATTTTTAATATAAATGCTATTATTAATATAAATGTTATGTTTACTATAATGTTGCGTTTATTACTCTGCAGTAAATACGATATCACCGTAATAGGATTCTGCTTTTCCTGCACTGTTGTCGGTATCGGTCATTATTGCGATCACGTCAATATATTGATAGGCCGCTAGATTTTTTTTGTCGCTGCCTTTATCGCCAAATTGATCAACTAAGTCCTGGAATACATTGCGTTTTTCATTATACCAATGATCTATTTTTGCTTGTTTGCCTCGCACCGCAACCATTTTTACTTTGTCGCCTATGAACGCATTATCCCAAACTTCACCTTCACTTTGGTTACTTGACCAGACATAGCTTAAACATTTACTGTTCCAAATTTTAAACCCTCCGTCAATGACAACATAAACCCGTGCGACGTAATCATCACCACTTTTACTTTTTTCATCTAATCCAGTGAGCTTGTTTTTAGTTAGCCAAGTCCAATTGATATAAGGTGTTTTTAATAAATCTATTTTCTTTTTTAACACCAATCCTGATGCTGAGTTATTACTTTGAGCCTTTAAAACTTTACGATTATCATATTCAACAAGGTTATAAGTTGATTCGCCTTCAAATGATTCGCTTTCCCAGTTATTAATGCCATCGCTTTCTAATGAAGTGACATTAATTGATGCATTTACATTGAAAGCAAGCCCTATACTAGACACTATTGCTAATTGAATTAACTGAGATGAAAACGAGACAGTTCCTCTAAATAACATGGGTTTTCTCTTTAAATAGAATTTGTTGAACGGTCATAATAACGTTGAATAAAGTAAAATAACAATAGTGGCTGACTCTGAAATGAAGAGTAATAGACAGAAAAGCGATTTAACAGAGACTTAATTGATAGTCCGTTCCGATAAATAATTGAAGGCTTATTTTTTTGTAGAGAGACTTATTTGAGTAGAAGTAGAAATAGAAATAGAAATAGAAGTAGAAATAAAAAAAGGAAGAGATTAAATTAACTTCTTGAAAATTTTTATTGCAGTCTCAATTATATTCACCGAAAAGTAAATTAATTAAGTATTAAACCTTATTTATACATTGTCATATCATTGCTATGTCATGGCTACATTGCAGCATTTTATCAAATACTCATTCATCAAACTCTCACTCTAAAAAAATAAGAGTCTGATGTAATACTGCTAGCTATGTATTTATGTTGCTATGCAGAAACAGCGAGTTTCTTTTTTGCATTTAATTGCATATAGCTCAATACCCACATAATGAAGCCACCTAAAAATAAAGCCGCGGCAACGTAACCGGTTTGGTTCGGTTGTGCTCCTTGTGCAATCGCCATTCCTCCAACCCAAGGTCCAATAGCATTGGCCACATTAAAAGCACATTGAACTAATGCACCGATCATCGCGTGACCATCGGGAGAAACATCCATTAATAATGTCTGAATCAATGTCGCTAAACCAATGCTGCACCCAATTAAGAAAATAACAGCATATAACAACCAAATATTATGGCTTGCATTAACGTAAGCGATAGCAAATATAATGGTACAAATTAAACAGATACCCGTTGCTTTAATTGCGGATACATCAGCCGCTTTACCTAAAAAGTAATTACCTAAAGTACAGCCAATACCAAACATAACCATCGCAATTGAGATGGTGTAAGCAGGCGTTTGTGTGATATCTAAAATAGTGTCTGCGATATAAGTATAAATACAAAATACACCACCAAAACCAATGATCACTATGCCTAAAATAGACCAAACAAGCTTATCTTTTAATACGCTAAATTCATTAAGTAGGTTGGATGGTTTGCTGTTATCGACATTTGGAACTACTTTATAAACAAAGACTAAAGCAATAAGTGATAAAATAGACGCCCCTGCTAAACAATAACGCCAGCTGAGGTTTTGTCCAACTAAAGTCACTATAGGTACTCCAACAATAGTGGCGATGGTTAAACCCATAAAAATTTTAGACATAAATGCAGATCGTTTTCCTTTTGGCGCTATATCTGCAGCTAAAAGAATCGCTGCACCAAAGTAAGCGCCGTGGGGCAATCCACTTAAAAAGCGAAAAAGAATTAATTGATTTAATGAGTTTGACAGCGCACTCAACCCATTAGCGATAAACATTAACGTTAAAAATATGACTAGTGCTTTACGTTTACGCATATTCGCGGTGGTCAGCATTAAAATAGGGGCACCTACAACCACTCCCATTGCATAAGCACTAATGGCATAACCTGATTGTGTTGGTGTCACGTTAAATGTGTCACTAATTAAAGGTAGCATAGGCATCATTGAGAATTCAGTGAGACCTAAAATGAAAGTCCCTAATGCTAAGACAAACATAATCGCGACGCGGTTTGTTGGTTGAGGTAAGTGAGCTGACGTCATACATATCCTTTAAGGGATGATTACTTAGGGCATTCATATTTCGATAGAGACGTTATACCAAGCTCAAATATCAGAATGTTAATAGTAATGATTAAATAAAGACTGCATGTTAATTCTAAATGTGATCTTAGTCACCTATAAATTGTATTAAGTTTTACTAAATATAATGGTTTTATCGAGGTTAGATTGATAAATCGTTTTTTAGTTATTAATTGAATTTGGTTTCACACTAAAAGGCGCTCATTTTTTATAATTGATGCTAAATAATTCATAAGAGGCTGGTGACAGAGTATGAAAAAATTGTAATGCTGATAAAAACCGAACAATTAAATACTGCTATTTGGGTGTACGATATTGACCAATCAAAAATTGTTTGGGCAAATACTGCTGCCCTTAAATTGTGGAACAGTCCGTCACATGAGGAGTTATTAAGCAGAGATTTTAAAGCAGGGCAATCCGAGGTTATAAAAGAAAGTCTTTTAAATTATAAGCTTGCCTTTAAAAGGGGAGAAGTCATTAATGAGTATTGGTCATTTCACCCTAAAGGAGAAGAGGTCCAGGCATTTTGTCAGTTTTCTGGTTTTGAACTAGAAGATGGCAGGGTAGGGATGTTGGTGGAAGCAACAACCAGTGAATTAATATCATCGAATGCAGAAGTCGGTAGTGTGACCATTTTATCGATTTACCAAACTGACGGTAAATTGATTAATGGGAGTCTTCCTTTTATAAAATACTTTGGTAATAAACTCTCTCATTTAAATGAGTTATTTTGTGACCATCATGTATTGGAAAAACTATTTGTTATTACGTCGCAAAATATTAAATTTGAAGATGACGTTCGCCTAAAAACAATGAAAGGCGATCAATGGTTTAAGATAGATGCTATTGAAACAACACAAGAAGAAGGTAATAAAGCTATTTTACTTCACTTGTATGACATACATGAAAGGAAAACAATAGAGCAAACCTTACGTAAACAAGCATGGGAAGATCCACTGACTGGCCTGATTAATCGTAGAGGCTTAACACATCATATCGAACACAATATTAACAATAACATTCCTTTTTCATTACTCTATGTCGACCTTGATGGTTTTAAAATGATCAATGATTCGTTAGGTCATGGGAAAGGTGACGATGTATTAGTTGAAGTCAGCTTCCGTTTGAAAGTTAATATGAACAAAGATGATATTATTTGTCGTTTTGGTGGTGATGAATTTATTTTGCTCATTGAGCATACATTAGGTGATGATACGGTAGCCGTTAGATGTGATGCTATTTTGCATTCTTTTGTTGAAAATTTTATCAGTATTCATAGTAGAGATTTAACGCTTTCAGCGAGTATTGGCGTTGCTTGTTATCCAAAAGATGCCAATAATTTTGAGCATATTATTGCCTGTGCTGATGCGGCTATGTATCACGCTAAAAAATTAGGTAAGAAGCGTTGGATAAATTATGAAAAAGGAATGGAGCATGCTTCCAAACGTATCAGTGTAATTTCTCAAAAATTGTCATTTGCAATTCCAAAGCAAGAGTTTAGCCTTTATTACCAGCCTATTATTGATATGGTAACAGGTAATATTTGCTCATTTGAAGTTTTATTGAGATGGAAAAATGAAGAGCTGGGTTTTGTAGACACTGAAGAAACAATACAAATTGCAGAGAAAACAGGTTTAATATATGAAATCGAAAATTGGGTGCTCATACAAGCGCTTCATGATTTGGTTTTATTAAAAAAAGTGATTAATAAAAATGTAACCATGGCCATTAATATATCAGGCTTGCATTTATCTGATCCAACTTTAGTTGACACTATATTACAACAACTTAACAAACATCATTTACAACCTAAAGACATCAATATCGAGTTAACTGAACGAGTACTTTTTACACAAATCAATGATCAAAACAATCCCTTTAGAAGACTCGTTGATAATGAAATCAACATCAGTATTGATGATTTTGGAACAGGATTTTCATCTCTTGCTTATTTACATAATATTCCTGCAACAACCGTTAAAGTCGATAAATCCTTTCTTGAAAGTATCGATAACAATACCGTAACGCTTGAATGTATTCACCGCTTAGTGGGCGCACTGGGTATGAAGAGTTTAATAGAAGGAATTGAAACTGAGGCACAAGCTAAAACACTTTTTGCTTTAGGGTTTAATATACAACAAGGATACTTTCATGGTCGACCAAAGCCATTGGAGTATTATCTTTCGACTGATTATCGAACGATTTACTCTAAATAATTTTGTTGTACTTGAAACTAGGCTTCATAAGGTTAGACATAGATTTTAAAAATTATCGCTACACAGACTTATTTACAGGGGCCGGATTATAGTTAAAATGGTCAAGAATCAACAATTAAGCTTTATCATTTAATTATTTCTAATCCTTTTTAGTCAATATTAACTATTAAAGTCGCTTATTTTAGTCTCAATAAATGTTTTATGGAGCACTTCGTGTCAATTACGAATCAATTAATGTTATTTATCGATGTAGTACAGCAAGGGTCATTTGCTAAAGCCGCCGCCATTCACGATATGGATAACTCATCATTATCCAAGCAAATTAAAAAGCTAGAAGCGACATTAGGCGTACAGTTACTTAACCGCTCAACACGTTCTTTTTCTCTAACGTCGGCAGGTGAAGAAATATTGGTTCAAGCACATACTGTTGTTGATACACTGAATGACATTAAAAGCACTGCTGATTCCTATCAATCTCAACCTAAAGGTATGTTACGTATTACATCCGGTATGTTTTTTGGACAGCAGTATATCCAGCCTGTTATCAATCAATTTATGCGACAGTATCCTCATGTAAAAATAACGCTTATGTTAGATGATAAACGAAGCGATATTATTGGTGACCATTTTGATTTAGCTTTTAGGATCGGTAAGTTAAATGATTCAAATTTAATGGTTAAAAAAATCGCTAATGCGCATTTTGCGTTAATTGCTTCACATGATTTTATTGCTCATTACGGACTACCTACAACACCAGAAGAGTTGATTGCTTTACCTGCTATTATTTATGGGAATGGCGATGTCAGCCTTGACCAAATAAAAGTAAGTGAGCAACCTCATAGTGAGCTAATGAAAACCTTTAAGATAAAGGGGAGTTATAAAGTCAGTGATGTCCGCGCCATGATGGGGGCAGTACAAGCAGGGTTAGGTTATGCGATTATTGACTTATTTAACTTAGAAAAGCCAATGGAAGAAATGGGGTTAGTGACATTATTAACCGATTATAAACTGTCGACAATGGATACGGGGATCTATGCGCTTTATCCACATCGAAAACAAACACCTTTGGTCAGTGAGTTTATCAAAACAGTTCAAGAGTATATCGGAACGCCCGCTTTTTGGGTTGACCATGTGCCTAATTATAAAAAGATGTATAAATAAAATGGCCAGATTAACTGCTTCCTCTTCCCCAAAACCCTCTTTCTCAAAATGAAGCAATAAACGCTGAACAAAAGAGTGATGATTAAGCTCTTTTTGTTCAGCAGTATTATTGACTGAGTTTGAACTCAACCAATAACTCATTGAGTAAATTGATACCTGTTAAAAATCGTTATTAAAACCCTTCTAAGACCACTTTACCTTTTGTTTTTTGTGTTTCCAGTTGTTGGTGAGCTTGTCGTAAATTAGCGGCATTAATCACCCCTAAATTTTCACCCACTGTGGTTTTAATGAGTCCGTTATCAATCATTTTTGCTACGTTATTTAAAATGGTATGTTGCTCTTGCATATCATCTGTTTTAAATAATGAACGAGTAAACATTAATTCCCAATGTACCGAAACAGCCTTCGTTTTAAAGGGTTTGATGTCTAGCGTTGTTGGGTCATCAATTAGTCCAAACTTCCCTTGTGGCTTAATAATTTTTATAATTTCAGGTAAATGTTGTTCCGTATTATTTAAGCTAACCACGTAATCGACTTCTTTTACATCTTTAGCTGCAAACTCTTCGCTCAATAGGTTGCGGTGATTAATGATGGTATCAGCGCCTAAATCCTCTAACCAAGATACCGTTTCTGGGCGTGACGCTGTTGCAATAACCTCAAGTTGAGTCAGTTGTTTTAACAACTGCACCATGATTGAACCAACACCGCCAGCGGCACCAATTACTAAAATACGTTTTGACGGATCGTCTTTAATGATATTCAGGCGATCAAATAATAGCTCCCATGCGGTGAGACTAGTTAACGGTAATGCTGCAGCTTCACCATAAGATAATGTATTGGGCATGTAACCAACAATGCGTTGGTCAACTAATTGAAATTGTGCGTTACTGCCTGAACGAGTAATATCGCCAGCGTACCAAACTTTGTCACCTGGCTTGAATAATGTGACATGTTCGCCAACCGATTTAACGACACCTGTCGCGTCATAACCTAATATTTTATATTCATTTTCAACAGCAGGGGCTGTCTGGCGCACTTTAAAGTCAACTGGATTGACTGATATTGCTTTAACTTCAACTAAAATATCATGCCCTTGTGCAATAGGTTGATCCAGTTCGATATCTTGTAGAGATAATTCATTTTCTATCGGCAAGTTATGTTGGTATCCAATGGCTTTCATTTTCAGTTCCCCTTTATTTTATATGTCTGTATCGTTTTGATAATACCAATGGAATTAAATAAGTGATCAGAGATTGCGCAGGAAAAATTAACACTAATAAGGCGTGAGTTGTAGGAGATAGTTGTTCTCACTTCAAAACTCACAACGCAGTTAGGGATGATTTTAACCAGCAAGAATGATCACCTTATTAATTCTTTTGGTATAAGGTTGTGTTTAGAAGGTTATGTTGATAAAGCCATTCTGGCTTGAACTGGTTAGATAAAAAAGAGATAAAAACCCCAATCATTATGGAATAAATAAACCATAGTAAAGTAGCTTGTTGGTTTTTCGAATTGAGGGCTACTCCACTGGTAGGAAGTCTATAATTTACACTTTATGCAATGATTAATTTAAGGTTAAACAGACTGAACAGCGATAAAAAGAAAGGGAAAACAGTTGAAAGTAGGTAAGAAAAACCAAAGCTGTTGCATGCCTAGCGTTTATATCATTGACGTTAAGGAGCTGACGCTAGATAAGGGAGGCTTGATAGCGAATAGTTGGATGGCTAGTCATTGACAAACTATCGATATACTTTGGTTTTTAATGTGGTAATACTTCACTCATTACTTATTTAGTTTTTCTTTTGCTTCTTGAACTTTAGCAAAGTCTAGCCCTAACTCATCTGTTGCTTCTTTAATTAGGTGAGGCTGTGTCATGATAGTGCCCATCAATTGCTTTAACTCTTCTGGTGGAATACCTAGTTGCTGTACCAGGCCCATTGCCATCAGTGGATTGTCAGTTAATGCTTCAAAAAGTGATTTAATTTTTTCGTCACTGACATTGTGTTTTTTTAAAATTGCAATAATTGGATTCATTTTTAACCTTGTTATTTATATTGGTTTTTAGGTATAAAATGTAAACTCTATTTTTTATGATTTACATTTTATTGGTTATGTCTAAATTATATTAGTTGAGGGTGGGATTAACAATATAAATACCATACGGCATTTTTATATGGTGGCGATTACGAGCACTTTCTCATCGAGAGCAAGACATTTACTTTAGTGGGGCATACACTTTATTCTTTCATAACGTTCACTAAACATTAATCATGACTTGTATGTCTTTAAAAACGTTATTAGTCTCACTGAAACTAAAATGTATGTTGTTAAGTTTATGTTTTTATTTGTAAGTTTCTTATCACTGTGTGAGTTATAAATGATAGATAGGTTTTTTTGTTATTTAAAGTTTTTTATTGCGGTATGACTTAATATTTAAATTATCATCGTTTATAAAGTAATATTCAGCTTCGTTATGAGAATAGTTTAATAAAACATGTATTTTAGCTTACTGCTTGAACAGTAAATCGATATTAAAATACTAAAAACTGATGGCTTCACAATTTATTGCTTATGTTCTTTTATTTTACGTTATTTATATTATTTAACTTATAAATCTGTCATTGTTGTTGCTTATGGTTTTTATGCTTTTAGCATTCTGAATATTACATGAAATCCCCATGTAGTAAGGTTGTTCAGTGTTTTAGTGTTGAAATGGATGTTCTAGATAAACAATGTATTTTACTTGTTACAAGTAGGTAGGAATATGTCTTCTTATGTAGCTCGACAACCGATTGTCGATAGAAATAAAAAAACCATTGCGTTCGAATTACTTTATCGTGATGGGAAAGAAAATTCATTTCCAAATGTCAGTTCTGATTACGCCACTAAAAGCATCTTGGTTAATCAAACTTTAGTGCATCAAAAGCGAATTCTTGATGGTAAAAAAGGGTTTGTTAACTTTGGTTATGAAAGTTTACTCGACAGGCTCCCATTCGACTTCCCTAATAAAAACTATGTCATCGAAATTTTAGAAGATTGTCCACCTAGTGACAACTTGTACAATATTATTGTCGAGTTAAAAAATAAAGGCTACACGATTGCTTTAGACGACTTTGTGCCGAGCAAAGAGTGGGAGCGTTTTTATAAACATATCCATATTATAAAATTCGATATCACAACCTATTCCCTTTCCCAAGCTGCTTTGTATATCAAGTCTTTAGCTAACTATGACATTAAATTCTTAGCAGAAAAAGTAGAAACCTATGAAGAATTTAATACTGCAAAGGAATATGGGTTTGATCTATTTCAAGGGTATTTTTTTAGTAAACCTGAAATGATCTATAATAAAATATTAGACTCTTCTCTCAATTCAAAAATACAGTTATCAGTCGCAGTGTCTAGCAGCGAACTTGACCTGCGTTTAATTGAAAAAATAATCGCAAGTAACCCTGGGCTATCCTTTAAATTATTGAACTTTGTTAATGAATTTTCAATGGTTAGGTCACCCATAAAATCACTACAACAAGCACTGGTTTACCTTGGTGAAGATCGCGTACGTAAGTTTATAACTTATGCGGTGATCAAAACATTAAACACAGGTAAACCTAGCATATTGTCTAATATGTCTTTACAGCGTGCAAAATTCTTTGAAATGATCTTATCTTCAATGGGCTTACATCATAAAAAAGAGAGCGGTTACCTTTGTGGCATGCTGTCAGTTATCGATGCTTTACTCGATTCAGACATGTCCTCTATTGTTAAACCTTTAAATATTAATCAAGAAATTAAAGATGCATTATTAGGTGAAGAAGGTCGACTTCAAGATCTTATTAAGTTAGCGGAAGCTGTTGAAAATTCAAATTGGGGCAAAGTTGATGAATTGAGTAAGACGTTAAATATTACAGAGGCTGAAATCATTAACTCCTCTGTCGAATCAACATTATGGGCCGATGAGATCTCTACTTAATGATATAATCATTTCTACTTCGACTTTAATTCCTTTAGTTATAACCTGCTAACGTTGTACTGCCTTTCTCAATAAATTAAGTGCAGCACATCAAAATAAATTCAACAGGTTGATTAAATCGTTATGTTTGATAGTGTAAATAAACAACAATATTGTTTTAATGAAGCCGTCTAATAAAGTGACTTAATAACGTTATTAAATTAGGTCATTCAATGAAGTTCGGCATAAGGAGTAAATATTGGATTTGATTATTTTTGATTGTGATGGGACTTTAGTCGACAGTGAGTTCCTTTGTAATCTTGCTCTACAACAGCAACTTGCTGAACTTGGTATTGATTCTGACGCTGAAGAATTAATGGCGCTATACAGAGGTGTTAAGCTTAATGTCACTCTGACCAGTTTAGAATCAGAGTTTGATACTTCTTTCCCAGAGACTTTCATTCCCGATTATCGCCTTAAGGTAAAGCATCTTTTTGAACACCATTTAAAAGCGAATGAAGGAGTTAAAGCGTTACTAAGCTCATTAACTATTCCGTTTTGTGTTGCTTCTTCTGCTCCTAGAGAGAAAATTGAGCAAGCTTTAAAAGTCACTGGGTTAGCGCCATACTTTAGCGATAACATTTTCAGCTCTTACGATATTGATACTTGGAAACCTGAGCCGGGGATTTTCTTACATGCCGCTAAAAAAATGAATACTGATCCTGCTCGATGTTTTGTTGTTGAAGATAGCTTAGTTGGTCTACAGGCTGCTAATGGAGCGAAAATGAAAAATATTTATTATGCGCCTACATTAGACGAGAAACATCCTCTAGCTTCTATACAAATTAAACACATGTCTGAGCTAATGACGTTATTAAATTAAGCTTCTTAAATCATTATCACTTTATCGGCTAAATCGTCATGTTGCAGTTTGATATGACGACTTTGGCGTCTTGTGTTCTTTAAAGTAAAATAAGTCGTATAAATTCAATTGATCCGGTTTAATCTTACCTTTAACCAATACTCTTAATCATATTATTGACCAATAACTTTTTGGTTAAACCATGCTTTTCTCTTCTTTATTATTTCATTTCCCTTACTTGTTATGATTAAACCTTGGTTAACTTATTGATTAAATTATTACGTTTGATATTGTGTGGCATCTTTAATATTAATATTAGAGTTATTTATCCACCGTAAATACGGAGTTATTGTACTTAACAAGGTGTTAAGACGATGGTACTTATAGGATTTTTAAGCTAACTAAAAATTAATGGAGATTTTTTATGAAAGCACTCTCTGGAGTTGCCCTGTTATTCGCCTTTTTGTCGCCAAGTGCATTTGCACAATGGGATTTATCTGGTGAGAGTTCAACACTCAATTTTATTACTGTTAAAAGTTTAAAAGTGGGAGAAGTTCATCGCTTCCAAAAACTAACTGGTACAATTAATGATTCTGGTCAGGTAGAACTCAATATCGACCTTAGTAGTGTTGAAACAAATATTGGCATTCGTAATGAAAGAGTGAAAACGATGTTATTTGATGCTGCCAAGTATGTGGATGCAAAAATATCTGGTTTTGTTGATGTAGAGAAAGTAGCCAGCTTAAATGTCGGCGATATGTATACGGAATCTGTCAAATTCAACTTATCACTTCATGGTGTTCTAAACCAAGTAACAAGCGATGTACAAGTCACTAAATTAAGTGGTGAAAGGTTATTAGTCACGTCTGTTATGCCGATCGTTATTAATGCAAGCGATTATGGCTTAGAGGAAGGTGTTGAGCAACTCAGAAATATTGCTGGTCTTCCATCAATTAGCACTGCAGTACCCGTTACATTTAACCTTATTTTTAAACAATAAAGGTTTTTAACGTAAACACACCCTTAATGATGTGCTTATTTTAATTTTTTCAATATAAATCAGGAGTAAATATAATGACACATTCAGCAATTGCAGCAGGTTCAGTGTTTCCATCTATCTTAGTGAAAGGTCTTGATGGCGTCGAAGCTGATCTGAGCAAAATATCTGAAGATGCAGATTGGAAAATGGTTGTAGTTTATCGTGGTAAACATTGCCCTTTATGCACTAAATACCTTAATTTACTTGAAACATATAAAGAAAGAATTACGGCGAACGGTGTTGAGATTGTCGCAGTATCGGCGGATAGTAAAGCGCAACTTGAAATGCATTTAGTCGATTTAGAGATAAGCTTCCCTATCTATTACGGTTTAAGCATCGAACAAATGCAAACTTTAGGACTGTATCTTTCTAATCCTCGTTCAGAGAAAGAAACTGACCATGTATTTGCTGAACCTGGGCTATTTGTTATCAATGAACAAGGCCAAGTGCAAGTGCTTGATATTTCAAATGGTCCGCTTGCTCGACCTGAAATAGGTGTATTAGCAGGCGGGCTTGAATTTATTAAAGCTCCTGAGAACGATTACCCGATCCGTGGTACTTATTCGTAAAGACTATTTCCTAACTATTCGTAAAAATAGCTCTCAGTGTTTACTTATTAAGCTCTGGGGGCTTGAACGAAAGTGGTTAAGCTGAAACGGTTTTAAAGGTTCAACGATAAAAGTAATGCAAAGTATTGAGTTCTTTAATACTTTGTATTAAATCATAGACAACATTATTTTTGTCTATACATATTTTTCACTATAAATTCATTTACATAAGTAGTATAAAACTACAAATAAAACTACAAATAAAGTTACGTGTAAATTTAGAGCAGTAATAAGTACAAGAACAACAATAAAGATTAAGTTAGATAATGGAGTTAAATAAATGGAATTAAGTACTTGGCTAGTTTATGTCAGTGTTATTAGCGTACTGATATTTAGTCCCGGCCCTTCCGCGCTATTATGTATTTCCGATGGTGTTAAATTCGGTAACAAAAAAACACTTCCTACCATTTTGGGTGGGGCTATTGCTGCATTATTGCTGATGACACTTTCTGCTGTTGGGCTTGGCGCTATTCTCACCGCTTCTGAAACACTTTTCTTTGTGATTAAAATGTTGGGTGCAGGGTATTTATTATATCTAGGATGGAGTGCTTGGAGAGAAAAGGCTGTAGACCATCACGATGAGACAACATCAATATTTCGCACCGAGCCTGAAGTAGAGGCCGATCAAAATAACACACTTATCACTTATTCTGCTTACTTATTATTTAGAAAAGGCTTTATGGTGGGGATCAGTAACCCTAAAGACCTATTATTTTTTATTGCATTATTCCCTAGCTTTATGAATGCGGACTTCCCTCAAATTGAACAATATGCCGTACTGGCTTGTACTTGGTTTTTTATAGATTGCACTTCCATGTTTATGTACGCAGGGTTAGGCGCAAAAATAAGCCCTCTACTAACAAAGCCAAGCACGATGATATTTGTTAATCGAACGGTTGGTAGCGTGTTTATTGTATTAGGCAGTGCCTTAGCAATATCAGCAGGAATGAGTAGAAAAAGCTAAGTTAATAAGGATATTTGAACGTGATAGTTATATTTTGGGATGGTTATGAAAAAAGAAATTGATAAGTTAGCTTGGTTATATATTTACGAGGGCAAGTTATTAAATGCTCGCTCTATAAATAAAACACTTTTTTATCTTCCTGGTGGAAAGCGTGAGTTAGACGAATCAGATGAAGCGGCATTAATACGCGAAATTAAAGAAGAAATCTCTATTGATTTAATACCTGAGTCGATTAGATACGCAGCTACTTTTAAAGCAAAGGCAGACGGTCATGCTGACGACGTTATTGTTAAATTAACTTGTTATTTTGCTGAATTCAGAGGGCGTTTAGCCCCAGCAGCAGAAATAGAAGAAATTCAATTTATTGATTACGAAGACAAATCCCTTTGTTCGTTGGGATCAATTAAAGTAATGGAGTGGCTTAAAGAACAAAAGTTAATGTAGAACAAAGTTCAATATAAAATAAAGCTTAATATAATAGAAGAAAGGTTGATGTCGACGTTATATCACGCCTTATCACTTTTATTTTATTTACTTTATTCGCGTTAATAAGTTGTGCTTCTACTTTTCGAATCGATTAATCGATTAATCGGTTTATAGGGCATAACGTTAAGCGTAAATGTAAGGCGCTTTATATGGAACATCATTACTTTGTTATCGCTCGTGCATTACATGTTGTCGCTGTTGTGCTTTGGATTGGTGGTGTAGCTTTTGTTGCTACAGTATTAATTCCCGCCATTAGAAAGAATCCTTCTACCGAGAATAGATTAAGCTTATTTGAGACGCTAGAACATCAATTTAGTTTTCAAGCTAAGTTAACAACGTTAGTGACGGGGTTGACTGGCTTTTATATGTTGTACGTCTTGAATGGGTGGGCATCGATGCAATGGTGGATACACTTAATGCTCTTTATTTGGATGCTATTTATGTTGGTTTTATTTGTACTGGAACCTTTATTCTTACATAAATGGTTTCATCAACAAGCACAGAAAAACAGTGAAAGGGCATTTCATTATTTACAACTAATGCACACAATTTTACTCTCAATTAGTTTGGTGGCTGTTTTTGCTGGTGTTGCAGGGGTACATGGTTTATTTTATTAAAGAAATCGAGTTAAAACTCTCTCGCTTTATTAAATAAAATATTTAATCGTTAGATTAATTAGGATTTTTATGAAAATTAATGGTCAATGCCATTGTGGTGAAATTGAATACACTGCTGAAGTAGATGAAAATAAAGTAGTAGGTTGTCATTGCTCTGATTGCCAAGAAATGTCTAGTGGACCTTTTCGTATTGCGGTGATGTCTTTGCCCAATAGCGTGGTTTTTACTGCAGGAAAGCCTAAAGAATATGTAAAAACCGCAGAAAGTGGTAATAAGCGAGCACAGGGCTTTTGCGAAAACTGTGGTACAACACTTTATGCAACATCGGTAGGTGATGGCGATAAAATATATGGTTTACGTATTGGGGCAATCAAACAACGAGAACAATTAACACCTAAAGCACAAATATGGTGTCGTTCTGCAGCCCCATGGCTTAAAGAGTTGAATTCAATTACTGCATTTGATACCGCACCGACTGCCCCAAAATAGTTAAGCTTTTTTATTAATGCCACTAACTTCGACTGTGTGTTTTGAATAGCTTTTAATTAAAAATAGCTGAGTACTAGTACTGTTAATTATCAATTATCAATTATCAATTATCGTTTATTAACTTTCATTGCGTCTTAGCTATTTTTATATTATTACTTTTCCTGTCTTATCATTTTTCTAGTTTAGCGTAGCATTAGTTATTCAGGTACTTATGCATCTTCACTTAAACTAATATTCCGTCCACCTAAATAACCAAAAACACCACACAATAAACTGGCTAAAGCACATAACCACAATACAGGCGCCCAACTGTCAAAATGTGAATGTAAAGCACCGGCAAGCATCGGACCGATAGCGGCTAGTAAGTAGCCAACACATTGTGCCATTCCTGATAACGAAGCCGCTTGTCCAGAATGATGAGTACGTAAGCTTATGTAAGATAAACCTAAAATGAAAATAGCACCGGCACAAAAACCTAACGTTGTTGACCAAATAAACGCAAAGTGAGGGAAGTACAATAATCCTAAAGCACAAATAAAGCCTAAAATCGCTAACGATAGCGCGAGTATTCGTTGATCTTTTAGTTTTGATAACAAGGGTATTAGTATAATTCCCGGCAGTGCAGAGGCCATTTGAAACGCACCATGTAATACACCTGCTTGTTGCGCATTATGCCCACCTTCCATTAATATATTCGGTAGCCATGCAATCATCACATAAGTAAAAAATGAATTGAGACCAAGGCATAAAGTAACGTGCCATGCGATGGGATGATGCCAAATCTTACCTTTGGTATGTGACTGAGTCAGATCTTTAGTCGGTTTAGTATGTTGTTTTAATTGTGGTAGCCAAATAATCAGGCTAAATAAAGTAATTAAGCCGTAACAAGCTAACGCAACTTGCCAACCAAGGTCTTTGTAAGCTGCCAATGGAATTAATAAAGCCGAATAACTACCAGCAAAAACACCCATTGATAACACATAAGCGGATGTCATCACTGCCACTTTATGTGGGAAATCTCGCTTAATTAAACTCGGTAATAAAACGTTACCAATCGCAATACCCACACCAATCACGGCTGTGCCAACATAAAGGACAATTACTGAATCAACCAAGCGTGTACTTAACCCTAAACCAATTAATACCAATGCAATAAACAGTGATATTTCAAGACCCTGTTTTTTAGCTAAAGTTGTTGCCATAGGTGAGGCGATAGCAAATGCGAGTAATGGTAATGTGGTGAGCATGCCCGCTTGAGAAGAGGTTAGTTGAAAGCTATCAATGACTTGATCCAACACTGGGCCAATACCTGTTATTGGGCCGCGTAAGTTGGCTGCTATCAATAAAATGCCTAAAACTAATATAATGGAGGCAAAGGGAGAGCGAGTCGGCGAAATTGAATTCATAACAATATTCCACAATATAAAAAGACGGAAGATGATAACAGACAAGTGATTTTTATTCGTATTAAATCCTTTTATGTATTATTAATATGAAAAATACTTTTAAATAATGAATGATATAAATAATTTTAACTATCTTTTAACCCCACTTTATTAAGTCATCCGTTTATAGCAGTAACAATACTGTTTTATTTAAAAGGTGATTTTATGAATAACATTCCTAATTCTATTTCCTCTCGTTCAACGACTGCATTAATAAACACAGCGAATGCTACATTTGATTTAAAAGCGGGCTCTCATTCGAAATATAAGTTAACAATGCTTAGTTTACTGGTGTTAACTAGTTTAACGGCTTGCAATCAAAGCGGTGCTGAAAAAAATAAACAAAAAGATAAACAAATTAAAGTCGACGTTGTTAATGACGTCATTAATGAAGGCGCACAAAAACAAATAATAGTTGGACAATCCCAACAAGAGCAGGGCGATGTTTATCAAAGTGCGTTAAAAAATCATCATGTTTTACAATCAAAAGAGCTGCATATTGCTCGCACCGCTTCAACAAAAAAAATGGCACGGACAAAGCCTTCCTCGTTAGCTAACCATTTTATAGTTAATGAGTCTTTGCCTGTTGAATTACCTGCTTTCAGCACAACTGAAGATCGAGAACATTATTTATCTTCGTTATCAAACCCTATTAAACAAGTGAGTGTCGATCCCGTTTCTACTTTTTCAATTGATGTTGATACAGGCAGTTATAGTAATAGCCGTCGTTTTTTAAACAATGGCAAGCTACCTCCCAATGATGCAGTGAGAGAGGAAGCGTTCATCAACTATTTTAATTACAATTATGCTTCTCCTACCAATATAGACGTTCCTTTTAAAGTGCATACTGAAGTCGGTAATGCACCTTGGAATGAGCAACGACAACTAGTTAAAATTGGTATCAAAGGATTCGAGGTGGCAAAAGTAGATTTAAAATCTGCTAATTTAGTTTTTTTATTAGATGTCTCAGGATCCATGAATGCCCCTGATAAATTACCACTTCTGACATCAAGCCTTACGATGCTAACAAAACAACTTGATGAAGATGATTCTGTTGCCATTGTCGTTTATGCAGGCGCTGCTGGTGTCGTTTTGCCTGCAACATCTGGTAATAACCATCAAATAATCACTCAAGCGCTTAACCAGTTATCTGCTGGTGGTTCAACCAACGGTGCACAAGGGATTGAACTTGCTTACCAAATTGCTGAAAAGAACTTTAAAAAGGGGGGAGTAAATAGAGTGATTTTAGCAACCGATGGCGACTTTAATGTCGGTACGCAATCGATTGATAAACTTAAGGCGTTAATTGCTAAAAAACGTCAAACTGGTATCGCATTAACAACCTTAGGTTTTGGTCAAGGCAATTATAATGATGGTTTGATGGAACAATTAGCAAATATTGGTAATGGTCAACATGCTTATATTGATACCATTAATGAAGCACGTAAAGTATTAGTGGATGAGCTGACGAGTACCATGCAAATTATCGCTAAAGATGTGAAAATCCAAGTTGAATTTAACCCTCAACAAGTTGCAGAGTATCGATTGATTGGATATCAAAACCGCTTATTAGCGAATGAAGATTTTAATAATGATAAAGTAGATGCCGCTGAACTGGGAGCCGGTCATACGGTAACGGCTCTTTATGAAGTCACTTTAGTCGGGGCTAATAATAAACAAATAGACGATTTACGTTATCAGGATTTTAATTCTCAAACTAAGCGTAATAGTAAAGAGAAACCGTCAACATTAAATAATCAAGAACTCGCCTTTGTTAAGGTACGTTATAAGCAGCCTAATAGTGATATTAGCCAATTAATCAGCCAGCCTATTTTTGCTCAAGAGTTAAATAGGTCCACCAGTAAGGACTTTCAGTTTTCGGCTGCGGTTGCTGGATTTACGCAATTACTTAAAGGTGCAAAATATACGGTCCAATGGCAATATCAGGATTGCATAGATTTAGCCATCGAGAATAAAGGTGAAGACCACTTTGGCTATCGTGCTGAATTTATTCAATTAGTACGTACAGCACAAGCATTGCAGTAAAGCACCTCAAATAGCATTATTCAAACTTAAAATACCTTAAATAAAGGTATTTAAGTAAAAGCCATCAGGTAAAAGTACAGTAAAGGGACTTATGACAGAGATCGTTGATGAAAGCTTAATGCTGCAATATGCACAGGGCGATATACAAGCTTTTACTGATTTGTACACTCGCCATAAAGATAGTTTATATCGCTATTTTTTAAGGCAAAGTGCTACACCTGAATTAGCTGAAGAACTTTACCAAAATGTGTGGAGTAAGTTGATTAAAGCGCGTTCAACTTACCAAGTCAGCAGTAAATTTACTACTTGGTTATATCGTATTGCGCATAATGAATTAATTGACCATTACCGTCGTAATACAACTGAAAATAAAGTGATTGCATTGAATGTTGAAGATAAAAGAACTGAAGCCACTAATGAAGCAGAAGTAGGGCACTTAGCTGATCAACAACAAAAAACCATTGATGAACAATTACACCTGTCGCAGCAAGCAAGCCATTTAAGGTGGTGTTTGAAGCAATTACCTCGACAACAAAAAGAAGCCTTTTTATTGAAGCACGAATCTGGTTTCACACTCAATGAGATTGCTAAGTTAGTTGGGGAGTCAAGCGAAGGCGTTAAAAGTCGGATTCGTTATGGCATCAATAAGTTAAAGCATTGTCTAATGCATAAAATGGGGAGAGTATAATGAGTGATAAATATACTGACCATGATATTACAAGGTTTTATAGTGAAGGTTCAACTGAAAAGCCGAGTGCTGAACTAGATGCTAAAATATTAGCATTAGCAACAATACCAATAGAAACAAAGAGTCAACCCACTTTGACGTCTGCTATCCCTATAAAAAAACCAGCGCTATATCAAACTTGGTATGGGCAGCTTTCAACAGCGGCTTCATTGGTGCTAGTCACAATGCTATACCTACATAACAGTGATTCATTCCATGAACCTGCTGACAACGTAAATGAACAAGCGACTAATCAATTAATGGAAAATGAAGCGACTGGGCTTTCATCGATTAAATCGACTGAGCAACCCGTCAAGAATTCACTTAAAAAAAGCATTAAACAGAAGGTGAACATCGAAAAACGGAGTAAAAAAGAAGTGTCGAGTATTATGGCTGATTCAACCTTGCCATCAGCATCATCGGACACTGAAATTAGGCAATTAAATAAAGTGAAATCAATAAGCGAAATGACACCTGAAGGGGCTTTAGAAGTGACCACAACCTTTAATAAAATAGATGGTTTATTAGCAACAGAACAAAGAGAAAAAGCAAGGGAACGACTCATCGAATTACTGCAAAAGTATCCACAATTAAAAGCAGATTTGAATGCACGTTATATGAATCTATTAATGTGAAAGAGTTGTGAACCTTTTTCATAATAAACTGTTAGAATACTGGGAGAAAAAATAATGAGTTTAAATAGGAAAATAAATGTTAATAGTAGATTACCAAAGCAAGAGCTATCACCGTTTTTTAAATGATATGCCACAAATTGCAAACCATAAAACACGTTTTTTAATTACGTTTAATGGCGCTAATGAAAGTGATTTAGCAGCAGTCTCTGCTGACTTAACATCGTATACAAAAAGTACAGTGCAACATACAACGGCAATTATCGAAAAAGCATCTGAAAGTGCTGTTGCTGAGCTGTTTACAGAAGCACGTATTAGTAGAAATATATTGTTGTTTGAAAACTCAGATCTCTTGTTTGATAAAAAAACTGAAGTAAAAAATTCACACGAACGTGATAATGGGTTTGACTTGAATAACCTATTTAAAAATATCGCAAAACATAACGGTATGGTTATTTTAGCAACAGATAAAAAGCAAACGTTGAGTGCGACTATGTCGACAAAAATGGATGTAGTGATCCGTTTTAAATAATATCTTATTGAACATCATGGTTATTTAAGTTGTTCAGTTAATATGATGAGTAATGATACTGCAGCTAAAGGGGGGCAGTATTATTTGAAAATAAAGGACTTAAAAAAAACAAGCTCTTAAAAAGTAAATGCTATCAATTCCTTAAAAGAACACGTGAAATGATAAGTTGATATGCAAGGCCCGATGACCTTGAACTTTATTATTTATTTTACTTTTATCTCTGTTTTAATTAATTCCTACCTATTTTATTCATCATTAATAATTGCATAAGTACCTGTTGCATAAGCAATGAGGGAGCCTTCATCATGCAATTCTATGGTTACAAATGAAGTAGTGCGTCCTTGGCGTTTAATCGATGCTGAAGCTAACAAGTATTTCCCTAATGCAGGTTTTAAATAGTTTATCTTTATTTCCATTGTCACCGCAGTAAAGCCATCCTCAAGTCCAGAAACCGCAGCATACCAACCTGTATTATCCATTAACGTCGATATTACACCTCCATGTACAAAGCCTTTATGCTGTAAATGGTAAGGTTTTACATGTAACTCTACTTCTGCTTCACCTTTAGAGAAGCCTTTTAATGAAGCGCCAGTATGTTTAAGAAATGGGAAGTTAATATCCTTCATACGTTATTCCTTTGTTAAATTGAAATTAGGTTCATAAAAATAGAAAGTATAAGCTTTTCTGGCTTATTAGTTGGAGTGGCCTATAAAAATTAGTATATGGGTATACTATTGTTTTTACTATGCTCTTTTAGTCTTAGGGTAGTAATCAATTAAGAAAAGTGATTTATCATTAGTTTTAATGAATGGGTCATATTTAACTTACCATCATTAAAGTAGAGGTGTTATGGTTGTACCAATACTTTTATTTTATACTAAAATTATAAAAGAAAGACTGTGTATAAAAGACGGTATAGAAAAGAAAAATTATGTGGTTATTTTTGATTTCAGTATGATTTCGGCTTTACGGTCGAAGTAAATATTTAAATTAATATCAGGGCTATTTATGAAACAAGCAGATATTCCATTAAATGAAAAAGAACGTCTTAAAGTGCTCAAATCTATTAATGTACTTGATACCGTTGCCGAAGAACGCTTCGATCGTATTACGCGTATGGCGAAAAGAATGTTTAATGTGCCTATTGCATTGATTTCATTAGTCGATGAAAGTCGCCAATGGTTTAAATCTTGTATTGGCTTAGATATTAGTGAAGCTTCTCGAGAAATCTCTTTCTGTGGCCATGCGATATTAGGTGATGACGTTTTTATTATTCCAGCCGCTAGTAAAGATGAACGTTTTTTTGATAACCCGATGGTTGTTGAGGAGCCTTATGCTGAATTTTATGCAGGTTGCCCGCTAACCGTGAATGGCTACCGTTTAGGCACATTATGCCTTGTTGATCATATTGAACGGACTTTTAATAATGAAGATATCGCTGCACTAAAAGATCTTGCTGCGACGGTTGCTTTAGAACTGTCTGCTGTACAAATAGCAACGCATGATGACCTGACTGGCCTGTTAAACAGACGAGGTTTCCTTTCTATGGCGCACAATACATTAAGTTTAAGCGTTAGAAATGAATTCCCCGTCACGTTAGCTTATTTAGATTTAGATAAGTTTAAAGCAATTAATGATAATTTTGGCCATGCGACGGGTGACCTTGTTCTAAGTACATTTTCAACATTATTAAGTGGCTCTTTTAGAGAATCAGATATTATTGCGAGGTTAGGTGGAGATGAGTTTGTTGTGTTATTGAGCAGCACTTCAATGACAGAGGCGAAAAAGGTTATTGATCAGTTTGAAATGACGTTACAGTCCTATCTAGAACAGAAAGAACCTGCGTTAGATGTCTCATTTTCATTTGGAATAGCAGAATTTGACCATAAAAAGCATGAAACGATTGATGCATTATTAGCTGAAGCAGATACACAGATGTATAAATATAAACATGCTAGAAAGAAGAGTGAGTAGACTGGTTACTAAGGTTTCAGGATTTATGTGTAGAGACTTTTTTAGGGCCTGCGTTGAGAGGTTAAACTTTAAGCAAGTTAGGTTAAGCATAGTAATAATACCAAAAGAATTAATAAGGTGATCATTCTTGCTGGTTAAAATCACCCCTAACTGCGTTGCGAGTTTTGAAGTGAGAACAACTATCTCCTACAACTCACGCCTTATTAGTGTTAATTTTTCCTGCGCAATCTCTGATCACTTATTTAATCCCATTGGCATAAAACATTAAGCCTACAATCTATTTTCTATAACCTATTTTCTACAATATTGCTGATAACCGTTCTCAATAGTAGAGTAGCAATCAGCATTTTTCTTATTTTTAATGATTCACTTTTAATGATTTATTTTCAATTATTTACTTTTAACTTTTAATAAATAATTCAGGGTTAATAGAAGGATAAGCAAATGATTTATGTTGCTGAATCTCTTCAAGTGACAAACCTTGTAATTCATAGGGAAAAACGACCCAGTCATCAGTCGCATTCACAAAATAATCTGGACCGCTATTTTCAGGTAATGATGCTTTCTTCCAGACCGTTGCAATTCTCACATCAGCAGGCATATTACGTTTAAGCCTTGCTTTGAGTTCGTTAATCACCGCATCTGCATTTTTTCCTGAACGGTACATGTCATCAACGATCAGTAACTTATCATCAGCATTTAACTTTTTAACTAAATAAGTTAATCCGTGTACATGGATAGGTTGATCGCCATCAGCTTGTTGATGATAACTATCAACACCACCGTATGACGTTCGAATAGAAATATGGTCGGTTTGTACACCGAGGGTCTGTAAACATTCTTGTACATAGATACCAACTGAACTACCGCCGCGCCATAAACCCACAATAAAGGTTGGTTTAAAGTCACTAGCCATAATTTGCGTTGCTAGCTGAAATGACTCCTCGATTAACGTATCTTCATCTAAAAATATTTTTTCACCATATTTAGCCAAGAAATCACCCATTTAATATGTTATGTTTGCAGGATTTTGAATCAAAAAATTAGAACATAAAGAAGATTTTTATTCAATCTTTAGTGGCACTATCTTTAATGTTTTTACTTGGAACTAACATGGCTGATAAACAATATTTAACTGCGCAAAACCTATTAGAAGATTCTTATGCATTAGCTCGTAATATTCTAGATAGTGACTTTAAACCTACTTTTATTGTTGCTGTTTGGCGTGGTGGAGCACCAATTGGTATAGCGGTTCAGGAATTTCTCGCTGTTCACGGTATTCAATCTGATCATATCGCGATTAGAACATCTTCGTATGCTGCTGCAATTGATCAACAGCAGAAAGAAGTTAAAGTGCACGGTTTAAACTACTTAGTTAAGAACCTTCAGCACCATGATAAGTTATTATTAGTTGATGATGTTTATGATACGGGCCGCTCTATCGAAGCTATTATTAAAGAGCTACATAGAAAAACCAGATTGAATATGCCAGAAGATGTCAGAATTGCAGTGCCTTATTACAAGCCTTCACGTAATCAAACAGATCGTGTGCCTGATTATTATCTACATGAAACAGATGCTTGGTTAAAATATCCACATTCGTTAGAAGGGTTGTCAGCAGAAGATATCGCTGTGAAACGTCCTCGTTTATATGAAATTATTAAAGACTTCTTGCCAGCTACAAATCAATAAATAGTTTATTAAATTGCACTTGTAATTAATCAAGTGCAATCACTTTCATTTAAAATAACTTAATTTTGAAACCCTCTAACAGGTATTGGCTACTTTATTCAATAAAACACATTCGATACCCATTACCGTTCAAGCTAACGGACCAGAGGGTAATACCAAAAGAATTAATAAGGAGATCATTCTTGCTGGTTAAAATCCCCCCTAACTGCGTTGTGAGTTTTGAAGTGAGAACAACTATCTCCTACAACTCACGCCTTATTAGTGTTAATTTTTCCTGCGCAATTTCTGATCACTTATTTAATTCCATTGGTATAAGCTTTGAAGTAAACACCTTTGTTGTTACAAAATGTCGATTTAATCCGTTAGATCTTCCTCTTTCTGCCTAGCATCTTTTCGCATCACCGCTTACTGAATTTCGCTCCTTGAATGGTCACGGATATGTATACGCCATTAACTTCTTTTTTATAGCTTGTTCATCATTCCTCTATTTAAAATACCTCATTGAATTTGTCTGAATATTGTTATTTTTTTACATTTCTCATAACTTTTTTATGAATCAAAGGTCATTTTTATGTTTTTTGTAAAATCTTAAAAAAAGAGAGAGCACCAATACAGAGCAATTACTGACCTTTTGGTCAATATGTAGGTGCCCCCTTGTCTTTGATAGTGCTTACTTAACAAATAAAATCATGCCTTTAGACTGTGCAATATCTTCAAAGAAGGGCATTATTAGCACCAAAAAAGAGCAATTAAATAATATGAAATAAGATTACTTGCTATTGATTTCTATTGTCATTTATAAGATGGTGTATTGAAAAATGGATTATTTGTAATATAAAAGTCACATAAACATGTGATCATATAAGACTATTTATTGAATTTAAAGGATTAGATCTATGAATAATAAACGCTTCATTGTGGCGAGCATTGCGTCTCTAATATTGACCGGATGTTCAACTCTCTCATCGACCACCACCACTCAGCAAAAATGGCTGCAAGATAAAGAATATAACCTCACTATTCTTCATACCAATGATAACCACGGACACTTTTGGCAGAATAAATATGGTGAGCGTGGCATGGCTGCACGTGCAACGTTAGTTAATCATATCCGTGCTGAAGTCGAGTCTGCTGGTGGTTCTGTATTGTTACTGTCTGGTGGAGATATTAATACTGGTGTACCAGAGTCAGATCTTTTAGATGCTGAACCTGATTTTATTGGCATGAATATGATTGGTTATGATGCGATGGCGGTCGGTAACCATGAATTTGATAATCCTTTGGATGTACTTGCTAAGCAAGCGGATTGGGCAAATTTTCCCTTTCTTGCTGCCAATATATACAAAGATGGTAAACGTATGTTTGATGCTTACAAAATCTTTGATAAAGATGGCGTTAAAGTCGCTGTTATTGGTTTAACCACAGAAGACACTGTTAAAATTGGTAATCCAGAATTCATTAAAGATATGCAATTTACTGACCCCAAAGTCGAAGCTAAATTGGTGATTGCTGAACTTAAAGCCAAATATAATCCTGATATCATTATTGCAGCTACACACATGGGGCATTATTTAAATGGTGACAACGGGTCGAATGCACCGGGCGATGTTCAATTAGCGCGTTACCTTGATGAAGGTTCTCTCGATATGATCGTAGGTGGCCATTCTCAAGAACCTGTTTGTATGGAAGGTGTGAATGTATATGCAGACTTTAAAGCAGGACAAACCTGTAAACCGGATATCCAAAATGGAACCTATATTGCACAAGCACATGAATGGGGTAAATATGTAGGGCGTGCGGATTACACATTTAAAAATGGCGAGCTTGAACTACAGTCTTACAATCTTATTCCTGTTAATTTAAAGAAAAAAGTAACAGACGCTGACGGTAATAAAACACGTGTGTTTATTCAAGATGAAATCCAACAAAATGAAACCGTATTCAACACACTAAAACCATTCCAAGAAGAAGGACAGGCGGCTTTAAATATTGTGATTGGTAGTAGTAATGGATTACTACAAGGAGAGCGAAAAGTTGTTCGTAATAATCAAACTAACTTAGGTCGCTTGATTGCTACAGCCCACATGCAACGTGCTCAAGCTGATTTTTCTGTTATGAATTCTGGCGGTATTCGTGCTTCGATTGAAGCGGGTGATATTTCTTATAAAAGTGTTTTAACGGTACAACCGTTTGCCAATACGATCACTTATGTCGATATGACAGGAGTTGAAGTGGTTAGTTACCTTAATCAGGTTGCAACAAAAAGCAAAGATTCTGGTGCTTATGCACAATTTTCAGGTATTACAATGACGGTTGCTGACATGCAGGTTAGCAATATTGTTATTGGTGATAAACCGATTGATTTAAATCGTACTTATCGTTTTACCGTTCCATCATTTAATGCTGCTGGTGGCGATGGTTATCCAAAGCTCTCTGAGCATTCCTCTTATGTTAATACCGGTTATGTCGATGCGGAAGTTTTAAAGGATTTTATCCAACAAAACTCGCCGATTAATATTGCTGATTTCATACCTAAAAATGAATGATTTATTTAATAAAGATAAATTCCAATCAATATTTAATAATAAAAAGTATCAATTAATCAGTTACATATAACTGTCATAAACGCATGATAATTTCATACGCATTATGGTTATCGAGCTTTAAAAATTCATTTAAATTATTAGTAATACCTAATTATAGTAATACATTAAGACAAATAACATTCAATTAAGGATTATAAAATGTTAAAAAAATCAACGCTATGCATCGCACTATCAACCATTTTGGCCGGGGCTACGGCACAAGCCGCAACCATTTATGAAAAAGAAAATGGTGACAATCTGAAAGTCTATGGTGAAGTCGGTGTCGGTGGACATATTGGTGCCGATTATGAATATGGTGAATTTTATACGGATGATAAATCATATATCGATGACAGTTTTGCAACACTGGGCCTGAAAGGTGAATACGAGGATATTTATTACCGATTAGAGGTTGATTATGAACGTGAAAATTGGGCATACGGCTCAGGTGATTTGGAATTAACAATAGATAAATTATTTATCGGCTATAAGTTTTATAAAAATCATGCAATTGAAGTCGGATTAACCGACACCGCATTAGATGATTACGATAAATATGGAGACTTTACTTTCGATACAACGGTTGAAACTGGCGAAGCTGGCGATCAAGAAAATACGATTAAATATGAAGGTTCTTTTTCTGATTTTAAAATGGGCCTTTCTTATTCTTATGAAGGTGAAAGTTCATCTGGCTCTGAATTAGGCGACATTATTAATGGTTATGTTGGTTACTTCAGTGATTATGTTGATGTGGTGATTGGGGCTGAAGCACGCAGTGGCTCAGAAGGTATTTCTAAGTACGGAGGGCAAAAACTTTTCTCTTTAGGCCTACGTGCCTACATTACGGATGATTTCGCTATCGGTTTAAATGGTTATATTGAAAATGAAGATATTGCACAAACGAGCACGGTTATTTCTATTAGTAATAGCTTTGAAAAAACAAGCTCTTATAACAATTACCAAACACTTAAGAATCAAGGTGGATTAGTTTCAGCTCGTTACACTTTAAATAAAAAAGTTGAATTTACTGGTTCATTAAATTACGAAGAATATGAAATTTGGGATATTAACAGCACTTATGGTGTTTCGCCTGATAGTGAATTCTCATGGGGTAAAGAGCGAATTTGGGGGACGTTAGGTGTTAATTTCAAACCAACAAGTTCTGTTATTTTTGCATTGGAAGGCAACTTTGGTGAAGCAGCACAAGATGCTTATGCATACGCTCGTGTTTATTTCTAATTAGCTATAAAACTTAAAAAATAAAAGAAAATTGAAGGATCAAATAATGAATAAGAATTTAAATAAAAGTCTATTAGCATTAGCAATAAGCGGTATTTTATCGAGCCATGCTAGCGCCGCAATAACCGATATTATTATCAGTGAATATTTAGAAGGTTCGGGTGATAATAAAGCGATAGAATTAACTAATACTGGCACAAGTAATTACACCTTCCCAAGCAATATCGAATTGCAATATAGTTCTTATAATAATCAAGTTCGTAATCCTGCTGGTGACAACGTACTTGAAGGTGTCACGATTCCCGCTAATTCAACATTAGTTATTTATAACAGTGGGGCAGATATCGCATTATCAGAAGCCATTGCAAGCAGTGCAACAAGTGTTATTGCTGCCACGTACGATGAACAATCATTTAATAGCTTAAGTTTCAACGGTGATGACAAAGTCTCTCTTATCAATACTGATACTAATACTACCTACGATATTATCGGTATAGATGGAACTTATTGGGGATCTGGACAAACATTGCGCCGTAGATTTGTCGAGGGAAATGCAATACCGACTCAATCATCAATCTACAAAGCAGCAGATTGGGAAGACTTTGGTGAAGATGTATATGATGATCTAGGAACGGCAACTTACTCAGAATATCAAGACGTTGTTGCTTCTACATGTGCGTTAGATACGCAAACCACGATCGCAGAAGTGCAAGGTGCAGGTACATCTTCTCCATTGATCACAAGTGGTTTTACCACTGCAGAATCTTACAATGTCACAGGTATTGTGACGGCTGTAACGACTTACCCTGAAAAAGGGTTTTATATGCAAGATGTTGTGCCAGATGGCGATGAACTGACCTCTGATGGTATTTTTGTTAGCACTGCTAATGCAAGTGACGACATGATCGGTACTACTGTTTGTGTCACAAGTACGGTCACTGAATCTTATAATTTAACGCAACTTGAGACTGATGAATGGGATACCGTTGATGCAACATCGTCGGTACCAACTGCAACGGATATTGAAATTATCGCGGCAGATGGTGAGTCATTTAATGCAACATTAGAGCGTTATGAAGGTATGTTAGTTAATTTACCTGAAGATATTGATGCCAACACGAGTGGCAATCAAGATATGCGCGTATCTAAAACATTCGGGTTTAATTACGATACATTCCGTAACGATATGAGCCTATCTTTCCAACGCCCTAACGTAAATCCGACGCAAGACAATGTACCTGGTAGTGATGACGCTTTAGCAGCTGTTGCTGAAAATAATGACTATCGTTTAGTGGTTGAAAGCAGTACAAGGGCCGCCGACGGTGAAATTCCTTATTATTCGAGCTTTAGCTCAGATCCTGCTAATAATTATATTCGTGTTGACGATAGTGTTATCGGAATGGAAGGGGTGATCACCTATAGCTACAGTAACTTTAATCTAGTGGTTACCAATGAGTTATATAACAACAACTTTGTACATAATACAGATAGACGCTCATCACCAGATTTAAGTACAACCACTGAAAATGGTCATTTTTCTATTACAGTTGGAACGAAAAATGTATTAAATCTATTTAACTCGCCATACGGTGGAGAGACTAACTCACATGGTGAAAACCGTGGTGCAGATGACGAAGCTGAATACCAAAAACAATTAGCTAAGTTAGTGTCTGCTATTACAGGTCTAGACGCTGATATTGTAGGCTTAATGGAAATTGAGAATAACGGTTTTGGCAACGACAGTGCTATTCAAGCATTTGTTGATGCGATTAATGAAGAATATTACGACGAAGACCCTAAAGATGAAGATAGTGCGGTATCTACAAGTAACCGTTACGTTTTTGTTGGATATGACTCTAACGGTGACTTAGTACTTGATGAGTCTGATTCTTTAGGCTCAGATGCTATCACGACGGGATTATTATACCGTCCATCTAAAGTCAGCATTGAAAGCATGAGCGTTATCTCTATGCCAGAACAGCACGCACCCGTTGTGGTGAATAGTGCTAATACGGTCATGAAAGATAGCAGTGGTGCCGTACTTGAAAGTGGTGATAACTATCAACGTGAAACAATCGCCGCTACCTTTAAAGTTAACAATACAGGCAAAACATTAACGGTTGCTGTTAACCACTTCAAATCTAAAGGTTCAACTTGTTGGGAAGAATGGGATGGTGTTGAATTTGGTGATGAAAGCACATGGTCAGATGATGCCCCAGATGAAGATTTACAAGGTGCTTGTGAAAACCTACGTGTTGCCGCAGCTGTACAGCTAGGTGAAGAGCTTGAAGACCTAGGTGGTGACCGTATTATTGTTGGTGATTTAAATTCTTACGGTCAAGAAGATCCTCTTTTAGTGTTAACTGAAAATATAACAGGTAAAACCATTACTACTGCTCGTGATACGTTCATTGGTGATAAACCTCAGTTTACAGTGGCTGGTACCCCTCAAGAAATAACTAAAACCTATGGTTACATCAATACTATTGCCTTAAAAGATGCAGAAAAAGGCCAATCAAGTTGGAGTTATTCTTACAATGATGAAATTGGTTCTCTTGATCATATTTTAATTAGTACTTCATTAGAAACTCGTTTAATCGATGCAGTTGATTGGCACATTAATGCACCTGAATCTTCTTTATTTGACTACAACACTGAATATAAAGGTGATGATTATGAGAACTTCTATGTTGATGACGAGTACCGTTCATCGGATCACGATTCAGCGATTATGTCATTAAGCTACGAATATGGAGAAGTGGGAGAAGGCGAGCCTGTTTACCTTACCATTAGCAGCAGTGCGGTCGATGTGCCTTATGTGCTTGAAGAAGGTGCTTTAATTGGTGATGTTGCACAAATTCAATTGTCTTCATCAACAGATATGAGCGATGTAGTTCTCCCTAATGTCACGATTACTGAAGATAACCAATCATTGGTTGAAATTGAAGTTTATGGCCTAGATGCAGGAAATTACACTGCAAAAATGACATTAATACGCGACGCAGAAGTGATGTCAGAGTTTACAAAAACAATGTCCTTTGAAGCAGCGTCTAAAGATTCTACGACAACGAGTGTTGCGCCTGCAGAAGAGTACGATGGTTCAGGTGGTGGTTCATTCAGTATATTTGGCCTTATCTCATTACTAGGCTTAGGTTTTTTACGTCGTTATAAAGCGCAGTAATAACTGAATTTGAATCTAATCATTATAACGATAGCACTTACATTAATTGCGCTTTTACATTAGTTGAAAATACGCTTGTTGTAAGTGCTGTTGTTTTTATGATGATTAACCATCAATGATTAAATGGAATTTAAAGAGAGATATAATGGATAATAAATTAAAAAAAACAGCACTATGTTTATTGGTGCTCGGAAGCCTTACTGCTTGTAATAGTAGTGATGATACATCAACGGTTTCTAGTAACGATTATATAACGGCAGTTCAAGCTACTGAAGAAGTTGAAGAAACGGTAGAAGATGCAAGCGAAGATAATGACTCAACAGTCACAGACGGTAATTTATTACTGAATAGTGATTTTGAAAGTTGGACAGATGGACTGCCTGACGGTTGGACCATCATTGATGATGGGATTAGTGTTGCACAGAGTACGAGTATTTATTATACAGGCGAAACTGCAACGTTTGCTGTTGGTGAAAATTCAGCAGCAATAACTGTCACAACTGAAGTGCAAGGCGATACTGATTTCCGTCAATCAATTGATGTTGTTTCTGGCACAACTTACTTGTTTAGCACATGGATATATCATACGGAAGGGATGGTTAGTGCTCGACTTTATGTTGATGGTTACCAAGGATATTCTGATGCCGATCTAGTTAATCAATGGCAAGAAGTAACTTATAGCTATACGGCTGATGAAGATAAAAATATTGAAGTCGGATTACGTTTTTATGACCAAACGGGTTTTGATGGTGAGGAAATTGTTTATGTTGATAATTTCTCATTCTCATCTGATGGCGAGGAAACGATAACTGATGACACTGTGGAAGAAATAGTTGATGAAGTGAACGTTGAAGAAGAGACGACGGACAAGAACCGTGTAGATGATTCTAATGGTAATTTATTAGTTAATGGTGGTTTTGAAAGTTGGTCTACATCTTTACCTGATGAATGGACAACTATCGACAGCGACGTTAGTGTTTCACAAAATACGACTATTTATAATGAAGGAGCATCTTCTGCAGAAATATCAGTTAACAGTGGTTCACAGGGTGACACTGATATTCGCCAATCGATTGATGTTACTGAAGGCATAACGTATAGCTTTTCAACGTGGGTTTATCATACAGAGGGCTTAATAAAAGCACGTTTATATATCGGTACTGAATATGCGACTTATTCAGATAATACTATTTTAAATGCATGGCAAGAGGTGACTTATAGTTACACTGCCGCCGCTAGTGGCAGTATCGAAGTTGGGATTCGTTTTTACGATCAAACTGGATATGTTGATCCTGAAATTGTTTATATTGATGATTTCTCAGTAAGCTCAGACAGCAGCTCTAATACAAGTGAGTACTATGCAAGTGCTGCGGATTTAACGGGTCTTGAGTTAAAAACAGCACTGTATAATATTATTAAAGACCATACGACTAAAACTTATAGTAACTTATGGGACTTTATGGGCACTAATTCTTTAGATGTTTATTATGAAAATGATGGCACTATTTTAGATATGTATTCTGAAAACCCATCAAGTTCTGATACTTATAATTATACGCCAGTGACTGATCAGTGTGGTAATTATTCTGGTGAAGGTAGTTGTTATAATCGTGAACACTCTTTCCCGAAAAGTTGGTTTAATGACGACTACCCAATGTACACAGATATCCACCACCTTTTTGTAACGGATGGTTATGTGAACGGTAAACGTAGTAATTACCCTTATGGTGTTGTTGGTACAAGTACATTTGTATCAGACAATGGTAGTAAAGTTGGCTCTGCAAGTAGTGATTTAGGTTACTCTGGTACGGTATTTGAGCCGATTGATGAGTTTAAAGGTGATTTTGCTCGTGCTTACTTCTACATGGCAACACGTTATGAAGATATCATTTCTACATGGGAAGTTAACTCTGATTCTGCAGATGCTGTGTTAGATAGCAGTTCAGATTATGTGTTTGAAGAGTGGGTTATTACTATGCTGAAAAGTTGGAATGAGAATGATCCTGTGAGTCAAAAAGAGTTAGACCGTAATGAAGCGGCTTATGAGTTCCAAGGAAATCGTAATCCATTTATCGATCATCCTGAATATGTTAGTGAAATTTGGGCTGATTAATTCTATTGTGATTCCAGATTCATTATAAGATTAATACGATGATAAAAGCGTTACCTTTTAGCGAAGGCTCTGGTGAAAGGTAACGTTTATTTTTATTTTTAAGCTTGGCAGATTCAAGCTTGAATAATGATAGTTAATATTAATTTATTTCACTCTGCTTAGCATGATAAAAAGCCTCTTCTGCACGCAATAAATATCAAGTAATAGATGTATAACATGTTAATATTTAACGGTTATACCTTGTCTCTTATCAATTACACTCTCCTGGAGAAAAAATGAAGAACCTTTCTAAAAACCTATTAGGTCTTGCAATCGTCGTTGCATTCACTTCGACATCTTTTGCCGCTGATAAGCCATTTACGGCTAAAAATTTAAATGACGAGTCAGTTTTAGCCCTTTCATGGGTACAAAACTCAGCTGAATTTACCGCGCTTTCTTACCAAGCATTTAATTTTGCTAAATTAAGATGGGACATGGATAAACAAGATGGTAAAAAAGCAATTGTTGTTGATGTTGATGAAACTATCATTGATAACAGCCCTTATAACGGCGGTTTAATTGGTAAAGATTATGGTTATAGCGGCGATACATGGAAAGCTTGGAGTGAAGATAAAAGTGCAACTGCATTACCTGGTGCTGTCGCTTTTCTGAATCATGTTGTTGAAACCGGTGGTGACGTTTTTTATGTGACGAACAGAAAATCAATGCCTGAGAAAAACATGGACTTGAAACCATCAACCATGGAAAACTTAAAGGCATTAGGGTTTCCACAGATTGATGATAAACACATGATGCTTAGAACCAGCACATCAGAAAAACAAGAACGACGTGATAGTATCACTGCGATGGGGTATAAAATTGTTTTACTCATGGGTGATAACTTGGGCGATTTTGATGTTGCTTTTGAAGGTAGCACAATGGCAAGCAGAGCGAAGGCTGTTGAAGATCATAAAGCTATTTTTGGCGATAAGTTCATTGTTTTACCAAACCCAACTTATGGAGCATGGGAAGCTGCGGTTTATGGTGGCGGTGAATGGTATAAAAAATCAGCACAAGAAAAGTCTGAACTTAGAAAGAGTACATTGAGAAAGTTTGAATTTGAAAAATAAAGTATCAACTGTTAGTTTTTAATTATTAATTGTTAATCGCTCATTGAGCGATTAATCAATTCAAATTAACACAAAAGGCCTAATATAAAATATTAGGCCTTTTGTGTTTTTAACGATTGCGAGTTACTTTTTAGATCTCGTTATTAACTTTTTAAAAAGAAGATGTTAGTAACATTTTATGTAACCGTTCTAAGGCAATAGGGCTCGCCTTTAAAGTCAGTAACACACCATCCTCTTTATATTGCTCATCGATAACCTGCATTTTACTGTGTATTTCACCCATAATCCCACTGGCGGTATAAGGGATATTAAAACAAGCTGAGCACATTTTTTTCTCTAAAAACACTTGGATTTGCTGGTGGACCATAGCTACATCATTTTTATCTCGGGTGCTTATTTGTAGCGCATCAGGGTATTGCTCTAATAATGTCAATTGTTGATCTTCCGTTAAGCAATCAACTTTATTCAATATTAATAATTTATTATTGAAATCTACATTGAGTTCGCCTAACACTTGATCGACAACAGCAAGTTGAGATACAAAATTTGGATCTGAAGCATCAACTACGTAAAGCAATAAAGAGGCTTCTTTTGCTTCTTCTAACGTAGAGTGAAATGAGGCCACTAAATCATGCGGTAATTTTTTAATAAAACCGACAGTATCAGAAATTAAAATTCGCGGTTGAGTAGCGGGTTGTAAGGTACGAACCGTGGTGTCTAATGTTGCAAATAGTTTGTCTTCAACTAGTACATCAGAATCCGTAAGTGCGCGCATTAAAGATGACTTACCTGCATTGGTGTAACCGACTAATGCAACACACAATTGCTCAATACGACCACTACGTCGACCTTGCATCTCTTTTTGTAGTTTTTGAATTTCTTTCTTTATATCGGCAATTTTATCACGAATGCGACGTCGGTTAATTTCAAAAGCAGTTTCACCTATCCAACGACCTTTTTGGCGTTCTCTGTCACCGCTGTTTTCATCGCGTACTCGGGGTGTTAAGTAATTAAGGCGTGCAATTTCTACTTGTAATTTTGCTGTTCGAGTACGTGCATGTTTACTGAATATTTCAATAATAATACGTGTGCGGTCGTAAACTTCTACACCTAATGCGGCTTGCACATTATGCAGTTGATTCGGACTTAATTCACAGTCAAAAACCACCACATTAGCTTGCTCTTTAATTTCTGATGAGGCAATTAAGTCATTTAATTCATCCTGATCAAAGTCAACTGACTCAAACTCTGTTGCTGTGTCACTTTGCTCAGGCAGTTCCTCATCATTGGTTAGCGCTGCTAACTCTTCCAGTTTTCCTGAGCCTAATACTGATAACTGTTTAGTGGATCGTTGACGTTGTGTTTTACTACCGACAACAGAAAAGCCTAAAGTATTCACTAAGCGACCCAACTCAGACAATGATTCATCTACTTCTTGTTGAGTTACATTAGGTGTACGGATAGAAATTAGCAGGGCGCGGGTCGTTGTGTCTTCTGTGGTAGCGATTGACATTGAATGCTCATATTACTTAAGGAGTTATAGGTGCATCCTACGCTGTTGTGATGTGCTTATATATCTATTTCAAAACACTTTTGATTGCTTAGACGGTAAGCTATTGGTTTATCTTATGTTGGCGAGGTATTTTTAGACTGGTGCTTTAAATACAAAAGTACTTTAAATACACAAGAACTTTTAAATAAGAACTTTTAAATAAAAAACCGCTAATAAAAAAGCACTATCAATGTGAAGTATGATAGTGCTTAGGATGTCTTTATACTGATATTTTACAATGAAATTCATATATATTTTATTGTAAAAAGTTAATAACTCTTATTGATATATCTAGTGCGTTACTTTCAAGTCGTAAAATGTTGCTTGAACGTAATCTTTTGCATCACCGGTTTTGTTTTGGTTGTATACACCCGCTTTGAAGTACATGTATTGACCACCTACATCATATTTACTGTTAGACATATCAACTGTTTTAGTCGTATCAGCTTTACCTGGACGCATAATAGTGACGGCTAGTTCATGGCCAGTTACTTTAATACGGTAACTAAATTTCTCACCTAGCTCAATACCATCTTCTGGTTCTGCTGGTGTTGCATCTTGATTCCAATAATTAGGTAATGAGTTACCAATGATATCAACCCATTGTTCATCTGCTTCACTATTAGGTTCATGAGCAAAGTAAATTGACCCTTTTTGATGGTTAGGCAGTTTACGGTAATAAAGACGTACTGGTTCATCATCATTTGCATGAATTTGACCAATGATTACTCGCCCTTGTTGCCAACTGACACCGGTTGTCGTTACGTGGTTAACCGCTAATGTTGCTTCTAATGTTCCGTCAACGCCACCTGCCTTTTCTTGGTCAGATGTTGGCGCTGTTGAAAATACCCAGTTATTACCGCCAACGCCTTTTGTATTGTAAGACGTATTACCACGGCGCATCATTTCACGTAATTCTGATCGTGTGTATTTTGTGTTTTTTGAGGTTTTAGCACCTTTAACTGGAGACTTAAAAACCATGCCGCTATCTTGAGCTAGGTAGAAGAAGTTTTCATCAGAATAACCACCGGCTAAGGCTTTTTCTTTTATTTGATCTGACTTTCCGTTGCCATCAGCATCGACAGGAACACTGATTGTCCAACCTAATAAATCAAATTGGCTTGCAGGAGAGCCTGCCTTTGTTTGTATTGATTGTGCGTTGTCAGAAGCTGTATTCGCGCAGCCTAATAAAACAAAAGAGCAAGCTAATGCAGCTAGTTTAAAAACCTTATTATTTACAGTAGCAAATGTGCTTTTATTTAACATGAATTTACCTATAAGTTGTTGTTAGTCACAAAATGATATCACTACCAATATAAAACCTAACCTGCTTTAAGTAGATATGATGACTGCGTAGCAGTTCAGCGAAATTTGACACGGATTAATTCGGACATACTTCACATAATTTAAAATATATTATTAAATAGTTTACATTTAGCGTCATTTTTTAACTTTTCATTTGTCGATAATGCGTGTTTATTTCACTTCTTCTTTTAATTTATTGTCATACATATTGTTACTTTTTAACTTTAATTGTTATTGAACTCGTTTTTTATTACTTTTTTTGTAATGGAGAGCGTTTATGAGAGCAAATGAGGTGAGTGACCTTATTTAAAGTTGTGGTGTTATCAACCTCAAGACTAGCAGGCATTTGCTTGCTTTTTTTATTATGGCCAATTAATGAAATGACTGTTTCTTCATTATAAATTCAATTAAAAGTGATAAAGGTCTGATTTTTATATTAGTAAACGTGAGCAACGTCATACTCGAATATTTTGTTATTGTAATACTTAAGGCAGTTTGTAAGATGCCCTTGTTGTTACAGATCATCGAACAGTTTTTACTAAATATTGCAATAGCTTTTGTCGCTATTAACGATTAAACCGATTGTTGCAAAATAGATATTTTAATAAGGAAATGAAAATAATGAAAAAGATATTACTACCTTTACTGACTACATTACTTCTCACGCCAAGCGTGTATGCAAAAACATTGAACCTTGGTCATGCTATGTCATTAGAAAGTGCTGCTCACCAAGGTATGGTGATCATGGCTGATAAAGTAAAAGAGAAGTCTAACGGTGATCTAACTATCCGTATTTTCCCAAATGGCCAACTTGGTTCTGAACGTGATCAGGCAGAACAAGTGGTTACTGGTGCTATTGATATGGCTAAAATCAACGGTGGTTTAGCAGAATCTTTCGAACCAACGTTTAAAGTTAATGCACTACCTTTCTTATTCCGTGATGTTGCACACATGAGAAAATTCATGAAAAGTGAAGTAGCTGAAGAAATGTTAGGTTCAAGTAAAGGTAAAGGTTTTATCGGTCTGACTTTTTATGATTCAGGTACGCGTAGTTTCTATGCTAAAAAAGCAATTAAATCACCAGCAGATTTAGCGGGAATGAAAGTACGTGTTCCAGGGTCTCCAACGATGATGGAAATGGTTAACTTATTAGGTGGTAAAGCGACTCCTGTACCATTTAATGAAGTTTACACTGCTTTACAACAAGGTGTTATTGACGGTGCAGAAAATAACATTTCTAGCTTAGTTGAAATGAAACACAGTGAAGTTGCTAAATTTTACTCTATGGATCAACATTTAATGACACCTGATGTCATTATCATTTCAGAAAATGCATTTAATTCATTAACGCCAGAAGAACAAAAAATATTAAAAGAAGCTGCAGCTGAATCTCTTGATGAACAAATTAAAATCTGGGACGCAACAGATAACATGAACAAAGAGAAAGGTATTAAAGCTGGCGTAACATTTGTTGAAGTGGATAAAGCCCCATTCCGCGCAGCAGTTAAACCAATGATTGATGCCGCTAAAAAAGATCCTAAATTAGCACCATACATTGAGAAAATTGAAGCACTTTAATTAGTCTTAGTAAAAACATAATTTTGCCCTGGCCTTGCTGGGGCAAAATTTTTTGAGGTATCACCACATGTTAACATCTTTTAGAAACCTACTTGATAAGTCGATTCTATTTATTTCTTCTTTTGCATTAATGTTGCTGGTAGTCACTGTCACTTGGCAAGTTTTTAGCCGTTATGTGTTGAATGACCCGAGCAGCTGGACTGATGAACTTGCTCGCTATGCGATGGTGTGGCTTGGCTTATTAGGCGCGAGTTATTTATTTGGTATTAAAGGGCACTTAGCGATAACGTTATTGGATGGTTACCTTAAGGGAAAAGCACATATTGCATTACAAATTCTTGTCAACGGGATTTCTTTCGCATTTGTTTCTTTAGCAATGCTTAAAGGTGGACTTGCGTTGATGGGAAGAACGACACAACAACTATCTCCAGCATTGCAATTACCGATGTCTACCGTTTATTCAATATTACCTATTTCAGCCGTTATTATTCTCATTTATTTGGCATTAAATACGCTTGAACTTTTTTGTAAATCGAACAAAAAATAAATTTTAAAAGGATTTATATTATGGACTTGTCCATTGGTGTTTGGCTACTAGGCCTGTTTTTATTCATGATTGCGATAAGCATGCCCATTGCGATTGCTATTGCAATGTCATCTTTGACTATCATGTATTTCATTTTACCGTTTGATGTGGCAAGTATTACAGCAGGTCAAAAAATCATTACGGGTATTGATAGTTTCAGTTTATTAGCTATCCCTTTCTTTATTCTCGCTGGGAATATAATGAATGTGGGTGGTATCGCGGGTCGTCTTATTAACCTTGCAAAACTCATGGTTGGTTGGATCCCTGGTTCACTTTTACACGTTAACATCTTCGCTAATATGATGTTTGGTGCTGTTTCTGGTTCTGCTGTTGCTGCCGCTGCTGCGGTTGGTAAGACGTTAGGTCCAGAACTCGAAAAAGAAGGTTATGATAAAAACTTAGCGACAGCAGTGAACGTTGCTTCATGTCCTGCTGGTCTTCTGATTCCACCAAGTAACTCATTAATCGTATTCTCAGTTGTATCGGGTGGAACATCTGTTGCTGCACTATTTATCGCAGGTTATGTACCAGGTATTTTAATGGGATTAAGCTGTATGGTAGTCGCTTATTTTATCGCTAAAAAGAAAGGCTATAAAACAAGTGCGAATGATGGTTACACTATTAAAGATGTGTTGAGAATTGTTTGGCAAGCAACGCCAAGCTTAGGGCTTATTTTTGTTGTTATTGGCGGTATTATTGGTGGTGTATTCACTGCAACAGAAGGGGCATGTATAGCGGTTCTTTATTCTTTTGCATTGTCACTCTGTTACCGAACACTTAAATGGTCACATTTTTCAATCATCTGTAAAGAAACAACACAGATCACCGGTATTATGCTGTTCTTGATTGGTGCTTCAACTATTATGTCGTGGGCAATGGCGTTTACAGGTCTACCAACAATGATCAGTGATTGGATGTTATCTATTTCAGATAATCCTATTATTATCTTTATTCTGATGAACATCATTTTGTTGATTGTTGGTATGTTTATGGATTTAACACCAGCAGTATTAATCTTTACGCCTATATTTATGCCCATTGCGACTCAATTAGGCATGGATCCTATTCACTTTGCAATGATGATTATATTCAATCTATGTATCGGGATAGCGACACCGCCAGTGGGTACTGCGTTATTTGTGGGTTGTAGTGTCAGTGGTTCTAAGATTGAAGATGTCATAAAAAGTATTATGCCATTCTGTGCTGTACTGATAGTTACTTTATTGTTGATCACTTTTATTCCTGAAATCAGTTTATTCCTTCCTCGATTCTTCGGTTTAATCTCATAGTCTTTTAAACTTATAAGATTTATTTCTAGCAAAGTCTCACTTCTAACAAAAGCTAACCATTTATGGTTAGCTTTTTTGTGTTTTTTAAAAAGTAACTGTTAGAATATGTATAGCTTACTTATCAATAGTGGTTGGTTTTTTAAATTTTCAACTGCCTTAAACCTCTGAGAGCTTTGATATACGTTATGTTTATTAAAGTAATTAGTTTATAAATTTAAAACGTTATCCCACCTTTTAATCGTATAAAGATAATTGACCAATTTTATAATTGTTTTGCTAACTAAGACGGCATAATCAAATTAAGTAAATATACTTAATAGATTGCAATGCTATCAATCCAACCTATATCAAGAGATTAGGATATACATGAATAAATTAAATCTGCTCCAAAAGCTATTATTGCTCACCTTATTACCGCTTATCGTTATCTTAACTTTATTGTCATCTATCTCTTATACTCTGGAAAAAGAAGGGCTTACTAATAACATTGCTGAATTTCGCAGCTCTTTACTTAAAGAAAGAAAACGCGAATTAAAAGAAGTGACTGAAGTCGCTGCGGGTATTATTGCTTACCAAATGTCTTTACCTAACCAAGGCGATGTAGAAGGGGCTTTGCGTAATATTCGTTTTGGTACAGCGGGGTATTTCTATATTTATGACACAAGTGGGAAAAATATCTTTCATGCAATAAAACCTGAGTTGCAAGGTAAGGGCTTAATCAATTTAAAAGACACCAAAGGTAATAAAATTATTGAAGGCTTACTTCATACGGCACAAAAAGGAGATGGTATTTATTCCTTTTATTTTCAAAAGCCAGGTTCTTCTACTCAATTTGAAAAGTTAGGCTTTGCAACCATGATCCCTAATACCAATTGGATGCTGGGAACGGGGGCTTATATTGATGATATTGAAGAGTCGATTAGTCAGTACTCTGCTTCAGTAACCAAAAATTTCAATGAAAAAATATGGTTAATTGTTTCTATTTCAATTGCCTTAATTATTTTCACTACCGTTATTATTTTCTTCGTTGCAGCAAGAATGGTCAAACCTATTAAGCGTATGGCAGATAACCTAAACGATATTGCGCAAGGAGAAGGAGACTTAACACAACGTCTTGAAATAGTTGGGCACGATGAAATATCTCAATTAGGTAAATCGTTTAATCTATTTGTTGATAAATTAAGAAACACAATCGCTGATATTAGTACTGCTACTACGGGGATTAATAAAGCGGGTCGTGACATGAATCAGCAAAGTACCGAGATCGCTTCACAACTCCACCATCATAATGACCAAACAGATCAAGTCGTATCAGCGGTAACTGAAATGTCATCTACTGCGAGTGAAGTTGCCAGCAATACTAATCAGGTTGCAGAAGCGACACAAGCAGTATCATTGGATGTCATGCATGCCCAAGAATGTGTTGAAACCTCATTAACTGAAGTGTCTGCATTAGTGGAAGAAATTAACGGTGCAGTAACAAGCATGAGCGCGTTAAGTGAACAGTCTCAAAAAATTAACCAAGTTTTAACCGTAATTGGTGCGATTGCTGATCAAACTAACTTATTAGCCTTAAATGCTGCAATTGAAGCGGCACGAGCTGGTGAGCAAGGACGAGGCTTTGCCGTTGTTGCAGATGAAGTAAGAAGTTTGGCAAGTCGTACTCAAAAAAGCACGCTTGAAATCAATGAAATGCTTGAAGAGTTACATCGTTTAGTTGGATTGTCAGTGAATGCGATGTCATTGAGCCAAGAGCGAAGTGTACGCTCTGTTGATTCATCTAAAACGATTTCACAAAGTTTACATTCGGTCACCATGTCTATTACTTCAATTAACGATATGAGTACACAAATTGCGACTGCGACGACGGAGCAAAGCTCTGTAACAGAGGAGATAACACGTAATGTTTATGAGATTCAAAATATTGTTAACTCATTAACGTCAAGTAGTATTGAAGCTGAAAAAATTGCCAGTGATGTGCTTTCTGAAGGTGGTAAATTAGAAGGGCTTGTTGGTCAGTTTAAAATATAAAAAGAGAGTCGTAGATTCAATTCTAAAACACATCTCTGACCAATAAATATCAGAGATGTGTTCTTTATAAGATAAGCTAAAGCTTAATATGCTGGTTAAATATAGATAAAAACTCATCTTTACGATGGCTTACTAACAACATAGTACTATGATGTTGGCTAGCTAAATGCTCTAAAAAGTTAAGCACTCTATGCCTGTTTAATTCATCTAATCCCTGTGTTGGTTCATCTAAGATTAATAAATAAGGTGACTTAACTAATGCTCTCGCAATTAACGCTAGTCGTTGCTCCCCGTAACTTAAACTTTGAAAGGCACTTTTTTGCTGTGCCAGTAACCCTATTTTATTTAACCATTGGCGTGCTATTTTAATATGGTACGGACTCGGTTGTTGATACATACCGATAGAATCGTAAAAGCCTGATACCACCACGGTTAACAAATCACTGCTCACTCGATATTGACGATGTAATTCTGAGCTAACAATCCCCATGTGTTCTTTGACTTGCCAAATTGTTTCACCAGAGCCTCTTTTAAAGCCCAATACGTTAATGTCATTGCTATAACATTGAGGACAATCACCGGTAATTAATTGCATTAAGGTCGATTTGCCACTGCCATTAGGTCCTGTTATTAAAGTATGTTGCAGCGGCTTGATTTCCACATCTAGGTTTTCAAACACATTCACACCGTTATAGTGAACCGTCCCTTTGTTCAACTTAACTAAGTAAGGATGCTCAAAATCAGATAGCTCATGCATATTTTCGGGCCAGTCTGTTTGATCGGGCACTGGGCTTAATAACGCATCTAATTGTTTTTTTGTTTCAGCATCTTCAAGCTGGCCGATAACATCAAGTCGACCACGTTCAATAAAGGCAATGTTATTACACCATTCTGGGATGTCTTGACGATTACTGAGCATTAATAAAATGCTCACACCGTTTTTAGACAAACGTTCTAATGCAATGGAAAGCGCCTCACAAGAAGCAACATCTAAACTATCGAAAGGGTTGTCACAGACTAAAATCTCAATACCGCTAAAAATGGCTTGTAGAATGAGCAGCTTACGGCTTTCACCGGTACTCAGTTGTAAATAACCAGTGTCTAAGCGGTGGACTAAACCAAACTCACTGATCAGAGGATCATTCCATCTGTCTTGAGGCAGGAAATCTTTTGCTTTAGTAGCTGCTTCATTAACCTCAACATAATCAGGCGCTTCTGCATCTAGCGCTTTTTCATAGGTCTTTTGTTGTGCTTCAAAAGAAATCATCCCTACTTTTTCTTTGTCGGGTAAAGTTAATTGCTTAAATTGGGTTGGATTAAAAGTACCTGTTAATAGCTGGTCTAGGTATTGTTTTCCAGAACCATTTCGGCCCAAAACACACCAGCTTTCATTTTCAAGTAATTGCCAGTGATTAATGGTTAACTTGTCATGCTCTAAATTTATAATATTTATCATTAGATTTGCCAGATTGATGATCGAGAAGGTGGTTTATTCTGTCATAAGTATTTGTAATAAATAAGTGATAAGTGTCAATTTTAGTATTTAACCTCAATTCTGGTTAATGAAAGCGGAATTGTATTTCAAATCATAAGGTACTATTTTTTACTAGTCAGTGCCGCTAGTTTTACGTCGATCAAGACGAATTATTGAAGTAATAACGAGTTATTGATAAATAATTTAACGCAGAAATTCGTGGAAATAGCGGTGTTGTATCGCTTTGCTTATCCAGAGCTGAGGTTATTTATTTAGTGATGAAAATTGAGCCTAATAGGCAATAAATTGAGCGTGAAGTGTGAATGCGTTGGTTAACGTTTTTAGGTCTATACTTTAGCTTGATTTCATATAAGTAGCTATTTGGTGTAGTATAGAATCGTTTTAACTAAATGATCCATAATAAATTTAACAATTAATAAGGATATTAATATGCGTAAGATTATCTCGTCTTCTATTCTATTGGCATGTGCTTCTTTCACTATGCCCGCTGTCGCAAGTGAATGTGGCAAAGTCACCATCGCTGACATGAGTTGGAGTTCTGCAACATTAATCGCTAATGTAGACCGTTTTATCCTTGAGCATGGTTTCGACTGTGACGCAGAATTAGTACCTGGTGACACACAAGCAACAGGTGCATCGATGATTGAAAAAGGTCAACCAGACCTTGCTCCTGAATTCTGGAGTAACGCAATGCGTGAAGCATTGAATAAAGGTGTCGAAGAAGGCCGTATTCGTTATGCAGGTACCACATTAACAGATGGCGGTGAAGAAGCATTTTGGGTCCCAGCTTACATGGTAGAAAAAGATCCTACATTAGCGACACTCGCTGGTGTTAAAGCCAATGCTAAACTATTTAAACATCCAGAAGATCCAACAAAATCAGGTTTCATGGGCTGTCCAGCTGGCTGGAATTGTCAAATTTCAACAAAAAATCTATATGAAGCAATGAATCTTGAAGAAGCTGGTTTTGAATTGTTAGATCCTGGTTCAGGTGCCGGTCTTTCAGGTTCGATTGCTAAAGCGTACGAACGTGGTGAAGGGTGGTTTGGTTACTACTGGGCACCAACTTCTGTGCTAGGTAAATACAAAATGGTTAAAGTCGACTTAGGTTCAGGTATTGATGAAGAACATTTCAAAAATTGTACTACGCAAGAAGATTGTTTAGATCCAAAAGTGACTATGTACCCACCTTCAATCGTTGAGTCAGTTGTGACTGAAAGCTTTGCTAAAAGAGCGCCTGAAGTAATGGAATACCTTGCAAAACGTGAATTTAAAAATGCACAAATGAACGTATTATTAGCTTGGATGGAAGATCAACAAGCTGACGGGGAATACACGGTTGAGCACTTTTTAACAAATTACGAAAGTACTTGGACGCAGTGGGTTGACGCGCCAACAGCATCAAAAATTAAAAAAGCTTTAGCAGCACTTTAATTACATAACTCCCAAGCCCAGTTTATCTGGGCTTTTTCATCTTAGGAGACAAATAACATGTCAGACAAATCATGGTTGTCGGAAATTCCGCAACTTGATCGCCACCAATTATTAGACTTTAGAAAAACACTAGATGGTGCCTACCGCAGTTTCTCTCGAGAGTACGGAGACAGCATCGAATCTTTCTTTGATCCTCTTCTTAGCTTTCTTATCTGGTTCGAAAAATTATTATTAGCGACACCTTGGTGGTTAGTGATCGCTGTATTAGCGGTTTTTGCTTACGCGATTAGCCGTTCTTGGAAGTTAACCGTCGGTGTTGTGCTTGCCTTTTTCTTGATTGGTTTCTTAGGTATGTGGGAAAATACCATGCGTACCATGAGTATTATTACCGTCTCGACCATGCTCGCCATTATTCTTGGCGTCCCTATTGGCGTCTCAATGGCACGTTCGAATCGTGTTCAATCCATCGTCACACCAATTCTCGATGTCATGCAAACTATGCCTGCTTTTGTGTATTTGATACCTGTGGTTATGTTATTAGGTATTGGTAAAATACCAGGTGTTATTGCCGTGATTATTTACGCAATTCCACCGGTTATTCGTTTAACCAATTTAGGTATTCGCCTGGTTGATAAAGAAGTATTAGAAGCGGCTACTGCTTATGGTGCAAGCTCAATGCAGAGGCTATTTGGTGTTCAAATTCCTTTAGCGATGCCTAATATTATGGCGGGTATTAACCAAACTATTATGATGGCACTTTCAATGGTGGTTATCGCATCAATGATTGGTGTTAAAGGGTTAGGTCAGCCGGTATTAAAAGCAATTACAAATCAGTATTTCACACTGGGTTTATTAAATGGTCTGGCAATTGTGGCCATCGCTATTATTTTTGACCGTCTATCTCAAAGTTACGCAAAACGTACACTGCAAGATTTTGGAGGCCACTAAGATGAGCAACAAAGACAATAAACAACCTTTAATACGTATTAAAAAACTATATAAAGTGTTTGGTAAAAATGAGAAAAAGGTGCTTGAGCAAGTTATTGCCGGTAAATCAAAAGAAACTATTTTAGCAGAGACAGGCCATACCGTTGGCTTGTCTGATATTAATTTAGATATTTATCCTGGTGAAATTTTCGTGATAATGGGACTGTCTGGTTCAGGTAAATCGACGCTTATTCGTCACTTTAACCGCTTAATTGAACCGACTGCTGGCGAAATTGAAATCGCTGGTAGCGATGTGATGAAGTTAGACAGTAAAGAATTACAAGAATTTCGTCGTCAGAAAATGGCGATGGTATTTCAACGTTTTGGTTTAATGCCACATCGTACTGTTTTACAAAATATCACTTATGGTTTGCAAGTGCAGGGCATTAGCAAAAAAGAACGTGAAGTACGTGGAAAAGAGTGGTTAGAAACTGTTGGGCTTGATGGTTATGCAAATCAATATCCATCGCAACTTTCTGGTGGTCAACAACAACGTGTCGGCTTAGCACGTGCTTTGTGTACTGATGCTGATATCCTGTTAATGGATGAAGCCTTTTCTGCATTAGATCCATTGATACGTAGTGAGATGCAAGATCAGTTAATTGAACTACAAGATAAACTACATAAAACCATTGTCTTCATTACGCATGACCTTGATGAAGCGTTACGTATTGGTGATAAAATTGCGATTCTTCGCGATGGTATTTTGGTACAGCAGGGCGAACCTGTCGATATCTTGCTAAACCCCGTTGATGATTATGTTGAAGCCTTTGTAAAAGACGTTAACAGAGCCCGTGCATTAACGGTTGAAACAGTTATGCAGCCACAAATTTGCCGCATATCTAGCGACACTATTGGCGAAGCCTTAATTCAAATGCGTCAATCTAAACAAGATTACGGCTATGTTGTGAATGATGAAGGGTATCGTGGTGTGATCACACAAGAAACATTAGAAAATGTAGAAGAAAATGAGCATAGTAATAGCATTAATGCCGCACTACTTGAAGATGTTCCTTCCGTACAAAGTGATGCTTTATTAGAAAGTGTTATCCCTGAAATGTTAGAGAATATACATGAGCTACCTGTATTAAACGCAGAAGGTGAAGTGAAAGGTTATTTATCACGTTCGACTCTGGCTGACATATTAAGTGATCAACCTAGTGCTGATGCTAATAATACTGAAAGTAGCTTAAAAGAAAAAGAATGAGATAAAAACTAAAATACCGATTTAAAAATTCTTTCTTTTATTGAACCACCTAACCTCTAGAAATAGTTGTTAGGTGGTTACTTTTTCATAAGCTGCTTTAAATAAATTTTTACTGGTTGTTAAGTGTTTTTTATTAAAACTTATTACAGTTATCTTCTTTGCTCTTCACTGCTGATTGGTGGAGCAATATCTCTTCCGCTTAGTGCTGATATAGCGTTTCTTTTACATCCGGCTAATTTTGAATACCCGCTGCATCATACTTATATTGATTCACATAGATCTGTTCAGCTGCCTTAGCTACATCATATTACTGTTGTAATCTTAGCCCTTAGTATTGGTAATGTTGCCTAGGGGATATTACATTATCTACTTCACTAAATGCTTGGTACCAAACTTGTCTATAAGAGACGACGGCAGATCCTAATGCAATTACTGAAATTTTCTTATTTTACTTCATTACAGGAAGGGTAAAACTAAATTTACTTCGAGATCACGAATTGGGTTACTGAGTAAGTTTTTAATTCATTTGAAAATACACTTGATAAGGTCGTGTTTATTAAACTAGGTTCAATCGTCTCTGAGCTATTTATCATAATTTGGTTTTTTTAGCGAAAAATATAGCAAGGTAATTTCAGAATTAAATAATATTATTTAAGCTTATTATTATCCTAAATGTAGTTTCTATTTAAAAATCATATAGTCATATCAACAGGCTAAATTTGATTTTATCTTGGTACACTTTAAGAACGTTTATCAATTCTGGTAAATGAGTAATCTCGGTAACTATCTGAATTACTTAAATTCTTAAAGGAAAAATAAAAATGATGGATAACTTAGCAAGAGTCACTAACCTACACGTTGCAACAACAGAAAATATCCCTGCTAACCAATATACTCAACTTAAAACACATTACGATGAAAAATATAAAGCGGGTTGGTATTATATGCATGCTAAACCTCGTCCTTGTTTTACTGCATTATTATTAGATGAAATAACTGCTTATCAAGAAAGTGTAAAAGCTGAAATGGAAGCGACTAATCAACAGAAATACGGTTATCTAATTGCCGCTTCTTCTGTTGATAATGTTTTTAATTTAGGGGGGGATTTAGCTGTTTTTTTACAATTAATTAAAAATAGTGATCGTGAGGGATTATTTAATTATGCAATAAAATGTATCGATACTTTATATCGAAATATGATTCATTTAAATTGTGAGTTAACGACGATTGCTCTAGTACAGGGAGATGCATTAGGAGGTGGTTTTGAAGGCGCATTATCAAGTAATGTATTAATTGCCGAACGAGGAACTAAACTAGGGCTTCCTGAGGTCTTATTTAATTTATTCCCTGGTATGGGGGCTTATTCTTTACTGACTCGTAAGGTAGGCCCTACTAAAGCTGAAGAGATAATTTTAAGTGGTAAATTATATTTAGCTGAAGAGTTATATGATTTAGGAATCGTCGATATATTGGCAGAGAAAGGGGAGGGAGAAATCGCGGTTTATCAATATATTAAGACTGCAAATCGCAAAGCAAATAGTTACCAATCAATGAGAAAAGTAAAAGATATTTGCGATCCGATTCCGTATAAAGAACTGCTTGATGTCACTAAAATATGGGTGGATTCAGCATTAAACATTACGAATAAAGATCTCCGTATGATGGAAAAACTAGTTATGCGTCAAACGGCAAATAACACTTAATAAATCATCTCTATATAATAAAGAATATATTATTTTTCTGCTGTAGGAATCTTATTTAAAGCATCATTTAAGGTCTCTACAGTTTTATTATAAATATATTCGAGCTCATTTATAAATATATTTAGTTCATTTTTTCCAATATCATAAGGTTTATATGCTTCGCCGCGTAAACAAGCATCAGAAAGTTTATTTGCACCAAGCTCTGAAGCGGCCCCTTTTAATGCGTGTAGAGACTCTCGAAACTGTAAATAGTCATTTTTTATCGCTATTTGAATATAGTTTATATGTTTATTCCCATCTTTTATAAATGCTTGTACTAAGCGCTTTATAAAATCGCTATCATTATCTAATAAATATAATTCATTAAATGTTGCAGATTCACACCATTGGCTATCAATTTCTATTACATTTTGAGCGAAAATATTTTTATTAACAATCGTTGATGTTTTTTGAGGTAATGGAGTTGTATCTTTTTCTATTGTTTTTGATATAACAGCTATTTTCTCTAATAAATCATGAGAATCTACGGGTTTAGTTAAAAATTCATTAATGCCTAATCCAACTGCTAATACCCTAGCTTCAGGAGTTGCATCAGCAGTTAACATTATAATTGGTAAAGTGTTTTTCGTATCCATGAATCGCAAAGATTGTATTACTTCATCGCCAGAACATTTAGGCATGTTTTTATCTACAATTAATAAGTCTATTGTTTCGAAATCTTTTGCTAGAACGTTTAAAGCTTGTTCACCATCATCTACAATAATAACGGAGTGTCCTGCTCTGTTTAAAATACCAGAAAGAACTTGTTGATTTACTTTATTATCTTCAGCAATTAATATATTTAGTTTTTTTGCGCCAGCTTGATTTTGATAAAACTGACTAAAAGAGATTACTTTTGTGTTCTCGTTCTCTTTTTCGACACTTTGAGCACTATGTATTGCATTAAATAATGCACGTTTATCACTTAAATCTGTAATAGTAGATATAAAACGTTGTTCTACTTCGTTGTTGTTTAAATTGTTTTCTTCTGAATCAAGTAATATTAAAGAAAGACCATTCAGTAGGTTTTCTGATTTTAATAAACTCACAAAGTGATCCAATGTCATTTCTAACAAGCTGCATTTATCTATTAATATGATTTTATAGTCCGAATCTTGAGACTGTGCTTTTTTCAGCATAGATAGTGCATGTGTGGGAGATAGTATAAAGTCTGACGGTAAATCCCATGTATTTAAAAAAGGTTGTATAATGTTCTTGGTTTTCTCTGTTGCTAATATTAATAAATGAGTATCATTTAATTCTAATGGAGTATTAGGGACTAATGTAAAAGGTAGTTCAAACCAAAAAGTAGATCCCCCTCCTAAATTACTTTCAACACCAATTTCTCCTCCCATCAGCTCAACTAATTCTTTCGAAATGGTTGTACCTAGGCCTGAACCACCAATATGTCGTGTAGTGGCTATACCTACTTGTGTAAAGTCATCAAAAACACTATCTAATAAATCCTTTTCAATGCCGATACCAGTATCTTTTATATCGAATCTAAGTACTGTCGAGTGTTCATCCTCTGATACTTTATGAATATGTAAATTAATTGAACCATGGTCAGTAAACTTTATTGCATTACCTATGAGGTTAACTAATACTTGACGAAGATACTGCTGATCTCCTTTAAGTAGAAAGGGAACATCAGAGTCTATTTTAGAATCAATACTAAGATTTTTTGTTTTCGCCATTATCTTTTGTGTTGCGATAACAGAATTAATTATTGAGTGTAAGTCCAGAGGCTCTTTCGTAATTACTATTTTACCAGCTTCAATTTTAGAAATATCGAGCACTTTTTCAATAAGGCCAAGTAATATTTTCGCTGAACTTTGCATGGTATTAACTAGATTACGTTGCTCTTGTTCAAGCTGAGTTTCTCTTAATAAATCACTTAGCCCTAAAACACCATTTAAAGGTGTTCTTAACTCATGTGACATATTTGCTAAAAAACGACTTTTAGCTTGGCTTGCCTTTTCTGCCATACTAATAGCTGCATAGAGTTTGTTAATTAAAAATATTGAATATAAAGGAATTAACGTAATGACAAGTAATAGACTAGTAGCAATTGACATATGTGCTTGCCAATAATCACCTAAAAAAATAGCGGCTAAAAAACCAAAAAAACCTACAATTAATGATATATATAAATAATTAATACCAAATCTAAAGCCATTTCCCAAAATAACCCAAAGATAAAAAACAAATAAATAAATCGTTTCATTGACGGCTATGATCATTAACACTGAAAGTGATATAAGATCTAATAATATTCCGACTACTCTTCTAGTTGGGCTGGGGTTAAGGTTTTTAGTGATTGCAAAAACAATAGCAACAGAGCTAATAAAGTAGCCAAATGCCATAAAACGGACAGTTATTCTTGATTGTTCGTGAAAATTTTCTGGTGAAAACCATGGAATACAAAAATACACGATTAATAATAAGCTGACTAAGACCCTTACTAAGGCTTGCTCAGGCTCAGTATCACCATTTTTTTTTAAATGTTTTGTAAATAAGCTTAATTTTTCAAATACAGCTTTCATTAGGATTGTGATTCCATATCATTCTCTAAAATTTTATGATCTGGATAATCGAATTGTATTTTAATTATATCGTCTAAACCTTTGCAAAAAGCTTCAACACATTCTGGGTCAAATTGTGTGCCTGAATTATCTTTTAAAAATGTAATAACATCCTCAAAGGGCCATGCTTTTTTATAGGGTCTAACTGATAATAATGCATCAAATACATCTGCGACTGAAACGATACGGGCAATTAATGGAATATCTGACCCAACCAGTTCGTTAGGATAACCTGTACCATCAAATCTTTCATGGTGGTTGAGGGCAATAATTGCGCCCATTTGCATATATTTAGAATTACTGCCAGAAAGAATTTCATAACCTATTGTCGTATGGGTTTGCATTATTGCCCATTCTTCAGGCTCAAACCTTCCAGGTTTTAATAGTACGCGGTCAGGAATGCCTATTTTACCAATATCATGCATTTGTGCTGCATGTTCTATATCGTCACATTCTAGCTCACTTAAGCCTAACTGTTTTGCAATTTCTTTAGAATACTTTGCCATTCTAATAACATGGTTACCAGTGTCCTCATCGCGATATTCCCCAGCTTTGGCAAGTTTTAAAATGGTTTCTTGTTCGCGTTGAAGAATTTGTTCGGTTGCGAGTTGAACTTGTTCTGCTAGCCAATCCGCTCTATTTTGAATAATGACATGTTGTTTATGAAGCTTTAATAAGTTCCGACAAGTTGTACGGCATTCAATTTGATCAATAGGCCTTGTTAAAAAGGCAGTTGCACCTACATCTAATGCTTCATATCTGACTTTTTTATCATTAACCACTGTGATCATCATGATAGGAATATGTTCGCCGCTACTAGTTTTACGAACTTCTTTAATAAACTCAACGCCATTCAAACCAGGCATTCTATAATCGGTTACAATAAGGTCTGCTTTATTAATACTTAACCACTTTAGGGCTTCGTTAGGATCTGAAAAATCAATTACTTTAATGTCATCGGCTATTTGCAGGATAATTTTTTCTAAGATCATTCTACCTGTTGATTGATCATCAACAATGACAACTTGTCTTTTATTATTCAAATCAGTTCTTCCAATCTAGTTTAAAGAATTAATAAACATAAAATTAAGTAGAGAAATAAAATTGTTATGTTTATAAGTACATATACTAACTAATACTTATTACTATTTATACTTACATGTAATTCATGCTTTCAGAAACGAAACATATAACTATGTTTTACGCGCATAGTATACGTGAACTGTCATTTTTATTAATACTTATTAGATAGGTTTAAGTTAAATTTTTAACCTAAAGTTCGATATGGCAATAAAATTATATATAAATATAATGAACAACTAATTGCAATAAGATGTTCGAGAGGGCGTTGTTTTTCGGCTATAGTAACTTGAGTACAGTGAACTATTATTATCTGCTAAGTATTTTGAGTTTATCATTCGTAGGTTTCGATAACTGGCTGCAAACCTACGGTCTTTGCCATTGTTTATAGAAAATTGAGTCGACGAGCTACCAGATTGTTCTATTTTGAATACAATACACTTTTATCGATTAGAATTTTTCGTGTAAGCGTAAAGTAAATATTAGTTTTTGGTAGGGTATTTACTATGTGTTGATTGGATAACTAAAGAACTTCTAAATAGATTAGAAGTTGGTTGCGAGAGCAGGATTTGAACCTACGACCTTCGCCATTGTTTATAGAGAATTGAGTCTGACGAGCTACCAGGTTGTTCCATTTTGAATGCAATATATTTATCGATTAGATTTTTTGCATAAGCATATAGAAGATATTAGTTTTTGGTAGGGTATTGGGTATGTGTTGATTGAATAACTAAAGAACTTCTAAAGAGTTTATAAGTTGGTTGCGAGAGCAGGATTTGAACCTACGACCTTCGCCATTGTTTATAGAGAATTGACTCGACGAGCGACCAGATTGTTCTATTTTGAATACAATAATTTATATCGATTAGATTGTTTCACATAAACGTAAAATAGATATTAGTAGGGTATTTACTATGTGTTGATTGAATAACTAAAGAACTTCTAAAGAGATTAGAAGTTGGTTGCGAGAGCAGGATTTGAACCTACGGCCTTCGCCATTGTTTATAGAGAATTGAGCCCGACGAGCTACCAGATTGTTCCATTTTTAATGCATATATTTTATCGACTAGATTTTTTGCATAAGCATATAGAAGATATTAGTTTTTGGTAGGGTATTGGGTATGTGTTGATTGAATAACTAAAGAACTTCTAAATAGTTTATAAGTTGGTTGCGAGAGCAGGATTTGAACCTACGACCTTCGGGTTATGAGCCCGACGAGCTACCAGACTGCTCCATCTCGCGTCCGGAATTGATATTTCTTTTTCTAAATCTGTAACTGTCAAAATTGGTTGCGAGAGCAGGATTTGAACCTACGACCTTCGGGTTATGAGCCCGACGAGCTACCAGACTGCTCCATCTCGCGTCCGGAATTGATATTTCTTTTTCTAAATCTGTAACTGTCAAAATTGGTT